>NZ_JBVHHY010000005.1:0-356252 GCF_055560835.1 Kitasatospora sp. NPDC023120 | reverse complement strand
GGCTCCCAGTAGACGACTGGGTTGATAGGCCGGATATGGAAGCCCTGTGAGGGGTGGAGTTGACCGGTACTAATAGGCCGAGGGCTTGTCCTCAGTTGCTCGCGTCCACTGTGTTGTTCTGAAACAACGACCCGCCCGAATTTCGGGTGTGCGGTTGACAGTTTCATAGTGTTTCGGTGGTCATAGCGTGAGGGAAACGCCCGGTTACATTCCGAACCCGGAAGCTAAGCCTCACAGCGCCGATGGTACTGCAGGGGGGACCCTGTGGGAGAGTAGGACGCCGCCGAACAATTCTTCAGAAGAACCCCCAGCCGGGAAACCGGGCTGGGGGTTCTTCGCGTTTTCCGGAGGATCGATTCCGGGTGATCGCCAGAAACGGCCGCTGCGGCCGCGATCGGGCCATCGGGCGACCCATTTCCTTCGCGACCCGTCATCTACGCCCGTAGCGTCCCTCCACGGCCCTTCTGAGGGGCCCTGAGGTGATCCGGCGTCACTCCCCGGGCTTTGCGCTGGCGATGACGGCGAAGGCGGCGCCGTGCGGGTCGGTCAGCTGGGCCAGGCGGCCGACGCCGTGGACGTCGGTGGCGGGGAGGCGGACGGTCGCGCCGAGTGTGTCGGCGATGGCGAGACTGGCGTCGGCGTTGGGGACTTCGAAGTACGGGAGCCAGTGCGAGCCGGTGCCGCCGGCGGTCTGCTCGGGGCTGAGCTGCACGATGCCGCCGTGGGCGTCGTCGGTGCCGCCGCCGGCCGGGGTGAGGACGGTGTAGAGCGAGTCCCCGAACGGGACGTCCTGCTCCTGCCAGCCGAAGACCGTGCGGTAGAAGGACTTGGCGCGCTCGGCGTCGATGCTGTGGCACTCGGCCCAGCAGAGGCTGCCCTCCTCGTCGACGACGTCCAGGCCGCGGGTGTCGTGTGGCTGCCAGACGGCGAACTCGGCGCCGGTCGGGTCGGTGTAGCCGGCCATCCGGCCTGCCGTGAAGACGTCGAAGGGGGTGAACCGGACGCGGCCGCCGGCCTGTTCGACCAGTTCGGTGGTGCGGTCGGCGTCGAGGGTGGCGAAGTACAGGGTCCAGCCGGGCAGGGCGCCCTCCTCGGTGAGCGGGCCGAGGGCGGCGACGGTCCGGCCGTCGAGCCGGAAGAAGCCGTAGCCGCCGGCCTCCGGGCCGGCCGAGTCGAAGGTCCAGCCGAAGAGCGCGGTGTAGAAGTCGACGGAGGCCCGGGTGTCGGGGCTGCCCAGGTCGAGCCAGTCCGGGGAGCCGGGGTGGAAGGCGGTGTTGAGCATGTCGGCACTGCTCCTCGGACGGGGCCGGCCCGGGCGGGCGCGGTCGACGGTCCCCCTGCCTACAGACAGCCTGGCACCTCGGTGGAGGCGGTGCACGACAGCCCTCGACCGTGGGCCCTGGGCCTCGCGACTGTGGGGTTGTCGGGGCCGGGCGGTACGGTGCGTAGCGGAATCGATCCACCCGTACTGGTCGAAGGGGGCCCGGTGGGCAAGCAGGCGCCGTCGGAGCAGCAGCCTCGCCAGCTCGCGCAGGTCGAAGGCGTGCTGGAGCGGATCACGTACGCCAACGAGGAGACCGGTTACACGGTGGCCCGGGTGGACACCGGTCGGGGAGGGAACGACCTGCTGACGGTGGTGGGCGCACTGCTGGGGGCGCAGGTCGGGGAGTCGCTGCGGCTGCACGGCCGGTGGGGCTCGCACCCGCAGTACGGGCGGCAGTTCACGGTGGAGAACTACACGACGGTGCTGCCGGCGACGGTGCAGGGCATCCAGCGGTACCTGGGCTCGGGGCTGATCAAGGGGATCGGGCCGCGGTTCGCCGAGCGGATCGTGGAGCGGTTCGGGGTGGACACCCTGGAGGTGATCGAGAGCGAGCCGGGCCGGCTGATCGAGGTGCCGGGGCTGGGACCCAAGCGCACCAAGAAGATCGCGGCGGCCTGGGAGGAGCAGAAGGCCATCAAGGAGGTGATGGTCTTCCTGCAGGGGGTCGGGGTGTCGACCTCGCTGGCTGTGCGAATCTACAAGCAGTACGGCGACGGTTCGATCGGGGTGGTGAAGAACGAGCCGTACCGGCTGGCCTCGGACGTCTGGGGCATCGGCTTCCTGACGGCGGACCGGATCGCCCAGGCGGTGGGGATCCCGCACGACAGCCCGGAGCGGGTGAAGGCCGGGCTGCAGTACGCGCTGTCGCAGAGCAGCGACCAGGGGCACTGCTTCCTGCCGGAGGAGCGGCTGATCGCGGACGGCGTGAAGCTGCTGCAGGTGGACGTCGGGCTGGTGATCGACTGCCTGGCGGAGCTGGTGGCGACCGAGGGGGTGGTGCGCGAGTCGGTGCCGGGGGAGGGCGGCGAGTCGATCACCGCGGTGTACCTGGTGCCGTTCCACCGGGCGGAGATCTCGCTGGCCAACCAGCTCCTGCGGCTGCTGCGTTCGGACACGGACCGGATGCCGTGGTTCGCCGGCGTGGACTGGCCGGTGGCGCTGGACTGGCTGGCGAAGCGGACCGGGGCGTCGCTCGCACCGGAGCAGGAGCAGTCGGTGCGGCTGGCGTTGACCGAGCGGGTCGCGGTGCTGACGGGCGGTCCGGGCTGCGGCAAGTCGTTCACGGTGAAGTCGATCGTGACGCTGGCGCTGGCGAAGCGGGCCAAGGTGGTGCTGGCGGCGCCGACCGGCCGGGCGGCGAAGCGGCTGTCGGAGCTGACCGGGGTGGAGGCCTCGACGGTGCACCGGCTGCTGGAGCTAAAGCCGGGCGGGGACGCCGCGTACGACCGGGACCGGCCGCTGGACGCGGACCTGGTGGTGGTCGACGAGGCCTCGATGCTGGACCTGATCCTGGCGAACAAGCTGGTCAAGGCGGTGCCGATGGGTGCTCATCTGCTGTTCGTGGGGGACGTGGACCAGCTGCCCTCGGTCGGTGCGGGGGAGGTGCTTCGGGACCTGCTGGCGCAGGGCGGTCCGATCCCGTCGGTGCGGCTGACCAGGATCTTCCGGCAGGCGCAGCAGTCGGGCGTGGTGACCAACGCGCACCGCATCAACGAGGGCAGGCCGCCGCTGACGGACGGTCTGGCGGACTTCTTCCTGTTCGCGGAGGACGACGCGGAGCGGGCGGCCGGGCTGACGGTGGACGTGGTGGCGCGCCGGATCCCGCAGAAGTTCGGCTTCGACCCGCGTCGGGACGTCCAGGTGCTGGCGCCGATGCACCGCGGTCCGGCGGGGGCGGGGAACCTGAACACCCTGCTCCAGGGGGCGGTGACGCCGGCCCGGGAGGGGCTGGCCGAACGCCGTTTCGGCGGTCGTACGTTCCGGGTGGGGGACAAGGTCACGCAGATCCGCAACAACTACGACAAGGGGCGGAACGGCATCTTCAACGGCACAGTGGGAGTGGTGACCGCCCTCAGCGTGGACGACCAGCGGCTGACGGTGCTCACCGACGAGGACGAGGAGGTGGTGTACGACTTCGACGAACTGGAGGAGCTGTCCCACGCCTACGCGGTGACCATCCACCGCTCGCAGGGCAGCGAGTACCCGGTGGTGGTGATTCCGGTCACCATGTCCGCTTGGACAATGCTCCAGCGAAACCTGCTCTACACCGCTGTGACCAGGGCCCGGAAACTCGTGGTGCTGGTCGGGTCACGGAAGGCGATCGCGCAGGCCGTGCGGGCCGTCAGCGCAGGTCGGAGGCATACCGCGCTCGATCATCGGCTGACCACTGGATGATTCTCCAACGGGATGGTTGCCTTTAAGGTTCTCTTGACGTGAAGAGATTTACGGCAGAGCCTAGGGTGGTGCCGATCTTGTCCGGTTCGTACCGGCTGCGGCGGCAGGTTTTGTAGGGGCGGGCCCTTTCGGGCCACCCCGGGTGCGCGGCTGTCCTCCGGATGGGGGATGGTGGAGACAGTCAGGGCACCTTGGAAGAGGATTCATTTCGTCGGTGAGGAAGACGTGAGCGACAACTCGGTAGTACTGCGGTACCAGGACGGCGAGTACGAGTACCCCGTCGTCGAGAGCACTGCGGGCAACGCCGGCTTCGACATCTCGAAGCTGCTCCCGCAGACCGGCCTGGTCACCCTGGACAACGGCTTCGGTAACACCGCCGCGTACAAGTCCGCGATCACCTTCGTGGACGGCGACAACGGCATCCTGCGGTACCGCGGCTACCCGATCGAGCAGCTCGCCTCGCAGGGCGGCTTCATCGAGACCGCGTACCTCCTGATCAACGGTGAGCTGCCGAACGCGGACCAGCTGGCGGAGTTCAACCGCGAGATCACCCAGCACACCCTGCTGCACGAGGACGTCAAGCGCTTCTTCCAGGGCTTCCCGCGGGACGCCCACCCGATGGCCATGCTGTCCTCGGTCGTCGGCGCGCTGTCCACGTTCTACCCGGAGAGCCACAACCCGTTCGACGCGGCCCAGCGCCACCTGTCGACGGTCCGCCTGCTCGCCAAGCTGCCGACGATCGCCGCGTACGCGTACAAGAAGGCGATGGGCCAGCCCTTCGTCTACCCGCGCAACGACCTGAGCTACGTCGAGAACTTCCTGCGGATGACCTTCGCCGTCCCCGCCGAGGACTACGAGCTCAACCCGGTCGTCGTCAACGCCCTGGACAAGCTGCTCATCCTGCACGCGGACCACGAGCAGAACTGCTCGACCTCCACCGTGCGCCTGGTCGGCTCCAGCCACGCCAACCTGTTCGCCTCGATCTCGGCCGGCATCTCGGCCCTGTGGGGCCCGCTGCACGGCGGCGCCAACCAGGCCGTGCTGGAGATGCTGGAGAGCATCCAGAAGGACGGCGGCGACGTCGACTCCTTCATCACGAAGGTCAAGAACAAGGAAGCCGGCGTCAAGCTGATGGGCTTCGGCCACCGGGTCTACAAGGCGTTCGACCCGCGTGCCGCCCAGGTCAAGCAGCTCGCGCACGAGGTCCTCGGCCAGCTCGGCAAGAGCGACGAGCTGCTGGAGATCGCGCTCAAGCTGGAGGAGCACGCTCTCAAGGACGACTTCTTCATCTCGCGCAAGCTGTACCCGAACGTGGACTTCTACACCGGCCTGATCTACCGCGCCATGGGCTTCCCGACCAGCATGTTCACCGTGCTGTTCGCCCTCGGCCGGCTGCCGGGCTGGATCGCCCACTGGCACGAGATGATCAACGACCCGACCAGCCGGATCGGCCGTCCGCGCCAGATCTACACCGGCACCGCGATCCGTGACTACGTCCCGCTCGAGGGCCGCTGACGACGCGCGCGACGACGCTGACGACGGGTACCGACCCGCGCGGAAGCTGAAAGGGGCCCGGCCGCTGTTCGAGCGGCCGGGCCCCTCCGCGTTCCCGCGCCGTTCCCCCGAAGGGGGCGGCGCGGGGACGGACCGTACGGCGCACGACTCCGGGGCCGGCCGCAACCAGGAGACGGCCGCTCAAAGCGTCCCTGGCCCGCCAGGACCCCGGCGCCGTGCGCGAAGGCCGTCGAGGACGACGACCGTTCCCGGGGCCCGCCGGAGCCCCGTCGGCGACAGCCGATGGAAGCGCGGGGACGCGTTGCCGTTCATCGCGTCCCCGCCCGTCGGAAAAACTGCCGCACTACCAACCTAAGACGTATCAGGGTGCGAGAAGTTACGCCCGGAGGGTGTGAGCTGCCTCTCGCCACGCTCCGTGTGCGCGTCGTACCCCGCCCATACCACACCTTCTCTCGCGCGGGACGTCACCCTCCCCGCAGTCACGGCAACCGAGCGTGATAGGAATCGTGGCATTCCGGTACGGACCGTCGCGCACTCGCAGCGCGACGGCGGAACTGGGGAGGGAGTGCGCAGATGGCCAGGAACGTCGTCGTCACCGGCGGTGGCACGGGAATCGGGTACGAAGTCGCGCGGCGGTTCGCCGAGGCGGACGACCGGGTGGTGATCGTGGGCCGCCGCCGCGCGGTCCTGGAGAAGGCCGCGGCCGACCTCGGCCCGAACGTCACCCCGCTGGTCTGCGACCTCGCCGACCCGGACGACGTCGAGGCCGCGGTGCGCGAACTGCCTGAGCGGATCGACGTGCTGGTCAACAACGCCGGCAGCCGGGAGACGGTGGTCGGCGGCGGCCCGCACGCCCTGCTGGCCCGCTGGCGCGGCGACTTCGAGCGCAACGTGCTGACCGTGGTGCTGCTCACCGAGTCGATCCGCGACCGGCTCACCCCGGGCTCCGGCAGGGTGGTCACCATCAGCTCCATCGCCGCCCTGCGCGGGGCCGGCTCGTACGGCGCGGCGAAGGCCTCGCTGCACGCCTGGAACCACTTCCTGGCCGCCCAGTTGGGCACCTCGGGCATCACCGCCAACATCGTCGCGCCGGGGACGGTCAGCGGCACCGAGTTCTTCGGGCCGCGGCTGGACGAGGCCGAGGTCGCCCGCCGGGCGGCCCGCACCCTGCTCGGCCGGATCGGCGAGACCGGGGAGGTCGCGGCGGCGGTGCACTTCCTCGCCTCGCCCGAGGCCGGGTTCATCACCGGCGAGATCCTGCACTGCAACGGCGGCGAGCTGCTGGGACGTTGACGCCCGCGGCCTGGACGACCGCAGCGTGCGCAGGGGCCCGGACCGCCATCGGTCCGGGCCCCTGCGCACGTTCGCGGCGGGGCGGGCGCAGGGCTCAGGCGGGCCGGAAGCGGCGCAGCCGGAGGCTGTTGGTGACCACGAAGACCGAGGAGAAGGCCATCGCGGCTCCGGCGATCATCGGGTTGAGCAGTCCTGCGGCGGCCAGTGGGATCGCCGCGACGTTGTAGCCGAAGGCCCAGAAGAGGTTGCCCCTGATGGTGCCGAGGGTGCGGCGGGAGAGCCGGATGGCGTCGGCCGCCGAGCGCAGGTCGCCGCGGACCAGAGTGAGGTCGCTCGCCTCGATCGCGGCGTCGGTTCCGGTGCCCATCGCCAGGCCGAGATCGGCCTGGGCGAGGGCGGCCGCGTCGTTGACGCCGTCGCCGACCATCGCGACGACCTTTCCCTCGGCCTGCAGCCGCTTGACGGTGGCGACCTTGTCCTCGGGGAGCACCTCGGCGATCACGTCCCCGGCGGGGATGCCGACTTCGGCCGCGACCGCCTCGGCGACCGCGCGGTGGTCGCCGGTCAGCAGCACCGGGCGCAGGCCCAGTGCGCGCAGCCGGGCGACCGCCTCGGCGCTGGTCGGCTTGACCGCGTCGGCGATCTCCAGGACGGCCCGGGCCTCGCCGCCCCAGCCGACCGCGACGGCCGTCCGTCCGGCCGCCTCGGCGGCGGCCTTGGCGCGGGCCAGGGAGGGCGGCAGGTGCAGTGCCCGGTCGGCGAGCAGGGCCTCGTGCCCGGCGACCACCGTGCGGCCCGCCACGACGCCCTCCACGCCCCGGCCGGGGACGCTGCGGAAGCCCTCGACCGGCGGCAGCCCGCCCGCCCTCTCGGCGGCGGCCGCGGCGATGGCGGCGGCGATCGGGTGCTCGGAGGCGTGTTCGACGGCCCCGGCCAGCCGCAACGCCTCGGTCTCGTCGACGCCCTCGGCGGTGTGCACGGCGACCAGGGCCATCCGGCCGGTGGTGACGGTGCCGGTCTTGTCCAGGACGACGGTGTCCACCGTGCGGGTGGTCTCCAGGACCTCGGGGCCCTTGATCAGGATGCCGAGCTGGGCGCCGCGACCGGTGCCGACCATGAGGGCGGTCGGGGTGGCCAGGCCGAGGGCGCAGGGGCAGGCGATGATCAGGACGGCCACGGCGGCGGTGAACGCCTCGGTGGGGCTGTCGGTGGCCAGCAGCCAGGTGACCAGGGTGGCCAGGGAGATCAGGACGACGGCGGGGACGAAGACCGCGGAGATCCGGTCGGCCAGCCGCTGGGCCGCGGCCTTGCCGTTCTGGGCCTCCTCGACCAGCTTGGCCATCCGGGCCAGCCGGGTGTCCGCGCCGACCCGGGTGGCCTCGACCACGAGGCGCCCGCCGGCGTTGACGGTGGCACCGGTGACCGGGTCGCCCACGGCGACCTCGACCGGGACGGACTCGCCGGTGAGCATCGAGGCGTCCACCGCGGAGCCGCCCTCGACCACCACCCCGTCGGTGGCGATCTTCTCGCCGGGGCGGACCACGAAGCGCGTGCCGACGGTCAGCCGGTCCACCGGCAGGCGCACCTCCCGGCCGCCCTGGAGCACCGCGACGTCCTTGGCGCCGAGGTCGAGCAGGGCGTGCAGCGCGGCGCCGGCCCGGCGCTTGGAGCGGGCCTCCAGGTAGCGGCCGAGCAGGATCAGCACGGTGACGGCGGCCGCGGTCTCCAGGTAGAGGGTGGAGGAGGCGTCGGTGTCGCCGACGGCGAGCGAGAAGTCGTGGTGCATGCCGGGCATGCCGGCGTGACCCCAGAACAGCGCCCAGCAGGACCAGCCGAAGGCGGCCAGGGTGCCGAGCGAGACCAGGGTGTCCATGGTGGCGGCGCCGTGCTTGAGGTTGGTCCAGGCGGCCCGGTGGAACGGCAGGCCGCCGTACACCACGACCGGGCCGGTGAGCGCGAAGGCCAGCCATTGCCAGTTGGCGAACTGCAGGGCCGGGACCATCGACAGCAGGACCACGGGGACGCTGAGGACGGCGCTGATCAGCAGCCGGTCGAGGAGGGGGTCGGCGGCGGGCCGCTCGGGCGCGGTGGCGGTGGAGGTCGGCTCGGGGGCGGCGGGGGCCGGGGGCGGGGGGAGCTCGGCGGTGTAGCCGGTGCGCTCGACGGTGGCGATCAGGTCCGCCACCGTGGTCCCCGGTCCGTAGTCGACCCGGGCCTTCTCGGTGGCGAAGTTGACGGTCGCCTCGACGCCCTCCATCCGGTTGAGCTTCTTCTCGATCCGGGCCGCGCAGGAGGCGCAGGTCATCCCGCCGATCGACAGCTCGACCCGGTCCCGGGCCTCGACGTCCGGGGCGGACGTGCTCATGCGGATCAGCTCCTTGGTGGGGGGCGTGCGGCGGGACCGCTGGTCCGGCCCCGCCGCGCCTCGGCGGTTCAGACGCTGCGGCCGACCAGCTCGTAGCCGGCCTCGTCGACGGCGGCGCGGACCTGCTCGTCGTCCAACGGCGCGGCGGAGGAGACCGTCACGGTACCGGCCTTGGCGTCGGCGGCGACCTCGGTGACCCCGGTCAGCGCGGACAGCTCCTCGCTGATCGCCTTCTCGCAGTGGCCGCAGCTCATGCCGGACACGGTGTAGGTGATGGTGCTGGTGCTGGACATCGGGCCTCCGGGAGGTCGGTGCGGTTCCTATGCTGATAACACCATACCCCTGTGGGGTATTTCCCGGAGGGGTGGGGGAGGTGCATCGAATCGTAGGCGACCGGGTGGGTGGATGGGTGCCGTGATCGTCCCTTATGTTCGGTATGTGTTTCCGATCCGCCGCGCCCAGTCGCCCTCGGAGCCCACGGCAGCGGGACTGCCGACGGCCCGGCAGCGCGGCGCCCTGCTGGCCGCCGACCTCGAGGACGTGCCGCTGTGGCGCCGTGCCCGGCGCTGCTCGCCATGCTGCTGGTCGCGCTCGCGGACTTCCTCTCCGGCAAGGACCGCTACCGCGCCCCGCTGATGACCGTCGTGCCGACCGTCGCGGCCCTGACCCTCCGGCCCCGCGAGCTGCTCGCGGTCTGCGCGCTCGGACTGCTCGCGGTGTTCGGGCTCAGCCACTACGACGAGGTCGACAACATCAACGACGCGCGCTTCCGCTACGGCGCGATGGTCAGCTACCTGGTGGTGGCGCTGTTCTCCGCGTGGGTCGCCAAGCTCCGGATGCGGCGCGCGGCGGCCTTCGCGGCCGTCAGCTCCGTCGCCGAAGCGGCCCAGCGGGCGCTGCTGCGGCTGCCGGAGCCGGTGGTCGGGCCGCTGCGGCTGGCCGTGCGGTACGTGTCGGCGGCGGACGCCTCGCGGATCGGCGGGGACCTGTACTCCGTCCTGGAGACGCCGCACGGCACCCGGGTCGCGGTCGGGGACGCCCGGGGCAAGGGGCTCGCGGCGGTGCAGACCGCGGCCGTGGTGCTGGGCGCGTTCCGCGAGGCCGCGTACGACGAGGCCGGGCTGCGGGGCGTCGCCGCGCGGATCGAGGCCAGCGTCGAACGGCACGTGCCGGACGGGGAGTTCACCACGGCGCTGTTCGCGGAGTTCCGCACGCCCGGGGCGATGGAACTGCTGCAGTACGGGCACGTGCCGCCGATCAGGGTGGACGGCACGGGGCGGGCCCACGTCCTCGACGCGCCGGACCGGTGGGTGCCGCTCGGCCTCGGGCGGTCCCTCGGCGCGCCCGCCGAGGTCGGGTGGGGGAGGGGTGAGGGGCCGCTGCGCGGGGCTGGGGTGTGGGTTGTGGCTTTCGGGAGGGTGGGGGGCGGGGCGGCTCCGGGGGTGGCCGCTCCGAGGGGCTGGATGATTTTCAGACTGCCGACTCTGTGGGTGGGGTGCTGGGCGCCGTTGGCAGTCTGAAAATCACCCGCAACGCCCCTCTCCGGGCCGCCCCCTGCGCCGCCCCTTCCGCAGCGCGTCCCTCTCGCTGGGGCGGGTGAGGGGGGTGGGTGGGTTGGGGTTGGGGGCTGGGTGGGGTCAGGTGGTGAGGGTGGTGGCGAGGGTGCGGAAGATGAGGGCGGTGGACGTGGCGCCGGGGTCCTGGTGGCCGATGCTGCGTTCGCCGAGGTAGGAGGCGCGGCCTTTGCGGGCCTGGAGGGGGACGGTGGCGCGGGCGCCCTGTTCGGCGGCGTCGGCGGCTGCGGTGGCGGCTTGGGGGAGGGTGGCTCCGGTGGCGGCTGTGGCGCGGAAGGCGGCGACGGCCGGGGCCCAGGCGTCGACGATGGTCTTGTCGCCGGGGTCGGCCTTGCCGAGGAGACGGATGGCGTCAAGTCCGGCGGAGAGGGCCTCGGCGAGGGTGGCCGGGTCGGCGGGTTCGGGCAGGGCGGCGCCGATGGCGCGGAAGGCCTTGCCGTAGAGGGGGCCGGAGGCGCCGCCGACCTTGGAGATGAGAGTGGTGCCGGTTTTGGTGAGGACGGCGCCGGGGCTGTCCGGCCGGAGGCCGTCGAGGGTGGCGAGGGCGGCGGCGAAGCCGCGCTGGAGGTTGCTGCCGTGGTCGCCGTCGCCGATGGCGGAGTCCAGCTCGGTGAGCCGGGACTGGTCCTTCTCGACGGCGGCGGCGATCGCGCGGATCCAGGCCTCGGCCTGCGGGGTGTCGAAGTCCATGGTGTCAGGCTCGCTTGAGGGCGGGGGTGTCGACCGGGGCGTCCCAGAGTTCCAGCAGCTGGGTGTCGGCCTTGGTGAGGGTGAGCGAGAAGCCCGCCATGTCGAGGCTGGTGACGTAGTTGCCGACCAGGCTGCGGGCCACCGTGATGCCGCGCTCGGCGAGCCGCGCGGCGACCTCGCCGTAGACGACGTACAGCTCCAGCAGCGGGGTGGCGCCCAGGCCGTTGAGCAGGGCGATCACCTCGTCGCCCGGGGTCAGGTGGTGGTCGGTCAGGATGGTCTCGACCACCTCGGCGGCCAGCTCGCGGGCCGGGCGGAGCTTCTCGCGGCGGCGGCCGGGCTCGCCGTGGATGCCGACGCCGACCTCGATCTCGTCCTCGGGCAGGTCGAAGCCGGGCTTGCCGGCGGCCGGGACGGTGGCGGGCGAGAGCGCGATCGCGAAGGAACGGGAGGCGGCGTTGGCCCGCTCGCCCAGGGCGGCCACCTCGTCCAGCGGGGCGCCACGCTCGGCCAGCGCGCCGGCGGTCTTCTCGACCAGGACGGTCGCGCCGGTGCCCCGGCGTCCGGCCGTCCAGGTGGAGTCCTCGACCGCGACGTCGTCGTTGACCAGGACGGTGCGGACCTCCAGGCCCTCCTCGGCGGCGAGTTCGGCGGCGAGCTCGAAGTTCATCACGTCGCCGGTGTAGTTCTTCACGACGAAGACGACCCCGGCGCCGTTCTCCACGGCCTTGGCGGCGGCCAGCATCTGGTCCGGGACGGGCGAGGTGAACACCTCGCCGGGGCAGGCGGCGTCGAGCATGCCGGGGCCGACGAAGCCGCCGTGCAGCGGCTCGTGGCCGGAACCGCCGCCGGAGATCAGCGCGACCTTGGGCCCGGCCGGGCGGGCGGCCCGGGTGATCACCCGGTTGGGGACGTCCACCGTCAGCTCCGGATGGGCGGCGGCGACTCCGGCCAGGGCGTCCTCCAGGACGCTCTCCGGGGTGTTGATCAGCTTCTTCAACGCTCTTCGCTCCCTCGGTCCAGGACGCTTCGGCGGTGCTGACCCGACGCTACGCCAGACGGGGGTGGTGGGCACGGGGTGCGACACGCACGATTCCGGTCACTCTCCCGGAGCAGCGGGACCGCGCCGTAGGGTCGTCGGCATGAGTGAGAACGTGGGCATTGTTCTGGTCTCGCACAGCGCCCGGCTCGCGGAGGGGCTGCGCGAGCTGCTCGGCGAGCTCGCCCCGGACGGCGTGCGGGTGGTGGTCGCGGGCGGCACGGAGGACGGCGGGCTCGGCACCAGCTACGAGCTGATCGCCGGGGCGATCGAGCGGGCGGACGGCGGGGCGGGCGTGGTCGTGCTGCCGGACCTCGGCAGCTCGGTGCTCACCGCCGTCACCGTGCTGGAGGACGAGCCGCGGCCCGGCGTGCGGCTGGTGGACGCGCCGTTCGTGGAGGGCGCGGTGGCCGCCGCCGTCACCGCCTCGGCCGGGGCGGGGCTGGTCGAGGTGGTCGCGGCGGCCGAGGACGCGCGCTCCTTCCGGAAGCTGTAGGGCTGCTGTAGGGGCTATTTCGCGTCGGCGTAGCAGTCCACCACCGCCGTGGTGAGCGGGAACCGCACCGGGGTGTCGCCGAACACCAGCCGGCGGGCCTCGTCGGCGGCCTCGGTGACGGCGGCGGCCACCTCGTCGGCGAGGTTGGCCGGGGTGTGCACCAGCACCTCGTCGTGCTGGAAGAACACCAGGTGCGGGCGGTCCGCCGGGCTCGCCGCGGGCAGCTCGCCGAGGCGCCGGCGCAGGGCCGCGAGCAGGGCGAGGGCCCAGTCGGCGGCGCTGGCCTGGATGACGAAGTTGCGGGTGAAGCGGCCGCGGGCGCGGGCGGTGCGGCCGCCGGCCTCGCCCGCGGTGTCGGCCTCGGTGAGGTCGAGGAAGTCGGCGGAGGCCGGCGGACAGGCCCGGCCCAGCCGGGAGGTGACCACGCCGCCGTCCTCGCCGGTGCGGGCGGCGGCCTCGACGTAGCCCATCGCGGCCGGGTAGCGGCGGCGCAGGGTGTTCAGCAGCGGGCCGATGTCGCCGCTGGTCTGCCCGTACATGGCGCCGAGCAGACCGAGCTTCGCCTTCTCCCGGTCACCCTGGAAGGCGGTGGCGGCGAGCGCCTCGTACAGGTCGCCGCCGGCCGCGGTACGGACCAGCCCGGCGTCCTGGGAGAGCGCGGCGAGCACCCGGGGCTCCAGCTGGGCGGCGTCGGCGACCACCAGCAGCCAGCCCGGGTCGGCGACCACGGCCCGGCGCAGGATGCGCGGGATCTGCAGGGCGCCGCCGCCGCGGCTGGCCCAGCGGCCGGAGACGACGCCGCCGACCACGTACTCGGGGCGGAAGCGGCCGCCGCGGGCCCAGGCGTCCTGCCAGGCCCACCCGTGCGCGACGTGGATCCGGGAGAGCTCCTTGTAGCGGACCAGCAGCCGGGCGGCCGGGTGGTCGACGCCCTTGAGCTCCCAGGAGCGGGTGGAGCCGAGCTGGATGCCGGCGTCGGCGAAGGCGCGCAGCACCTGGGTGTGCGAGTCGGGGTTGAACGGCTTGGCGCCGAGGGCCTGCTGGAACTCGACGGCGAGGTCGGCGAGCAGCCGGGGCTGGGTGCCGGGGACGGTCGGGCGGGGGCCGAGCAGTTCGGTCAGCAGCCGGTCGTGGATGTCGGTGCGCCAGGGCAGGCCGTCCTGCGCGATCTCGGCGGCCACCAGGGCGCCGGCCGACTCGGCGGCGACCAGCAGCCGGAACCGCTGCCGGGCGGCCGGGTCGGCGATGGCGGCGATTCGGCGCTGCTGCTCGGCGTGGACGGCGACCACGGCGGCCAACGGGTCGGCGCCGGGCGGCAGTTGCAGCCGGTCGGGGGCGAACAGGGTGTCCTGGCCACCGTCGGCCTCGGCCAGGCCGGGCTCGGGCAGGTCCGCCGGGACGGGCAGGCCGCGCAGCCGGGCCCAGGCGGCGCCGAGCGAGCGCGGCGCGCCGAACCGGCCCTCGTGGCCCAGCAGCAGGGCCTCGACCAGCCGCAGGTCGTGGCAGCGGGCGAGCCGGTCCGGCAGCCGCGGCAGCAGCGGGGTGTACGCGGAGTCGGCGGCGGCCCAGACCCAGCGGGTGGGCTCGGCGGCCTCCCGGGCGGCGACCGCGGTGGCGAGGTCGCGGACGGCCTCGGGCGGGCCGAGCGGGCTGCCCGCGTCGTCCAGCGATTGGAGCCGGCCGCCGGGGCCGTGCGGATCGGGCGCGAGGGCGGTCCTGGGTGCCACGGGGGCTGCTCCTCTCCGGCGCGCGGTCGGGCGTGCGGGTACGGGCACGGATGTGCGGGCTTACGGGTGTCCTGCCCTGACGGTAACGGGTGGGTACGACAACGGGTGCAGGGCCGCATAGGCAGGGTGGGTGGCACCGCGTATGGTCGGCGAAATGACCGAGAACCCGTTCTTCCAGCCCAGCACGCTGGACTACGAGCTGCCCCCCTTCGCGGAGATCCGGGAGGAGCACTACCTGCCCGCCTACGAGCGCGGGATGGCCGAGCAGCTGGCCGAGATCGCGGCGATCACCGCCGACCGGGGCCAGCCGACCTTCGAGAACACCCTGGTGGCCCTGGAGCGTTCCGGGGAACTGCTGCGCCGGGTGGACGTGGTGTTCCGCAACCAGTCCTCCTCCGACACCACCGACCTGCTGGACGAGGTGGACGCCAAGGTGAGCCCGCTGCTCGCCGCCCACCACGACGCGATCCACCTGGACCGCGCGCTGTTCGCCCGGATCGAGGCGCTGTACGACACCCGCGCCGAGCTCGGTCTCGACCCGGAGTCGCTGCGACTGCTGGAGCGCCGCCACGCCGACTTCGAGCGCTCCGGCGCCCGGCTGGGCGACGCCGAGCAGGCCCGGCTGCGCGAGCTGAACACCGAACTCGCCGCGCTGGGCACCACGTTCCAGCAGAACGTGAACGCCGCGACCCGGGCCGCCGCGCTGGTCCTGGACTCCGCGCAGGAGCTGGCCGGGCTGTCCGAGGGCGCGATCGCCGGCGCCGCGGAGAACGCCCGGGTGCTCGGCCACGAGGGCAAGTACGTGCTGAGCCTCAAGAACACCTCCACCCAGCCGGAGCTGGCCCAGCTCACCGACCGCTCGGTGCGCGAGCAGCTGCTCGCCGCCTCGCTGGGCCGCGGCATCGAGGCCAACGGCCCGATCGCGATCCGGATGGCCGCGCTGCGCGCCGAGCGGGCCGCGCTGCTGGGGCACCCCAGCCACGCCGCGTACGTGGTGGCGGACGAGACGGCCGGCACCGTGGAGGCGGTCTCCGCCCTGCTGGCCCGCCTGGTCGAGCCGGCCGTGGCCAACGCCCGCCGGGAGGCCGCCGAGCTGGCCCGGGCGGCGGCCGCGGACGGCATCGCGGAGATCGCCGCGCACGACTGGGCGTACTACTCGGAGAAGGTCCGGCAGGCCTCCTTCCAGGTGGACGCGGCGGTGCTGCGCCCGTACTTCGAGCTGGAGCGGGTGCTGCGCGACGGGGTGTTCTTCGCGGCGAACCTGGCGTACGGGCTGAGCTTCACCGAGCGGCCGGACCTGACGGCGCACCACCCGGACGCGCGGGTCTTCGAGGTCTTCGAGGAGGACGGCACCCCGCTGGGCCTGTTCATCGGGGACTTCCACGCCCGGGCGTCCAAGCGCGGCGGTGCCTGGATGGACTCGCTGGTCGACCAGTCCGGGCTGACCGGGCGGCGGCCGGTGGTGCTGAACAACCTCAACATCCCGCGCCCGGCGCCCGGCGAGCCGGTGCTGATGTCCTGGGACGAGGTGCGCACGCTCTTCCACGAGTTCGGGCACGCGCTGCACGGGCTGTTCTCGGACGTGCGGTACCCGCTGTTCTCGGGCACCTCGGTGCCGCGGGACTTCGTGGAGTTCCCGTCGCAGGTCAACGAGATGTGGATGGTCCGGCCCGAGGTGCTGGCCAACTACGCCCGCCACCACGGGACCGGGGAGCCGCTGCCGGCCGAGCTGGTCGAGCGGATGACGGCGGCCGAGGGCTTCGGGCAGGGCTTCCGGACGGTGGAGTACCTGGCGGCGACGCTGCTGGACTGGGCCTGGCACACCGTGCCGCAGGGCGAGGAGATCGCGGACGCCGAGGAGTTCGAGGCGCGGGCGCTCGCGGCGGCGGGGATCGCGGTGGACGCGATCCCGCCGCGCTACCGCACGGCGTACTTCCAGCACATCTTCTCCAGCGGCTACAGCGCGGCGTACTACGCCTACATCTGGTCGGAGGTGCTGGACGCCGACACCGTGCAGTGGTTCGAGGGCAACGGGCGGCCGGTGCGGGAGAGCGGCGAGCTGTTCCGGCGCGAGCTGCTGGCGCGCGGGTTCAGCCGGGACCCGCTGGAGTCCTTCCGCGCGGTGGTCGGCCGGGCACCGGAGACCGGGCCGCTGCTGGCCCGCCGGGGGCTGCTGTAGGCGTCACCGCGCCGTGAGGGCGACCGTCACGGCGGTGCCCGGGCGGGCGTGCGGGAGCCGGATCCGTACGGTTCCCGCGCGCCCGTCCGCGGGCTGCTCGACCTCGACCCGGGCGTCGGCGGGGGTGACGGCGACGCGCGCGCCGCGCGGGAACGCGGCCGGGGGCAGGACGAGTTCGCTGCGATGCCCGGTGCCGTCGGCGGTCCAGCGGACGGTGCCGCCGCCCGTGCCGCCCTCCGTACTGCCCTCGGTGCGGACGCCGGTGCCGGCGACGGCGGCCGGGTACGGGCCGAAGGCGGGCTCGTCGCCGGGGGCGGGGTGCCCGGTCGGGTCGAGCGCGCAGTAGCCGCCGGTGCCCCGGCACCAGTACCACATCGTCCAGCCCTCGGCGAAGCCGTCCATCGCGGCGACCTGCCGGCGGACCAGCAGGCTGTTGCCCGGGGTGCGGGAGTTCGGCGGTCCCCACTCGCCGACCAGGACCGGCAGGCGGTGGGCGGCGGGGTAGGCGGTGATCGCGGCGGTGTACTGCTCGACGAAGCCGCCGGACGGGTCCCAGTCGGCGCCGTTCTCGACGGCGGTGTCGTAGAAGTGCGGCGCGTAGCCGAGCCGGGGCGCGCCGGGGCGGGGGTCGGCGAAGCCGGGCAGCCGGGTCGGCACGCCCTGGCCGACCAGGACCGTCGGTTCCACGAACAGCCAGGCGCGGGAGTCGGCCCGGCGGACGGCGGTGATCAGCCGCCGGTACATGTCGGCGAGCCGGCCCTGCTCCAGGGCGGCGGAGGCGGCGGCCAGCACCGCCGGGTCGCTCGGGTCGCCGTCCACCGGGCCGAACGGCTCGTTGAACAGGTCGTAGCCCAACAGCGAGCGGTGGCCGCGCAGTTCGCGGGCGAGCCGGGTGTAGAAGTCGGCCTGCCAGGCGCGCAGGTCGGGGTCGTCGTAGAGGTGGCGGAAGGCGGCCTGGACGGCGGGCTGGAAGTAGCCGGCGAACCAGTCGTCCGGGTCCGGGGTGAAGGGCAGGCCGTCGTCCCGGGTGGCCCAGACCGGGATGCCGTTGGTGCCGCCGCCGAACTTCGGTCCGTAGACGTCCTGGTGGAAGTCGACCAGGACGAGCAGGCCCAGGCTGTCGGCCCAGCCGAGGAGTTGCCGCAGGCGGTGCAGCTCGGCGGGGTCGAGCCGGCCGCGTTGCGGCTCCAGCCTGGTCCAGGAGATCGGCAGCCGGACGAGCGAGAAGCCCTGCGCGGCAAGGGACTTCAGATCCGCCTCGGTGGCCTCGGCGTACTTGTCGAGGTTGAAGCCGCGCAGCTGGAGGCGGCGGCCCTGGGCGTCGGTGAGGGCGGTGCGGCCGTCCGGGGAGGTGGCGGTGCCGGTGGGGAAGCGGTCCTGCCTGCCGCTGTCCTGCCGACCGCCGTTCGGCTGGTCGCCGTGGGCCGAGGCGGGGGTGGCGGTGAGGACGGCGGTGGCGGCGAGCAGCAGGGCAACGGCGGTGCGGCGCAGGCGCATCGGGGACCTCGCACGGCGGGGGACGGGGGCCCGATGATGCCCGTGCTGCCGCCCGCCGCACAAGGGTCGTGCGCGGAAGAGGCCTGTGGGTAAGGGGCCTGCGCGAAAGGGTCCTGCGTGAAAGAGCCCTGCGCGGAAGGGGAGTTCAGCCGACTGCCGGGGACGGGGGCTCGGCCGGGGTGGCGGGCAGGACGGCGGTCGGCAGGTCGGCGGCGGCGGCCAGGCGGCCCCAGAGCAGGTCGGCCAGGGCCTGCACCATCCGGGTGCGGGAGCAGGGCTTGGCCTCGAGCCACCAGTCCCCGGCGGCCAGCACCATGCCGGTGATGCCCCGGCCCCAGGCCTCGGACAGCAGGTCGCGGTCAGCGCCGAGGTCGACCTGGCTCTGCACGGCCCGGGTGATCTCCTCGGCGATCTGCCTGAGCGCGGGGGCGAGCGCGTTGCCGGCGCCGCTCGGGTCGCCGGGCTCGGGGTGGGTGAGCAGCCGGTAGACCTGGGGGCGGGCCTCGATCCCGGCGAGGTAGGTGTCCAGCACGTGTTCGACCCGGTCGCGGCGCTCCAGCGGTTCGGCGAGGGCGGCCCGGACGGCGGCCAGCAGACCGCTGGTGTGGCGCTCGGTGAGGGCTCTGATCAGGCCGTTCCGGTCTCCGAAGTGCCGGTAGAGGATCGGCTTGGTGATGCCGGCCTCGGCGGCGATGGCGTTCATGCTGGCGCCCGGCCCCTCGCGCTGGATGACCCGGTCGGCGGCGTTGAGCAGCTGCTCGCGGCGGGGCTCTCGGGACATGCGCTGCTCCTCGGGGCTGGGGGACCGGCTCGGCGTCGGTACCGGCACGGGCGTTGACACCGGTTACCAATCAGTAGCAGACTCCGACGATGTTACCCCGGGTAACACCCCGGTCGGCCGCACAAGTCCTCGCCCGCACACGTCTTCGGAGGCAAGCACCCATGAGCAGCACGTTCTCGCTGGACCCGGGCGCGGACCAGCTCGCCGTACGCGACTGGCTGCACGGCTTCGCCGCCGACGTGATGCGCCCGGCCGCCGCCGAGTGGGACGAGCGCGAGGAGACCCCCTGGCCGATCATTCAGGAGGCCGCCAAACTCGGCATCTACTCGCTGGACTTCTACGCCCAGCAGTACTTCGACCCCTCCGGCGTCGGCATCCCGATCGCGATGGAGGAGCTGTTCTGGGGCGACGCGGGCATCGGACTGTCCATCGTCGGGACCACGCTGGCCGCCGTCGCCGTGCTGGCCAACGGCACCGACGAGCAGATCGGCACCTGGACCCCGCAGATGTTCGGCACGCCGGACGACGTCAAGGTGGCCGCCTTCTGCTCCTCCGAGCCGGACGCCGGCTCCGACGTCTCCGCGCTGCGCACCCGGGCGGTGTACGACGAGGCCAAGGACGAGTGGGTGCTCAACGGCACCAAGACCTGGGCCACCAACGGCGGGATCGCCGCCGTCCACGTCGTGGTCGCCACCGTCGACCCGGCGCTCGGGGCCAAGGGGCAGGCCTCCTTCGTCGTCCCGCCGGGCACGCCCGGGCTGAGCCAGGGCCAGAAGTTCAAGAAGCACGGCATCCGCGCCTCGCACACCGCCGAGGTGGTGCTGGACGGCGTCCGGGTGCCCGGCAGTTGCCTGCTCGGCGGCAAGGAGAAGCTGGACGAGCGGCTGGCCCGGGCCCGCGAGGGCGTCAAGCGCCCCGGCGGCAAGGGCAACGCGGCGATGGCCACCTTCGAGGCCTCCCGACCGGCGGTCGGCGCGCAGGCGATCGGCATCGCCCGGGCCGCCTACGAGGTGGCGCTGGACTACGCCAGGACCCGCGAGCAGTTCGGCCGTCCGATCATCGACAACCAGGGCGTGGCCTTCCAGCTCGCCGACATGAAGACCCGGATCGACGCGGCCCGGCTGCTGGTGTGGCGGGCGTCCTGGATGGCGGCGGCCAACCAGCCGTTCACCGCCGCCGAGGGCTCGATGTCCAAGCTGTACGCGGGCGAGACGGCCAAGTACGTCACCGCGCAGGCGATGCAGATCCTCGGGGGCAACGGCTTCACCCGGGAGTACCCGGTGGAGCGGATGCACCGGGACAGCGCGATCTACTCGATCTTCGAGGGCACCAGCGAGATCCAGCGGCTGGTCATCGCCCGGGCGATCTCGGGGATGCCGATCCGCTGAGCGGCGCGCCGACCGTCCCGTGCCGGACCCGTGGGGGCCCGGCGCGGGACGGTTTCCGTCAGGGACCGCCGGGGGTCAGAACCGGGGCGGGCGGCCCTCCAGGAAGGCGGCGAGGCCCTCGTGGACGTCCGAGGCCTCGCGGGAGCGGCGCTCCCACGGCTCCAGCGCCTGCGCCGCCTGCTCCGGCGGGACGGACAGCGCGGCCTTGACGGCGCCGATGGTCTGCGGCGAGCGCCGGGTCAGCACCTGCGCGAACTCCAGTGCGTTCCCGTCCAGTTCCGGCGCGGGCACGACCCGGTCGGCCAGGCCGATCACGGTGGTGCGCAGGCCCTGCACCAACTCGCCCGAGAACAGCAGGTACTTGGCCTGGGAGGGCCCCACCAGCCGGGCCAGCCGCAGGGTCGGCACCGCCGGGTAGACCACGCCGAGCTTGGCCGGGGTGATGCCCATCCGCGCGTCGTGCGAGACGAACCGCAGGTCGCAGGCGACCGCCAACTGGCAGCCGCCGCCGACGCAGGCGCCGTGCACCACCGCGATCGTCGGGTGCGGGAAGGCGGCCAGGGCCTCCTCGGCGGCCACGTTGACGGCGTGGTAGTCGTCGGCGCGGTCCGGGTCGCCGTACACCTCGGCGAGCTCGTCGATGTCCGCGCCCGCGCTGAAGGTGCCGCCGTCGCCGGTGACCAGCAGGGCCCGCACGCCCGGCTGTTCGGCGATCCGGAACAGCAGCTTGGGCAGGGCCTGCCACATGGCCAGGGTGATGGCGTTGCGGCGCAGCGGGCGGGAGAACGTCAGCACCGCGACGCCGTCCTCACCGATGTGGGCGAGCAGGCCGTCGACGTCGGTGGGCAGCGGGGTGCGACCCCGGGTGAGCAAGGGCTGGTCCATGCGTACCTCCGGATGATCGTGGTGCGCACACCTTCTCAGGGCGTGTCGGCGCAGTAGTCCCCGAGTCCCCGTTCGACCAGGGCGAAGGCGCGGCGGGCCGCGTCGAGGGCCGCGTCGAGGGAGTCCGTGGCGCGCTCGCCGGCCAGCATCCGGCACTGGTTCTCGCCGGTCAGGGTCAGTTGGGCGGCCAGCAGCTGGGCGGCGGCGACCCTCGCCGTGAGCTCGTCGTGCGCCCGGTCCTGCGCGAGAAGTTCGGCGGCCAGCAGGGTCTGTGCCTTGTGGTCGAAGCCGGCGGAGGCGCGCATCAGCAGGGTCGGGGTCTGGTGGATCACCCGGACCACGTTGAGGACGACCGGGTCGTCGCTCAGCCCGGTGGAGGGGTCGAAGCGCTCCAGCGCGGCCAGGAAGTGCTCGCGCAGCGCCACCACGGCCGAGGTGCCCGGGGCGCGCTCGCGCACCACCCGGGCCGGCTCGTCGATGTGCTGCTCCATCGGGCCCATGACCAGGTCTTCCTTGGTGGGGAAGTAGTTGAAGACGGTCATCTTGGACACCTCGGCGGCGGCTGCGATCTCGGCCACCGACACCTGGTCGAAGCCCCGCTCCGCGAAGAGCCCGACGGCGGTGCGCCAGAGCCGGATGCCGGTCTGGATCTTCTTGCGCTCGCGCAGCGGGAGCGCGTCGAGGTCGAAGCCGTGGTCGAGGCCGTCGCCGAAGCCGGAGTGGGTCGCCATGGGGGGACTGTACCAGGATCAAGCATTGACTGGGCTTATTGATTGACTCGGCTGATTGATTTTCTCGGATCAAATGTGTTCTGGGCTCAAGCATTGACCAAGTCCAAAAATACTGTCATGGTGGTGCCGCTTCCTCGGACCGCACGGTCCGGACCGAACTCCACCGACCCTGGGGGGACTTGGCGATGGCACCCACCGCCCTGATGACACCGGCCCAGCGCGGGCTCGGCATGCTGATCTGCATGGTCACGATCGTGCTGGCCGTGCTCGACATGAACATCGTGTCGGCGGCCAGCGTGCCGATCGTCCGCGAGCTCGACCCCGTCCACGGCGTCGACCGGCTGCCCTGGCTGGTCAGCGCCTTCGCCCTGGCCGCCACCGCGCTGCTGCCGCTCTACGGCAAGCTCTGCGACCTGTACGGCGCCAAGCGCGTGCTGCTCGGCGCGGTCGGCACCTTCCTGCTCGGCTCCGGGCTCTGCGGGGCCGCCGAGTCGATGGAGCAGCTGATCGCCTTCCGGGCCGTCCAGGGCATCGGCGGCGGCGGGCTGATGAGCGTCACCATGGTGGTGATGGCCCACCTCAAGGACCCGGAGGAGGGGGGCGGCGGCAAGGGCGGGGCCATGGGCGGCATCGTCGCCGGCCTCGGCATGGCGGTCGGCCCGCTGATCGGGGCGCTGTTCACCGACCACCTCAGCTGGCGCTGGATCTTCTACGTCAACCTGCCGCTCGGCCTGCTGGTCATGGTCGGCGCCGCCCTGGTGCTCAAGCTGCCGGCCTCGGCCGGCCGCCGCAGCCTGGACTTCCTCGGCGCGGCTCTCGCCGCCGCCTTCGCCACCACGCTGCTGCTGGTCACCGAGTTGGGCGGCAAGGACTACGCCTGGACCTCCCCGGAGATCCTCGGACTCGCCGCCGTCGCCCTGGTCTCGCTCGTCCTCTTCCTGTGGCGCCAGGCCACCGCCGACGAGCCGGTGCTGCCGCTGTCGCTGTTCCGGATCCGCGCGGTGCGCCTGGGCTTCGCGATCCAGGGCCTGGTCGGGGTGGCCATGACCGGCTCGATCATCTACGTGATGATGTACCTGCAGATCGCCCGCGGTGTCGCCCCGACCTCGGCGAGCCTCTACCTGATCCCGATGGCGGCCGGGATGACCGGGGTCGGCCTGCTGGTGGGCAAGCTGACCGGCCGCGGCCACGTGCCGCAGACCTTCCTGGTGGCCGGTGCGGGGATCTCGGCGCTCGCCCTCCTGCTGCTCGGCCTCAGCGGCCCGACCACCGCGCTGTGGATCGTGATGGCCGAACTCGCCCTGCTGGGCTGCGGGCTGGGCCAGCTGATCGGGCAGCTGATCATGCTGGTGCAGGACGCCGCGCCGGCCCACCAGCTCGGCGTCGCGACCACCGGGGTGCGCTTCTTCCAGACCCTCGGCAGCGCGCTCGGCGCGGCGATGTTCGGCACCGTTCTGGCCCGGGTCTACGAGGCGGGCGAGCCCGGGCGGACGCTCGGCGCGGTCCGGACGCTCACCGGCGCGGCCCGCGAGCACGCGGTGAGCAGCTTCACGGACGCCGTGGACGTGGTGTTCCTGTCGGCGGGCGGGGTGCTGGCGCTGGCGCTGGTGTTCGCGCTGCGGCTGCGGAGGACCGCGGGTACGGGGGCCGGGTCGGCGGGGGAGCAGCCGGTGCTCGCGGCCTGACGCGACCGACGTACCCGGTACGGCAAGGGGCCTGGTGGACTCTCCCGCAGTCCACCAGGCCCCTCGCCGTGCCGGTTCCGCCGTGCCGGATACGAACCGGGCGCCGGGGCCTCAGGCCTGGGCGGACCACTCGTGGGCCAGGATCGCCCAGATCTCCTTGTCCAGGCGCACCCCGTTGTGCAGGAACCACTCGCGCAGCACGCCGTCGAGCTTCATGCCGACCCGCTCGGCGACGGCCCGGCTGCGGGCGTTCGCGGAGGAGCACCACCACTCGGCCCGGTGCAGGCCGCGGGTGACGAAGGCGTAGTCGAGCAGCTGCCGCACGGCGGCGGTGATCAGCCCGCCGCCCTCGCCGGCCGGCTCGGTCCAGGCGCCGATCTCGCAGACGCCGGACTTGGTGTCGAAGCTCACGAACATCACGCCGCCGACCAGCGTGCCGTCCCGCCAGATGCCGAAGATCCGCTTCTGGTCGGCGGCCTGGCCGTCGGCGTAGCGCTGCAGGGTGGCGCGGGCGGAGTCCAGGTCGGTGGAGAAGGTGGCCCACGGGATCCACGGGTCGGTGTGGGCGCGGGCCCGGTCGATGTGCGCCAGGAACTCGGGCGCCTGCCAGGGCTCCAGCGGGCGCAGTTCGGCGTTGTCGGTGAGCTGTACGGCAAACACGGGCGGGCCTTTCGAGGATGGTGCGCGAGCTGTCGGAATCATTCATAACAAACGTTTGGTATGTACGATAGCCCCATGACACCGGCCCGTGGAGACCATGACGCCCGCCGCTCGGACGTGTCCGAGGGGGTGTGGCGGGTGCTCTCCACCCGGGGCTTCGAAGGGCTGACCCTGCGCGCGGTGGCCGCCGAACTGGGCGCCTCCACCGGGATGTTGACGCACTACTTCCCGAACAAGCGGGCACTGCTCAGCCACGCCCTGGAAGAGCTGGACCGGCGCTCGGGCGACCGGCCCCGGCGCACCGCGCCCCTCGACGGCAGCCCGCCGCCGCCCGCCGGACTGCCCCGGCTGCGGGCGGCCCTGCTCGACGTCCTGCCGCTGGACGGGGACGCGGCGGCCGGCAACCGGATCTGGGTCGGCTCCTGGGACCACGCCCTGGCCGATCCGGAGCTGGCGGCCGCCCACGCGGGCCGCTACGCCCGTTCGCGGGTGGCGCTCACGGAGCTCGTCGCGGACGCCCAGCGACTCGGGCAGCTCCCGGCGCAGGCCGACCCGGCCGAGATCGCCGCCTCGGCACAGGCCTTCGTGCTCGGGCTGGTGGTGCAGTCGCTGTTCGCCCCGGAGGAGTTCCCGGCGGAGCGGCAGACCGCCCTGCTGGACGCGTACCTGGCGGGGCTGGCGGGCTGACCGGGCTCCGGAAAGCCCGGAGTCCCGCCATGAGCCCGCCACAAGCCCGTCGGAATGCTCCCGGGAACCGGAGCCAATGGTCGCGGACGCTTTTCGCAGCGGGCATGACACGCATTGTCACGGGTGATGCGCGGAAAGTGTCCGACATTACCGGGTGGACCGGTCCGGCTACGCATAGTCGCGATTGGCGCAGTGGCCTGCGGGAATTGCAGGGTGGCGCCCCCAGCAGGATTCGAACCTGCGACCTACCGCTTAGAAGGCGGGTGCTCTATCCGCTGAGCTATGGGGGCGGGACGGGCGGTGCCCGGGTGGGCGCGACCGTGGCCGGGATCGGGCGACGAGCGCCGGGGCGCGCGTTGTCCGGCCCCGTACCTGAGGGTGGGGGTGGGGTTGGTGGGCCCTCGCCCTGTCGGGGACAGGATAAGGGTGTCCAGTTCCTCGGCCGGGTGTGACGACACCGTCGTTGGTGTGTCGGTTCGGTGGAGCGGTCCGATAATCGCAGGTGAAGGCCGTGAGTGCAGCGGTCTGGCGGTGTTCCGCGCCGGACGTTGTGCAGTCGTTACGGGGCTGCCTCCTCACCCGTTATGGATTCGATACGGAGAATGCGCCGCCGACGGCGAGGGTGGGGGGCCGTAATCGCGCCGGCACCGGTCGGATGACGTGCGCGGACGGTCTCCGGGGGGTGTTCCGGCGTGCACCGGACGGGGCGGCGATCAGGCGGTTTGTTGTCATGGCCGCGAAGAGACGGGGGCGAAGCTCCCGCCGGAAGGCTGAAATTCACCCCTGTGAGTGACAACTCCTTTCCGCAGCGCCGAGTTATCCACAGGATTTCGGAAGTCACTGGCCCGGATTTCTCCCAAAGTGCACGCTCGAGTCGCACCGGCAAGTCATGCCGACGAGTTGCGGTGGTGAGTTGCACCGCAAGTCGCCGGTCGATTCCGTGCGGTGCATCGCCGAGAACGGAGAGTGTGCTGTGAACGAGACGCATGTGACGGTGGTCGGCAATGTCGCGACGGAGGTGAGCTACGGGGAAACCGCCGGCGGGGTGCCGATGGCCAACTTCCGGCTCGGCTGCACCGAGCGGCGGTACGACCGGCAGCGCGAGTGCTGGGTGGACGGCGAGACGCAGTGGGTGACGGTCACGGCGTGGCGGGCGCTGGCGGTGAACCTGATCGGCTCGCTGGCGAAGGGCGATCCGGTGCTGGTGAGCGGTCGGCTGCGGGTCCGGGAGTGGGCGGACGGGGAGGTGAAGCGCAGCCGGGCGGAGATCGACGCCCGATCGGTCGGACACGATCTCACCCGCGGTACCTCGGCGTTCCGTTGGGCTACCGGGGTGCGCGGGCAGCCGTCGGGCGGTGCGCGGCCGGTCGGGCCGGACACCTCGGCGGAGGCCGAAGGCGAGGGGGTGCCGGAGTGGATCGTGAGCGCACTGGAGGCGCGCAGGGCCGCCGCGGTGGGCGCGGCGCCCGGCCCGCGGGCGTTGCCTCCGGGGGCGCGGTCGGTGACGGGCGGCCAGGGCGAGGTGGCCGGGAGCGGGCGGGAAGGTGACGGGGAGGTGACCGGGCGGGTGTGCTGAGTGGACCGGTCGGTGACCTTATCTGTCGACAAATATGTTGATCGAGAAGGCCATTGCGCCCGCACGCGCAATCCTGACCGGATAACAGAATGTGGCGAAGAGTTTCTGCCGGATCGTCAGCTTGTGTGGATCCTGAGGGGGTTGATAACGATACAGATACGGAATCGTCCTGATTTCGCATGGGGGTTTCGGGGCCCCTGGGGGTCAATAGGATTCCTCTGGTTCATACCCGCAGCAGTGCCACAGGGGGCACAGGCGCGGCACAGCAAGTCGGCGGGCTGCCCAGTCGGTGCGGCCTGGCCCGGAGGGATCCCAGATGTTCCAGAGGCAGGGGCGGAGTCTGTCCCGGATAACCACTGTCATGCTCACGACCAGCTTGGCGCTGGGCGGAGGACTGTTCGCGGCCGGTGCGGCGGTCGCCGCGGACACCCCGGGTGCGGGTGTGACCGCTGTGGTCCAGCCCACCATGCTCGGCGAGAAGATCAACGTCGAGGGCGAGGGCACCGTCGACGGCGGCCTGTTCACCCTCAAGACCGCCGACGGTGAGCTGCAGACGTACTGCATCGACTTCGGCTTCCCGGTCGACATCCGGAAGAAGATCCAGTACCAGGAGTCCGACTGGGCCTCCAGCTCCCTCGGCGACAAGAACAAGGTCGAGGCCGCCGCCAAGATCCGCTGGATCCTGGAGAACTCCTACCCGCAGGTCAAGGACCTCACGGCGCTCGCCAAGGCCGCCGGCGCGGGCAGCCTGAGCCCCGAGGCCGCCGCCGCGGGCACCCAGGCCGCGATCTGGAAGTACTCGGACAACAAGAACGCCGTCCCGCAGGACGAGAACGCCAAGAAGCTGCGCGACTACCTGACCGGCGCGGCCAACAAGGGCATCGCCGCCGAGCCGAAGCCCTCGCTGACCCTCAACCCGGACTCGCTCTCCGGCAAGTCCGGCGCGAAGATCGGCCCGTTCACCCTCAACTCCAGCGCCTCCGAGGTGAAGCTGGCCGTCAGCGGCGACGCCGCCGACAAGGTCAAGCTGCTGGACAAGGACAACAAGCCGGTCGGCGGCTCGCTGGCCGGTCCGATCGCCAAGGACACCCAGCTGTTCCTGGACGTGCCGGCCGGCACCCCGGACGGCTCGGTCACGCTGAACGCCAGCGCCTCCACCGTGGTCCCCAGCGGCCGTGTCTTCCTCAGCAAGGGCTACACCCGCGAGGAGCACAGCCAGACCATGATCCTGGCCGGCTCCAGCAAGCTCAGCGTCGCCGACGCGGCCAAGGCCACCTGGAAGCAGGGCAAGGGCGCGCTGATCGACAGCAACGCCAAGGTCGAGTGCGCCAACAACGGCGTGCGCGTCTCCGTCACCAACGGTGGTGACGAGGCCGGCACCGTCACGGTCGGCAAGCAGTCGCTGACCGTCCAGCCGGGCAAGACCGAGAGCGTGCTCGTCCCGGTCGCCGAGAAGACCGCGTACGACATCACCGTCTCCGGCCCGAACGGCTACAGCCGCGAGTTCAAGGGCGTCCTGGACTGCAAGACCGGCACCGGCACCACGCCGACCCCGGGCCCGTCCACCCCGGCCCCGACCGGCACTCCGGCCGGCACCCCGTCGGGCACCCCGAGCACCGGCGCCGGCCACCCGGCCCCGTCGACCACCAGCGCCGCCCCGGGCACCGGTGGCGGCCTGGCCCAGACCGGTGCCAGTGACTCGACCCCGATCCTCGCCGCCGTCGCCGGTGGCCTGGTCGTGGCCGGTGGCGCCGCCGTCTTCGTCCTGCGCCGCCGCGGCCGCCACGGCCGCACCACCGCCTGACCCGCTCCACGGCGCGGAGGCACTGACCTCCTGAGGCCCTGAAGCAAGAGCCCGGCCCCCCGCACCCGCTGCGGGGGGCCGGGCTTCTTCGTGTTGCGTGGGGGTGTGGGGGAGTAGAGCAGCCGGGTGGGGGTGTGGACGGGTGAGGGCTGGGGGGAGTGGGCCGGGGCCGGGCTCCTTCGCGGGGCGGGGGAGGCCGGGCGGGGTGCCGTCGAGGGGGAGCCCGGCCGTTCGGGGCTCGCGGCCGGGTGCGGCACAATGGAAGGCTGCAAGCCGAATTACTCCCGACGACGCCGGAGCGATCTCACGTGGCGGAATACATCTACACGATGCGCAAGGTGCGCAAGGCTCACGGAGACAAGGTCATCCTTGACGACGTGACGCTCAGCTTCCTCCCCGGAGCGAAGATCGGCGTCGTGGGCCCCAACGGTGCCGGTAAGTCCACCGTGCTGAAGATGATGGCCGGCCTGGAGCAGCCCTCCAACGGCGACGCCTTCCTCTCGCCCGGCTTCACCGTCGGCATGCTGCTCCAGGAGCCGCCGCTGGACGAGTCCAAGACCGTTCTGGAGAACGTCGAGGACGGCGTCAAGGAGATCAAGGGGAAGCTCAACCGCTTCAACGAGATCGCCGAGCTGATGGCGACCGACTACTCGGACGCCCTGCTGGACGAGATGGGCAAGCTCCAGGAGGACCTGGACCACGCCGAGGCCTGGGACCTGGACGCCCAGCTGGAGCAGGCCATGGACGCCCTGGGCTGCCCGCCCGGCGACTGGCCGGTCACCAAGCTCTCCGGTGGTGAGAAGCGCCGCGTCGCGCTCTGCAAGCTGCTGCTGGAGGCGCCCGACCTGCTGCTGCTCGACGAGCCCACCAACCACCTGGACGCCGAGTCGGTGAACTGGCTGGAGCAGCACCTGGAGAAGTACAAGGGCACCGTCGTGGCCGTCACCCACGACCGGTACTTCCTGGACAACGTCGCCGAGTGGATCCTGGAGCTCGACCGCGGCCGCGCCTACCCGTACGAGGGCAACTACTCCACCTACCTGGAGACCAAGCAGTCGCGTCTCAAGGTCGAGGGGCAGAAGGACGCCAAGCGCGCCAAGCGCCTCAAGGAAGAGCTGGAGTGGGTCCGCTCCAACGCCAAGGGCCGCCAGGCGAAGTCCAAGGCCCGTCTGGCCCGCTACGAGGAGATGGCGGCCGAGGCGGACAAGATGCGGAAGCTGGACTTCGAGGAGATCCAGATCCCGCCGGGCCCGCGTCTGGGCAGCGTCGTCATCGAGGTCGACAAGCTCAACAAGGCCTTCGGCGAGAAGGTCCTGATCGACGACCTGAGCTTCACCCTGCCGCGCAACGGCATCGTCGGCGTGATCGGCCCGAACGGTGCCGGCAAGACCACCCTGTTCAAGATGCTCCAGGACCTGGAGACCCCGGACAGCGGCACGGTCAAGGTCGGCGAGACCGTCAAGATCAGCTACGTCGACCAGAGCCGCGCCAACATCGACCCGAAGAAGACCCTCTGGGAGGTCGTCTCCGACGGTCTGGACTGGATCAACGTCGGCCAGGTCGAGATGCCGTCCCGCGCCTACGTGTCGGCCTTCGGCTTCAAGGGCCCGGACCAGCAGAAGCCGGCCGGCGTGCTCTCCGGTGGTGAGCGCAACCGCCTGAACCTGGCGCTCACCCTCAAGCAGGGCGGCAACCTGCTGCTCCTCGACGAGCCCACCAACGACCTCGACGTCGAGACGCTCTCCTCGCTGGAGAACGCCCTGCTGGAGTTCCCCGGCTGCGCCGTGGTCATCTCCCACGACCGTTGGTTCCTGGACCGAGTGGCCACCCACATCCTCGCCTACGAGGGCGAGAGCAAGTGGTTCTGGTTCGAGGGCAACTTCGAGTCCTACGAGAAGAACAAGATCGAGCGGCTCGGCGCCGACGCCGCCCGTCCGCACCGGGCCACGTACAAGAAGCTGACCCGAGGCTGACACCCAGCTGTCACGACGGCCCGGCAGACTGCCCTCCGGGGCGGCCTGCCGGGCCGCTGCCCGCCGCCGACCTCCGTCACCGGGGGCCGGCGTCGGGCGACCGGAACCGAGGAGAACACCCGTGGCCCGCCACATCTACGCCTGCCCGCTGCGCTGGTCCGACATGGACGCCTTCGGGCACGTCAACAACGTGGTCTTCCTGCGCTACCTGGAGGAGGCCCGGATCGACTTCATGTTCACCCAGGCCGCCGAGGCCGGTGCCGGGGAGTTCGCGGGCGGTTCGGTGGTGGCGCGCCACGAGATCGACTACAAGCGCCCCCTGGTGCACCGGCCGCAGCCGGTCACCATCGAGACCTGGGTGACGAAGATCGGCGGCGCCTCGCTGACCGTCTCCTACGAGGTCAAGGACGTCGCCGAGGACGGCACCGAGACCGTGTACGTCCGGGCGTCCACCGTGGTCGTCCCCTACGACCTGGCCGAGGGCCGGCCGCGCCGGATCTCGCCCGTGGAGCGGGAGTTCCTGAGCCGCTTCATGGACGAAGAGCCCGTGCCCGCCGCCGTCTGACCGCACCTGATGATTCGAGCTGAGCTGCGTTGACCGTCACCGCCCGTCTCGCCCTGACCGACGCCGGGGAGGCCGCCGACCTCTCCGCCTTCCTGCTGCGCCTGCTGCGCTTCGACAAGGCGGCGGCCGTCCGCCTGCAGGCGGTGGGTCCGGGGGCCGAGGACGGCGTGCTGGCGGTCTTCGGACGGCTGCCGCTGGGGGGTTCGGGCGCGCTGGCGATCCGCACCGCGCGGCTGGGCGGCCTGGACGAGCCGGTCGACCTGACCGTCTCGGCGGGCCAACTGCTGGACGGCGTGGACACCGAGGCGGGCACCGTCGGCCTGCCCGCACCCGTGACCGGACCGGCCTGGGCCGGGCTGCTGCCGCCGCGCACCGGCTGGCGGCCGGCCGGGGGTCCGCCGGTGGCCGAGGTGTACCCCGAACTGACGGCCGGGGTGCGGGAGTTCCGCGAGCGCAGCGAGGCCGTCCCGGCGCACCACCGGACCCGTGCGGTGCTGGACGCGCTGGCGGACGAGATCTGGTCCCGCCCGGTGTCCGTGCTGCCGGAGCTGCCGCTGCGGGCGGTGCACGCCGCGTACGTGATGGGCTTCCTGAAGCCCGGTGTCCCGCTGTCGGTGCACCGGGCGGGCGGCTGGCTGCGGCTGAGCGCCCCGGCGGGCTCGGTGGCGGTGCGCACCGCGGCCGCGCCGGGCGCGGGGCTCGGGCTCAGCCCGCTCCGGTAGTCCGGGCGCGGTGATCAAGCCGCGGTCGGGACAGCCGCGGTGATCGAGCCGCGGTGCAACGAGTCGCGGTGATCGAGTCGCGGTGATCGAGCCGGCGGCAGGTCGGCCGCGGCCGGTTCAGCCCTCGGTGTTGATCATCGAGGCGGCGGCGTAGGCCAGGTACTCCAGCAACTGCCGCTCGTGGTCGGCCTCCAGCTCCAGGCTCGCGACGGCCGCCCGCATGTGCTTGAGCCAGGCGTCATGGGCCGCGCGGTCGACCTTGAACGGCGCGTGCCGCATCCGCAGCCGCGGGTGCCCGCGCCGGTCGCTGTAGGTGCGCGGGCCGCCCCAGTACTGCATCAGGAACAGCGCCATGCGCTCCTCGGCCGGGCCGAGGTCGTCCTCGGGGTACATCGGCCGCAGCAGCTCGTCCTCGGCGATGCCCTCGTAGAACCGGTGGGCCAGCCGTCGGAAGGTCGGCTCACCGCCGACCTGGTCGTAGAAGGTCTCCTCGCTCAACGTGCCTCGCCGGATCTCTCTCACCGGACCATGGTCGCAGACGCCGACGGGGTCGTACACCGGGACCATGGACGCGGGTCCGGAGGCGTACGACCCCGTCGGGGTCAACCGTCAGTGGGGAACGGTCAGGCGTCTTCCCACTTGAACAGCTTCCAGGAGATCCCGGTCAGCACCGCCGCGAAGAGCAGCAGGCCGCCCATGGTCGGCAGGGCGTCCATGAGGCCGCCGCCGCGGGTCAGCACCGACTGGGCGGCGGAGACGAGGTAGTGCAGCGGCATGACCTCGGAGATGGCCTTCAGCCAGCCCGGGGCGTCGTCCAGCGGGAAGAACGAGCCGGACAGGAAGGACATCGGCAGCACGATGACCTGCGAGATGCCGTTGGCCGCCTCCTCGGTCTTGGCGACCGAGCCGGCCAGCAGGCCGATCGACATGAAGGCGAGCGTCGCGCAGACCACCAGCGGGATGATCAGCCACCAGTTCCCGGTGAGCTTGAGCCCGAAGAAGCTCGTGGCGACGACCAGGAAGACGGCGCTCTGCATGAGCGCGGTCAGCAGCGAGACCACGACCCGGGAGCTGACGACCGTGCCCGCGCTGATCGGGGCCAGCCGCAGTCGGCGCAGCACCTTGGTCTTGCGCCAGGTGACCAGCGTCAGCGAGGCGCCGAACACCGCGCCGGTGGCGATGGCCCAGCCGAGCAGGCCGGGGGTGAGGAACTGGATCGGCTTGAGCGACTTGTCCTCGACCTGCTGGGAGTCCAGCACGTACGCCGGGGGCTGGCCGGTGGCGGCCTGGTTGGCGCTCTGGACCACCGAGTTGAGGATGCCCTGGAGCGCGCCGGCGCGGACGGTGTCGGCGGCGGTGTAGCGAAGCTCGACCTTGCCGTCCGGGCCCTGCTTGATCATCGCGTCGAAGTCGCCCTTGCGGACCTTCTCCAGCGTGGCCGACTCGTCGTCGGTCCTGGTGATCGTGAGGACCTCGTTCAGCCCGGTCCGGGCGTCGCCCTGCATCGAGTCGAACAGCTTGACCGCGCCGACCTGCGCCACCTTGGCGTGCGGGCTGCCGGTGCCCTTGCTCACGGTGCCGAAGAAGACCAGGAACACCAGCGGGAAGAGCAGGATGAAGAAGGTCGCGGTGCGGTCGCGCTTCATCCCGAGCAGCATCGCCCGGGACAGGCTCCAGAACGCGCTGACCCGCTCCCGCTCGCCGGCGCCGGCCGGACCGCCCCGCTGGGCGGGGACCTTCGGCTCGGCGGACGCAGAGGCGGAGGAGGAGGTGGAAGTGGAGGGGGTCATGCGCGGAACTCCCGTCCGGTCAGCTGGAGGAAGACGTCCTCCAGGGTGGCGCCGCGCACCTCGAGGCCGCGCAGCGCGTTCTGCTCGGCCAGGACGCTGAGCACCGGGGCCGGAAGGCGGGTGGAGACGGAGAGCGAGACGCTGTCGTCCTCCAAGTTGGCGATGTCGGCGCCGGCCGCGGTCAGCAGCTCGCGGGCCCGGTCGAGCGGCAGCTGGCCGGAGGCCACGCTGATCCGGGCGGTGTCGTCGATCTCGCGGATCAGCGCCGCCGGGGCACCGGTGTGCAGGATCTTGCCGTGGTCCATGATCGAGACCCGGTCGCAGAGCACCTCGGCCTCGTCCAGGTAGTGCGTGGTGAGTACGACCGTGCGGCCCTCGGCGTTGATGTCGCGCAGGAGGTCCCAGAGGTTGCGCCGGGCCTGCGGGTCGAGGCCGGTGGTGGGCTCGTCCAGGAAGACGAGCTCCGGGTCGTGGGCCAGTGCGCAGGCGATCGACAGGCGCTGGGCCTGGCCGCCGGACATCTGGTCGGTCAGGGTCTCGGACTTGTCGGCCAGACCGACCCGCTCCAGCATCGCATCGGCCCGCTTGGGACCGACCCCGTAGAACGACGCGAAGGTGCGGATGGTCTCCCGGGCCGTCAGTTTCCGGAAGAAAGCGGAGGCCTGGAACTGCACGCCGATTCGCGGCAGCAGTTTCGGATTGCGCGGCCAGGGAGCCATCCCCAGCAGCTCGACCCGGCCCTCGTCCGGCTTCCGGACGCCTTCCAGGATCTCCATGGTGGTGGTCTTCCCGGCGCCGTTGGGGCCCAGGATCCCGTAGAACTCGCCGGCCTCGACGGTGAGGGACACCCCGTCGACGGCCTGAACGTCCCCGTACCGCTGACGGATGCCGTCGGCGGATATAGCTGCAGTCATGTGCCCTGAGAATAGGGGTTTCGAGGCGTCTTGTGCACACCGGTGACCGGGATTTGGGGATTTCCTGAGGAATCGGGAAGAAAGACGGGCCGGGCGAAATGTTGAATTCCGCCCGGCCCGCCCGGAGTTGTCGCTGGCGTGCGATCAGGAGCCGGTCAGGAGCGGTGCACCGTGATGGTCGTCCAGGCACCGACGTGGATCCGGTCGCCGTCGTTCAGCGGCACCGCGGTGTGCGGGGCGATCGGCTCCGCGCCGCCGTTCATGGTGGTGCCGTTGGTCGAGTCCTGGTCGACCAGCACCCAGCTGCCGTCCGCCTGTTCGGCGAGCAGCGCGTGCTGGTGCGAGGCGCCCGGGTCCTCCGGCGGGACGGACAGGTCGATCTCCGGGACGGTGCCGCGGTGCTGGCTGCGCCGCCCGATCCGCAGCTGGCCGCGGCCGGTCAGCGGGATCCGGCGCTCGGGGCAGTACGGCGGGAAGAACAGGCCGGCCGCCTCGGGCCCGCTGCGGGCCATCATGTCGGTGAAGTAGTCGCGGTCGGCCGTGACCACGGCGATCCAGGTGGTCCGCACCGGCTCGACCGGGGCGGCCTCCTGCTGGGGCTGCTGCGGCTGCGGCGGGGCGAGGTGGAAGGAGGTGCCGAAGTCACCGCCGCGGTTGTTCGGGCCGGGGCCGGCCGGCTGGGCGTACACCGGTCCGGAGTCCTCGCGCACCGGGGCCTCGGGGAACGCGCCTTCCGGTGGCGGGTAGCCGTAGGTGTGCGGCTGAGCCGGGGCCTGCGGCTGCTGCGGGAGGGGCGGGGCGACGGCCTGCCTGCCGGCCGGGGGCTGCTCGTCGGCCGGGAAGCCGTACGGGGCCTGCGGCTGCTGCGGGGCACCGCCGTACGCCGCCGGGATGTTCAGCGGCGGCTGGGCCGGACCGGGTGCGGGCGCGGGTGCGCCGGCGGACGGGACCTGGCGGCGCGAGGGCGTGGAGAGCTCGTAGTCGTAGCCGCACTCCTCGCAGAACCGCCCGGTCTGCGGGCTGCGGCAGATCGGGCAGACGGTCAGGCCCTCGGTGAGGCCCTGCTGCGCGCCGGGGGGCGGGAATGCCCCGGGCGGCGGGAAGGCCCCCGGAGGCGGTACCGGGCCGGGCGGCGGGTAGGCCGCGGCGCCCGGCGGGGGCACCATGCCCGGAGGCGGCAGCGGCGGCCCCGACGGCATCGACGGAGGAGGCGGCGGGGTGCCGAAGGGCGCACCACCGTGCTCCGGGTACCCGGCGGGTGCGCCGGGCACGGGGTCGGTGCCGGGCGCGTATCCGGCGGGTGCGCCCCCGTGGGCGCCGGGGGTCGGGGCCGGCGGGGTCATCGGGAAGCCGCAGAAGTCGCACCAGTCCTCGGCCTGCGACTCGTGGCCCCTCGGGCAGATCGGCATCAGGTCCCCCTCGTTTCGGGCCGGCACGGTGCGGCGTCGGGCCGGGGCGCCGGCCCGGTCACGTCTTCAGCGGTCACTTCTTCACACGTACCGTCTTGGTCGACCGGGTCTCAAGGGTCATCGAGTCGGCCTCGCTCACGTTCTTACGGAACCGAACCGTACCCTCCTTGGGGTCCACTACGTCCACCACCTTCTGCAGCAGCTTGTAGGTGCCGTCGTTCCCGGTCGCGTGTGCGATCCGGACGGCGGCGCCCAGCTTGGCGGTGGCGGTGTCGACGTCCCCGGCGCGGTGGGCCTCCAGGCCCGCCTGGATGGAGGAGGCGAGCTCGGCCTGCCCGGTGTAGTGGGCGACCTGCGGGCTGATCCGGGTGGAGGAGGCCAGGTCGTCGGTCCAGACCGCCTTGACCAGGCCCTGGCTGAGCACCTCGGGCGCGCCGCCGCCGACCTGCGGGGGCAGCACCAGGCTGATCCGGGCGGCGAGCATCTCGCTGCCGATCGAGGCGGCCGGGACCTCGACGCAGACGTGGTAGTCGCGGCTCTCGTCGCCCCAGGAGCCGGTGGGGTAGTCGCCGGCCCGGGGCCCGGCCTCGGTGCGGCGGGTGGTCAGGTCCTCGACCGCGGGGGCGACCTGCTTGACGAACTTCACGGTGGCGTTGGCCGGGGTCCAGATCCGCAGCGCGACGTCGGCGACCTGCTTGCCCATCGCGCCGGCCATCATCGAGCGGAAGTCCTCGGCCAGACCGGAGGGCTCGGCGACGATGTCGACGGTGCCGAGCAGGGCGGAGGAGATCGTGCGCAGCTCGTCGATCCGCCAGTCGGTGCCGACGCCCCGGCAGTCGGCGGTGAAGTGTCCGGTGACCCGCTCGATGTTGCGGGCCAGGTCCTCCGCCGACTCGTGCTCGTTGTTGCCGTCGGTGAGCAGGATGGCGTGCCGGATGGCGATGTCGCGGCGGGTGAGGAAGAGCTTGTCGGCCTTGGCCAGCCAGGTGCCCATCGCGGTGCCGCCGGCCGCGGTGAGGCGGCGCAGCGACTCCTTGGCCTGCTCGCGGGTGGCGGCGGAGGCGGTGGCGAGGGTGCCGTCGCCGGGGTAGATGTCGCGGGCCTCGTGGGTGCCGGCGACCACGGCGAAGGCGGTGCCGTCGCGCACCGCGTCGATGGCGGCGGCGGTGGCCTCCCGGGCCCCGTTGATCTTGCTCTTGGGGTAGTCCATCGATCCCGAGCAGTCCACCAGGATCACCACGGCGGAGGCCGCCTCGGCCCCGGCCGGCGCGGCGTCGGCGAGCCCGAGCGGGCGGCCGCCGGAGGTGCCGCCGCCGGTCGCGGTGACGGTGACGATGGCGTTGACCTCGCGGGCGCCGTCGGCCAGGTACTCGTTCTGGAAGATCTCCACGTCGAACCTGGGCAGGTTCGGCTTCGCCAGTGTTGCCATGGGGCGGTCGGCTCCCGTCGGGTGAGGGGTGGATGCGATCAGGACGGTGGGGCGGTCCGCCGGCCGGGCCGGCGGACCGTGGCGCCGTGGTGTGCGGCGGACGGCCGGTCAGGCCGCCGGCGGGTGCGGCGGCTGCGGCGGGACGGGCGGCACCACCGGCGGTGCCACCGGCGGGGCGGCCGGGGCGGCCGGGGCGGCGGGCGGTGCCGGGGGGACCGCGGCCGGCGCGGGCGGGACGGGCGGTGCCGGGGGCAGCGGGGCGGCGGGGGAGCCGATCACCGGGATGTCCGGCAGGGTCGGATCGTGGTCCTCCTCGTCCTCCGGGGCCGGCCGCGGGACGATCACGGGCAGGTCGAGCGCCGTGGGGGTCGGCTCGGCCGCCTCGACCGGGACGACCGGCGGGTCGATCGGCAGCACGGCGACGGTGATGTTGTCGTGGCCGCCGGCGGCGACCGCGAACTTCACCAGGGTCTGCGCCGTCGCGAGCGGCTCGGTGCGGGCGTCCGGCCGGACGTAGTACGCCAGGTCGGTGGCCGCCTCGGCGTAGTTCCACAGGCCGTCGGTGCAGATCAGCACCACCCCGGGGACGTGCGGGGTGAAGTCGAGGGTGTGCGGCACGACCTCCTCGGCGTCGGCGCCGAGCCAGCCGGTGATCGCGTGCGCCCGCGGGTCGGCGTACGCCTCGGCCTCGCCCATCAGCCCGGCCTCGACCATCCGGGCCGCCCAGGAGTCGTCCTGGGTGAGCCGGAAGGGCTCGGCGGCGGCGCGGTCGTCCGGGATCCAGTACGCCCGGGTGTCGCCGACCCAGCCGATGGTGACCCGCCCGCCCGCGGCTATCGCGCTGACGTAGGTGCAGGCGGGCGCGTTGAGGTCGGGGCGGGTGGGGCCGGCGCCGTCGGTCGCCAGGTCGGCGACGGCCTTGGCGGCGTCGGCGATGGCCGCGCGCATGGCCTCGCTCGGGTCGCGGCCGGCCTCCAGCGAGGTCAGCAGCGACTCGGAGGCGGAGTCGACGGCGGTCGCCGAGGCCTCGTCGGGACGGTCGGAGGAGGAGACGCCGTCGCACACCACGGCGACCACGACCGGCTCGCCGCCGGGCAGCGAGGTCGCGGCGACGGTGAAGCTGTCCTCGTTGCGGTGGTGGCGCACGCCGCGGTCGCTGACCCCGGCGACGCCTGCGAGCGCCTTCTCCATGTGGTCGCGCGGACGGGGCTGGGCGCCGCCGCAGCCCTCGCAGTAGCCGTCCGCGGCGACCTGCGGCTGCCCGCAGTGCACGCAGACCGGCCCGCGCTGCTGCGGTACGGCCTCACCCCGGGCGGCGGCCCAGCCCGCGGGCATCGCGCCCGGGGCCGTCCGGCCGTCCCGACTGGTCCCGCAGGAGCCGCAGTAGGCGTCCTCCGGGTCCATCGGCTCGGAACAGCTCGGGCACTCGGTCTGCTGCGGCATCGGCTACACCCACGTCCTGGGACGGGCGCGGTTGGCCCGTTCCACCATCTCGATCCTGGTCTCCGCCCGGTCGGCCAACCGGGCGAGTACCCGGTAGGACTGTTCCAGGGCGAAGCGCAGTTCCCGCTCCTGCGCGGGACGTCCCAGTACCACCAGCCCGGCGGCCTGCGGCGCGCCGGCGGCCTGCGGCGCGCCGGCGGATCCGGCGCCGAGCCAGCCGAGGGCCGCGCCGAGCACCTCGACGGAGAGCTCCTCGCGGCGGCGGTCGTCCAGCCGCAGCGCGGTCAGCTGCGCGGAGCTCGCGTCGAGGTCGGCGGCCAGCTCGTCGGTGGCGGGCCGCTCGCGCAGCCGGGCCCGGACGGCGGCGATCCGGGCGGCGGTGTACTGGCTGGAGGTGGCCGGGACGGACTCCAGGACGCGGACCGCCCCGGCCCGGTCGTCCTCGGCCAGCCGGACCCGGGCCAGCCCGAAGGCGGCGCTCAGGTAGGCCTGGTCGGTGGCCCACACCAGCCGGTAGAACTCGGCCGCGTCGCCGCCGTCGCCGAGCAGTTCGGCGCAGATGGCGAGGGCCAGCTTGGGCGCGGCCTCGCCGGGGAAGGCGTCGTAGACGGCGTCGAAGGCCTCGGCAGCCGCCCTCAAGCTGGTTTCGGACGAGGCGTCGGTGGCCCCGACCAGGGCGGTCAGGCCGCGGTACCAGACCACCCTCCAGTCGTCCGGGTGGTCCTGCTCCAGCTCGCCGAGGCGGGTCACGGCGTCGCGGTGGCGACCGAGTTCGAGCAGGGCGCGCAGTTCGCGCAACCGGCTCTCGACCGAGACGGCGGGGGCGCCGGCCAGGGCGGTCAGCGCCTCCTCGGGGTCGGGGGAGAGCAGGGTGGCGAGGAAGCCGGCGTTGGGGTCGCCCGGGTCGACCCGGGGGATGGGCAGCGCGAGGGCGGCGGCGGCCGGGTCCAGGGCGGTCACCCGCAGCTGCCCGTCCTGTTCGGTGGGAAGAACCAACTCGGTGTCCACGACGCGCAGTTCGGGGCCGAAGAGGGTGGAGAGCGCGGGGTAGGGCCGGTCGTTCCGGAGGGCCAGGATCTCCCGCAGCACGCCGGTCAGCTGGTCGGCCATCTCCTCGGCGGAGGCGAAGCGGCGGACTGGGTCCGGGTCGGTGGCGCGGACCAGGAGGCGGTAGTACGACTCGTACCGGGCGAAGACCTCGACGTCCTCCGGGCCGGGCAGCGAGTCGCGGTAGACGGTGCTGTAGCCCTGGAAGTCGAAGGTGAGCACCGCGAGGGTGCGGGCCACGGTGTACAGGTCGGAGGCGGGGGAGGGGCCGTCGGTGGCGATCTCCGGCGCCTGGTAGCCGATGGTGCCGTAGATCGGGCCGTCGTCGTCGAGGCGGCGGACGGCTCCCATGTCGATGATCTTGAGCGTGTCGCCGCTCTGGATGGCGTTGTCGATCTTGAAGTCGCAGTACACCAGGCCCCGGCCGTGCAGGTAGCCCAGGGCGGGCAGCGCCTCCAGCGCGTACGCGATCGCCTGCTCGACCGGCAGCGGCTCGCGCCGGCCCTCCGGGGTGCGGCGGTCGTTGGCGATGTCCTTGAGTGACTTGCCGCCGACGTACTCCATCACGATGTAGCCGTCGGTGGCGCCGGTGCGCAGGTCCGGGTGCTCGGCGAAGTTGATGATCCGGACGATGTTCGGGTGGTCCACCTCGGCCAGGAAGCGCCGCTCGGCGACGGCCGCGGCCAGCGCGTCCTCGTCCCCGGTGTCCAGCAGGCCCTTGAGCACCACCCACTTGTCGTCCAGCCGCCGGTCCACCGCGAGGTAGATCCAGCCGAGCCCGCCGTGCGCCAGGCAGCCCACCACCTCGTACTGCCCGCCGACCAGGTCCCCGCGGCGCAGCTTGGGCGTGAACGAGTACGGCGTGCCGCACTTGGTGCAGAAGCCGTCCGGGCGGCCCGGGCGGCCGTTCTTCTCCCGGCCCACCGGGGCCTCGCACTTGGAGCAGAACCGCTTGCGCTCCGGCACCTCGGGGTCGGCCAGCACCGCCTGGGCCGGGTCGGCCGTCGCGACGGTCGGCACGGTCACCAGGCCCGCGCCCAGCCGGTTGCGGGTGCCCGCGCTGACGCTGCCCCTGGTCCGTACGGAGACCGAACGGCTGCTGCCGGTGCGGGTCGAGCGGTGCGAGCGGGAGCGTCCGGACATCGAGCGGGCCGAGCCGGTGCGGGCCGACATGGAGCGGACCGAGCCGCTGCGGCCGGAGTCCGCGGAGACCCGGGCGGACGGGACGTAGGGCTGGGTGCGGCCGGTGTCCGCGTCGGGCGGGGTCAGACCGCACTCGTCGCAGTAGCCGTCGGCGTCGATGCTGCCGGGGCAGTCGCGCGGGCAGGCCGAACCGGTCCCCGCCACGCCCCCCGCCGCTCCCGACGCGGGTGCCCCGGGTGTCGCCGTGGTCCCGCCCGCCGGGGCCAGTCCGCACTCGTCGCAGTAGCCGTCGGCGTCGATGCTGCCGCTGCCGGAGCACTCCGGCCGTACGCAGGTCCCGCCCATCAACCTCAGCCCCCCTGAACCTGTCCGTCGACCGGCGCCCCGCCGGCCGCCTCCTGAGCCTGCGCGGCCTCGGCCTCGGTCTGGGCCGGTCGCAGCGACTGCTGGAACCGGGCCACCGCGCCGGCCGCCGCCCGCAGGTCGCACGGCGCGCTCCACAGCAGCCAGCGCGCCTTCTCGTACCGCTCGATCACTTCCGGGTCCTCGGAGACCCGCAGCCGGGCCGCCATCGCCTTGTAGGCGTCCAGCCGCCCGCGCAGCTCGGCCCGGACGGCCAGCGGCTGGGTCACCTCGGTGAGCGACTGCCGGGCCCGGGCCAGCTCCTTGGCGGCGGCGTCCTCCAACGCGTCCAGCAGCGGCGCCAGCCGCCCCCACTGCCCGGCCTGGCGCAGTTCCAGCGCCGCGACGATCCGCTCGCGCAGCGCCGAGGCCGGGCCCGGCACCGCGGGGACGTCGCTGGCGGCTATCTTCGCCAGCACCTCGCCGCGGGCCCGGCGGGCCTCCGCCAGCGTGGCGTCGGCGCGCTGCAGTAGGTCCCCGACGCCCTGCAGCCGCTCCTCGGCCTCGTCGCGCAGCCGCAGCAGGTCCTCCAGCTCCAGCCGGACGCCGTCCAGCGCCCGCCCGGCCCGGTCGAACCGCTCGGTGTCCACCACCCCGGCGGGGCCGGCGAAGGCCGAGCCCTCCGGCACCGTGCCGCGCTGGGCGGGCACCCGGGCCGGGCGCCACAGCGCCAGCGGGTCGCCGCGCACCTCGGTGCGCAGCTCGGTGAGGTCCTTCTCGATCCCGGTCAGGCCGTCGCCCAGCGGGTGGGCGCCGGACCGCACGCCGAGCGAGCCGGCCAGCGTGCGCACCCGGTGGAGCTCGGCCAGCAGCAGGTCGATCCGGGCCGGCAGCGCCGACCAGACCGCGTCGGCGGCGCTGACCACCTCCAGCACGGTGGCGTACCAGGAGTTCATCCGGACCATCAGCGCGTCCAGGCTGATCCGCTCGACCAGCTTGGCGGGCGCGCCGAGCAGCTGCGGCCCGTCCGGCACCGCGCCGCCCGGGACGGTCACCGCGTCGCCGGTCAACAGCTCGCTCAGCTCGGCGAGTTCGGGCCCGCCGGGCTTGGCCTTGCGGGCCCGTACGGCGCGCGCCGAGGCCAGCGCCTCCGAGTAGCGGTCGAACAGCGCCCAGAGCAGCGGCAGGCCCTTCCCGGCGACCGACCAGCGCTCCAGGGTGCGCCCGGCGAGCTCGGCGCCGTCCAGCAGCCGCAGGCCCGGGTGGTCCTGCAGGGCGAGCAGCGCGGACTCGACCGCGTCCCGCTCCGCGCCGAGGCGCGCGAGCGCGCGGTCCACCTCCTCCCGGCTCAGTACCGGGCCAGCCGATGCCGCCACCGCGGTGTCCTTCCTTCCTCGCGTGCGATCCCGACCCGCACGACGTGCGCGACGCGTGATCCCACGACAACCCCCGTGTCCACCACCGGTCTCCCCGCGGTGATCGTCCCGAACCCTAGCCGGTGGCCGTCCGGGCGGAACGGGCGCGGGGCGTCAAGACCGTGCCGACGCCCCGGACCCGTCCGCCGCGGACGTGCCCCGTCCCTGCCTCAGTGCGGGGCCGGCCAGTAGCGGTCGGCCTCGTTGAGCATGTACGGCTTGAGCCAGTGGTCGTACGAACGGGCCCAGTCGCCGCGCGCGTAGTAGTCGGCCAGCACCTGGTTGACCCGGGCGGTCAGGTCGGGGCTCTCCTTCAGCATGGCGACGCCGATCACCTCCGGCTGCGCCTCGCCGTCCACGATCCGCACCGTCTGGTCCTGGGCGGCCTGACCGGCCGCCAGGCCGTTGTCGGTCATGGTGGCGTCGACCTTGCCGAGCTGCATCAGCACCAGGCAGTCCAGCTGGTTCCCCACGGTGACGACCTGTCCGGCGGTCTTCCTGTCGTTGACCACGGTGAGGGCGGTGGAGCCGTCGGCCGCGCAGACCGTCCTGCCCTTGATCGCGTCGTCGATGTTCTTCGCCGGGGACGCCTTGGGCACCAGGACGCGCTGGCTGATGTTGAAATACGGCTTGGAGAAGGCGACGTCCTCCATCCGCTTGCAGTTGATCGTCATGGTGCGGACGATCAGGTCGACCCGGCCCTTCTTGATGGCGTCGACCCGGTCGGCGGTCGCCACCGGCTTGAGCACCACCTTCTCCGGGTCGCCCATGATGGCGGCGCCGATCGCCCGGGCCAGGTCGATGTCGAAGCCCTCGATCTGACCGGTGTTCGGGTTGCGGGCGCCCCAGCGGTAGCTGTTCTGGTCCACGCCGATCACCAGGCTGCGCTTGGCCTTGACGGCCTTCACCGCCGGGCCGTCCTCGGCACTCGGCGGCACGCTCTTGTAGACGTCGCAGTCGGCCTCGTCCTGCTGGGCCGCGCCCACCGCGGTCGTGGCGGTCGTGGCGGTCGCCGCCGTCGGTGCGGCGCCGACCGGGCCGCCCCCGCCGAGCACGACGGCTCCCGCCGCCAGCAGCGCCAGGGCGGCGGCGGGCCTGGTCGGTACGGTTCGCGTGACGGTTCTCTTGCGCATCGGTCGTTCCCCCTCTGCCGGTTACCGGTACTCGGCCAGTCGCCGGCCCAGGCCCCGCAGCGCGGCGGCCGCGGCCACCAGGCCGAGCAGCGCGACCGCGACGGCGGTGGTGCGCAGGTCCCCGCCGGTGCCCTCGGCGGACTGCCTGAACCGGTCCTGCTCGATGTCGGCGGCCCGGGCGAGCGCCCGGTCGGTGGCGTTGAAGGCGGCGTCGGCGGTGGGCGCGCCGGCGTCGGCCGTCACGGTCGCGTCCAGGGCGCCCTGGTAGTCGGCGTTGTCGACCTCCAGCTTCCGCGCCGCGTCGTGCCGCTTGTGCCACTGGTCGAACTGCTTCACCGCGTCCCGGACGTCCTGCTCGGCGGCCGGCGGCGCGAGCCGGACGGCCTCCGGGAGCGAGCCGCTGCGCCGCTCCGGCGGGACGTCCTCGGCCGCGGCACCGTCCAGGTGTTCGGTGGCCTTCGTCCACTGGTCGGCGTACTTGGTGGTCGAGCCGCGGGCGACGAAGTGCAGGTTCTCCGCCAGCCGGGCGGTCAGCACGTCGACCCGGGCGTAGTTGAGCGCCCGCAGCGGGGTCGCGCCCTCGCTGTCGCTGCGCTTCAGCGCCGCGTTGGTGGTCAGCCCGGTGACGGTCAGCCAGAGCGCGCCGGCCAGCACGGCGGCGGTCGCGCCCAGCAGCCCGACGTTGAACACCCGGTTGGTGCGGCGGAACAGCGTCAGCTGCACCCAGGCCAGCGCCGCCAGGGTGACCACCGCCAGGCCGTACGCCCCCCACGGCACCGCCTTCGCCGCGGCGTAGTCGTCCGCCAGCTCCTGGTTCTCGGCGGCGGCGAGCTCGGCGGCGGCCGGCAGCAGGACGGTCTGCATCTGCTCGGAGGCGTACCGCAGGTAGGCGCCGCCGAGCGGGATGCCCTGCCGGTTGTCGGCCCGAGCGGTCTCCACCAGGCCGGCGTACTGCGGGAGCCGCTGGTTCAGCCGGGCGAGCGAGTCCTGCGCGGGGGAGGTCGAGGTGGTCCGGGCGGCGGCCTCGGCGACCAGCCGGGCGGCCGTGGCGAGGTCCTGCTCGTAGCGGTCCCGGACGTCCTTCGGCTCGGCGCCCGCCAGCAGGAAGCCGCTCGCCGCGGTGGTGGCGGCATCGGCCAGGTTGCGGTGGATCTCGGCGGCGTCCCGGCTGAGCGGCTGGCTGTACGAGACCACCCGGTCGGCGGCCTGCGCCCTGGTCTCCAACTGCCAGGCGGTGAGCCCGCCGAAGGCCACGGTGACCACGGCGAGCACCGCCCCCGCCAGCCGCAGCCGGCCGGGCGCGGTGCGGGTGGCCTGCGCGAGCCGGGCGCGGACGCCGGTGGCGGCGAGGGCCTGGGGGCGCCGGGCGGGTGGACCGCCGGGTCCGGGCGCCGACTGGCCGCCGCCCGGCTTCACGAGCGGTGCCGGTGCTCCCGGTGCTCCCGGCGTTCCCGGCGGCTGGTTCGGCCGTGCCGGGATCGCGGCGCCCGGTGCGCCGTTGCCTACTGGTGTCGCCACCCGCCTCATCCTCCCCTGGAGCCGGGCCCGTTCCCCGGGGCCCGACCGATGGCAGCAGTATGGCCGTGACTCCCCCCGGCCACACCCGACTTGCGCCGGACTTGAGCATGTCGTGCACGGTTCCCGCGCGCCCCCCGCACGGCTGGTACGGGGAGGTGGCGAACCGTCCGACGCGGGCCGCACCCTACGCGGTTCCCCCGACCGGGCGGAGCGCGGGGGTCCGTTTGTGGGCGCGCGCTCCCGGGTACAGCGCCCCCTCGCTCCGTACCATGGGCACATGCGCCTGCTTGGAACGATCTCGCCCGACCGCCCGCTGCTCGTCCTCGCCGTCCGCGAGGAGGCCGCCCACCTGGACGACCGACTGCCCGTGCTGCTCACCGGGATCGGGAAGGTCAACGCCGCCGCCGCCGTGGCCACCGTCCTCGCCCGGGGCGAGAAGCCCTCCGAGGTGATCAACCTGGGCACCGCCGGAGCGCTGCGCCCCGGCTGGGAGGGCACCCACCACGTGGTCCAGGTGATCCAGCACGACCTCGACACCGACACCCTGCAGGCGCTCACCGGCCGCCAGTACGGCGCCCCGCTGGTGATCGGCAAGGGCGACGGACCGGTGCTGGCCACCGGCGACCTGTTCGTCTCCGACGCGGCCGCCCGCGACCGGCTCGCCGAGCACGCCGACCTGGTCGACATGGAGGGCTACGCCGTCGCCACCGTCGCCCACCGGGCCGGAGTGCCGGTGCGCCTGGTGAAGCACGTCAGCGACGAGGCCGGGGACGGCGCGGGGCACACCTGGCGGGAGTCGGTCGACGACTGCGCCCGGCACCTCGCCGCCTGGGTGGCCGCGCAGGGCTGGTGACGCGGTCGGCCGGTGGCGCGGTCGGCCGGTGATGCGGGCGGCCGGTGACCGGTGGTCAAAGTCGGTGCCCCGGACGGTCGGTGATGGCTAGGGTGGCGCGGTGACCCAGAACACTGACCGGAACACCGAGCCGAGCAAGCTCTCCGACTCCCGCCCGCCGAGCATGAACGCGGACGAGCCGACCACCCTGCTGGCCTTCCTCGACTACCTGCGCGACGCGGTGATCGCCAAGGTCGACGGGGTCCCCGACGAGGACGCCCGGCGCCCCGGCGTCGCGTCCGGCACCAGCCTGCTGTGGCTGGTGCGGCACCTCACCGTGGTCGAACACAACTGGTTCGTGTGGGCCTACCAGGGCGAGGGCGAGAAGCCGCGCGAGTCGGGCGGGGCCCCGCTGGACGGCGCGACCCTGGCCGACGAGGTCGCCGCGTACCGGGACGCGATCGCCCGGTCCAACGAGGTGGCCGCCGCCGCCCCGGACCTCGACCGGCCCGGCGTGCGCTCGCTGCGCCCGGACGTCGCCGAGGGCCCGTCGCTGCGCTGGGTGCTGGTCCACATGATCGAGGAGACCGGGCGGCACGCCGGGCACGCGGACATCATCCGCGAGCAGCTGGACGGCACGGTCGGGCGCTGACCGTGCGCCGAGGGGGTGGGAAGGCGGTCGCTTCCCACCCCCTCGCCGTTCCGGCGAGCCCGGTCAGCGGTCCCGGAAGTCCGAGAGGTCCAGCGCGGCCAGCCGCTCGGGGTCGGTGAGCACGTCGATCGCGACGATCGCGCCGTCCACGACCGTGAACGCCATGATCGACAGCGCCCGCCCGTTGTCGCCGATGACCACGGCGCCCGCGGTGCCGTTGACCAGCGCCGGGCGTGCGAACGGCGACAGCGTGCCCCACAGGACGGCCTGGCCGGCCACCGTGGCGGCACCCGAGAGCACCACCGTGTGCCGGGCCATGACGGCCCCGCCGTCCGAGCGCAGCACCACGTCCGGGTCGAGCACCGCGACCAGTGCGTTCAGGTCCCCGTTGCGGGCGGCGGCGAAGAAGGCGTCCACCGCCAGCCGCTGCCGCCCGAGGTCCGGATCCGGCGCGGGCGCCTGCCCCTGCACCTTGCGGCGGGCCCGGCTGGCGAGCTGGCGGGTGGCCGCCGCCGTCTTCTCGATCAGCGGGGCGATCTCGTCGAACGGCACGGCGAACATGTCGTGCAGCACGAAGGCGACCCGCTCGGCGGGCGACAGCGACTCCATCACCACCATCAGCGCCAGCCCGACCGAGTCCGCGAGCATCACCTCCTGCTCGGGGTCCACCACGCCCTCGCGCCGCAGCAGCGGGTCCGGGATGCGCGGCGGGCCCGGCTCACCGCCCGGACCCGTGGGCTCCAGCGGCTCCTCGCGACGCTGGGCGCGGGCGCGCAGCAGGTTCAGGCAGACCCGCGAGACCACCGTGGTCAGCCAGCCGCCCAGGTTCTCCACGTCGGCGGTGTCGGTGCGGTCGTACCGCAGCCACGCCTCCTGCAGGGCGTCCTCGGCCTCGCTGATCGAGCCGAGCATCCGGTACGCGACCGCGCGCAGGTGCGGGCGCTGTTCCTCGAAGAGCACGGCCCGGGCAGATTTCTCGTCCACCGCGTCGTCCACGTGTCACATTCCTTCGTCGCCGGGGGTCAGGGCAGCAGGAGCAACCCAACAACGGCTGCGGCGGGGAGATCAACTCCCCGCCCGGGACGAATCGGAGACGATCGTGATGAACGACCTCATCCTGGTCACCGGCGGCACCGGCACCCTCGGGCGGCAGGTCCTGCCGCTGCTGCGCGCGGCCGGGCGGCCGGTGCGGGTCCTCAGCCGGCAGGAGCGCGCTGCGGCCGACGGCGTCACCTACGTACGCGGCGACCTGCTCGGCGACCCGGCCGAGGCGGCCGCCCGGCTGGACGAGGCGCTGGCCGGCGTGCACACCGTGCTGCACCTCGCGGGCGGCCCGAAGGGCGACGACGACGCCACCCGGCTGCTGGTCGCCGCCGCGCAGCGGGCCGGGGTGCGGCACCTGGTGTACATCTCGGTGATCGGCGCGGACCGGATCCCGCTCGGCTACTTCCGGGCCAAGCACGCCGCCGAGGAGGCGGTGGCCGGTTCGGGCCTGCCGTACACGGTCCTGCGGGCCGCGCAGTTCCACGACCTGGCGTTCACGGTGGTCGAGAAGATGGCGAAGCTGCCGCTCGTCCCGGCGCCCGGCGGGGTCCGCTGGCAGCCCGTGGACGTGCGCGAAGTCGCGGCCCGGCTGGTGGAGTTGGCGCTGGACGGGCCCGCCGGGGCGGTGCCCGACCTGGCCGGCCCGACGGTGTACGAGATGGGCGAGCTGACCAGGCGCTACCTGGAGGCGCAGGGCCGCAGCCGCCGGCAGCTGCCCGTCCGGGTGCCGGGCAAGGTCGGGCGCGCGTACCGGGCGGGGGACAACCTCGCCGCGCCGGGGGCGGAGCACGGGCGGCGGACCTGGGAGGAGTTCCTCGCGGAGCGGCTGGCGGCGTGAGCGCTCGCCGGCTCCGCCGCCGGTACGGGTGCTGTCGGCGGCGCACCGTAGGGTGGCCGCCATGTCCCTCCTCGACGCGATCCGCGCCAACCCCGCCGCCCTCGACCACCTGCTCGTCCACGGGGAGTTCGACCCCACCCTCACCTACGAGCACGTGGAGGAGGTCGTGCTCGCCTCCGGCGCCCCGCTGGAGCGGGTGGCCAAGGACGGCGCGGGCGGCACCTACTTCCTGTGCGGCGAGGGCGGCGACGAGCGGCCCGTGCTGTACGCCGACTCCGAGGGCGGCGCGGCCCTGCTGGCCGTCGGCGTGCCGGAGCTGGTCCGGCTGATGCTGGCCGTGCCGTGGTGGCGGGACTGCCGTCGGCTGACGGTGGAGGAGAGCGCGGAGGCGGCCCGGGACTATCTGGAGGCGGAGGAGGAGTACCGGGCGGACGAGCCCGACCTGTTCGTCAGCCGGGACGCGGCCGCTGCCGCGCTCGGCGTCGAAGTCCCGTCCGAGGCCGAGGCGCTGGCGCGACTGCGGGAGGTCGCCTTCGGCCTCGGGCCGTCGTACGTGCTGCTCAACGCCGAGGAGGGCAGCGCGTACGACCCGTTGTTCACGGCCTGACCGCCCTCACGCCCCGGCCGCCGCGAGGACCTTCTCCGTCGTGACCACCTTGGCGAACCGCATCGCGTGCAGGGTGGTGGCGGTGGCGCGGGCGAGCTCGGCGGCGGGGACGGTGGTGCCGTCGGGCCCGGTCATGTCGAAGGAGTGCATGGCGTCGGTCGGGAAGATCGCGTCGTAGCCGAGGTTGCCGGCCATCCGGGCGGTGGTCTCGTTGCACACGTTGGTGATGATCCCGGTGACCACCAGCTGGCGGGCGCCCCGCTCCTGCAGCCAGGCGTGCAGGTCGGGGGTGCCGTAGAAGGCGCTGTTGACGGTCTTGGTGATGTGCAGCGCCGGGGTGACGTCGGCGACGAAGTCCTTCAGCTCGTACCCCGGCGTGCCCTCGACCAGCGGACCGGCCTTGGAGGCGTGCTGCACGGTGACGATCGGGCGGCCGGTGGACTGCCAGGCGGCGATCAGCTCGGCGATCCGCTGCTCGGCCTGCGGGTTGTCGCGGGGGCCCCAGAAGTCGTGGTCCTCGAAGCCCTTCTGGACGTCGATGAGCAGCAGGACCGCGTCGGAGTCGAGGGTGAGCGGGGCGTCGAAGGCGTCGGTGTTCGTCATGCGTCCATCGTGCTCGTCCGCGGACCGGAGCCGTGATGGGCAGAGATGCCACCCATCGATAGATTCCTGCCAACGGCCGGCACCGGCCTGCCATAGGTTTCTGCCATGCGAACGGTGGGCTGCTTGATCTTCGACGGTGTCCGGGCCTTCGACTACGCGGTGATCGGCGAGGTGTGGGCGAACCGGGCCTCCCGGCCCGGGCTGCCCGCCTTCGACCTGCGGGTCTGCGGCCCGGAGGGCGCCCGGGTGCGGCTGGGCGGCGGGCTGGAACGCGTCCCCGACCACGGACCGGCGGCGCTCGCCGACTGCGACCTGGTGGTGGTTCCCGGCGTCGAGGACCCGGGCGCCGTGCGCGACCCCGCCGTCCTCGCCGCCCTGAGGGCCGTCCGCGCCCGCGGCGTCCCGATCGCCTCGCTCTGCGCGGGCGCCTTCGTCCTCGCCGAGGCCGGTCTGCTCGACGGCCGCGAGGCCACCACCCACTGGGCCCACACCTCCGAACTCGCCCGCCGCTTCCCGGCGGTGACGGTCCGTCCCGAGGTGCTCTTCACCGGCGGCGACGGCCTGTGGACCTCGGCGGGCGTGGCGGCGGGCATCGACCTCTGCCTCCACCTCGTCCGCACCGCCCACGGCCAGCAGGCCGCCGCCACGATCGCCCGCGCCATGGTCACCGCCCCCTTCCGGGCCGGCGGCCAGGCCCAGTTCATCCCCACCCCCGTGCCGGCCCCCACCGCCGACGACCCCCTCGCCCGCGTCCGCGCCGCGATCCTCGCCTCCCTCGACACCCCCTGGACCGTCCCGCGGATGGCCGCCGCCGCGCTGATGTCCGAGCGCACCTTCGCCCGCCACTTCACCGCCACCACCGGCACCACCCCCACCCGCTGGCTCCTCGACCAGCGCGTCCTCACCGCCCAACGCCTCCTGGAGGAGACCGACCTCCCCGTCGACACCATCGCCACCCGCTGCGGCTTCACGTCCGCCGTCTCCCTGCGCCCGGTCTTCACCGCCAGGGTCGGCGTCGCCCCCCGCGAGTACCGTCGTGCCTTCCGCAGCTCGGGGGGATCAACGCGTACCAGTTCGCGGCCCGGCGCCCGGAGCGGGTGGAGGCGGTGGTGAACGTGGAGGCGCCGGTGGTGCTCGGGCTGGAGGGGCCGCACCCGCTGGCGTTCCTGCTGAACCTGCCGTACGAGGCGCCCACGCGGGACGGGCTGGTCGCGGCGCTCGGGCCCGCCGGGCCGTTCTTCTCGGACCGGCTTCGGGAGAGCGCGGACGGCGGCTGGCGGCTGCCGTTCCACCCGCGGGACATGTACGACTCGGAGGAGCTGGTCCACGGCGACCACTGGGCGGACTGGCTGGCGAGCAGCTGCCCCGCACTGCTGGTGCGCGGCACCGAGGGCGTGATCCCGGCCGGGCAGGCGGCGGAGATGGCCTCCCGCCGGCCCGGGACGGTCGGGGTGGAGCTGGTCGGCGACCACCTGCTGCCCGTCACCGCCGCCGACGAACTGGCGCGTACGGTGCGGGAGTTCCTGAAGTCCCTGTGATCCGGCGGGGGAGGGGCCGGGGGCCGGGAGGGGTGGCGGCCCTCAGCGCCGCCACCCCTCCTGCCTTCTCGGCACCGGGACGGTGGTTCGTTGAGCCAAACCCCTCGGTGGGGTGAAGTCCGGTGGGGATCTCCGTGGGGTTCGGCGGGGTTCCTGTGGACGGTGGGCAGCGGTTGCTACAGGGCGGCGAGCCGGTCGACCAGGTCGTCCAGGCCGAGGGAGCCCTGGGCGAGGGCCTTCATGTGCCAGGTCTTGAGGTCGAACGCGGCGCCCTGGCGGCGGCGGGCGGCTTCGCGGCCCTGGAGCCAGGCGCGTTCGCCGAGCTTGTAGCCGATGGCCTGGCCGGGCCAGCCGAGGTAGCGGACGATCTCGCTGTCGCGCATCTCGGCGGGGCTGCCGTTGTGGGCGGCCATGAACTCCGTGGCGAGTTCGGGGGTCCAGCGCTCGCCGGGGTGGAAGCCCGAGTCCGCGGGGATGGCCAGGTCCAGGTGCATGCCGATGTCGATGATCACACGGATGGTGCGCAGCATCTGCTCGTCGAGGAAGCCGAGCCGGTGGGCGGGGTCGTCGAGGAAGCCCAGTTCGTCCATGAGCCGTTCCGCGTACAGCGCCCAGCCCTCGACGTTGGCGCTGACCATGCCGAGGGTGGTCTGGTAGCGGCTGAGCTCGTCGGCGAGCGCGACCCACTGGGCGAGTTGCAGGTGGTGGCCGGGAACGCCCTCGTGGTGCCAGATACTGACGAGCTGCCAGGTCGGGAAGGCGTCCCGCCCGAGGGTGGGGAAGTAGGTGCGGCCGGGGCGGCTGAAGTCCAGGCTGGGGCCGGAGTAGTACGGCGAGGCGGCGCTGCCCGCCGGGGCGATCCGGGACTCCACCCGGCGCAGCGGTCCGGAGATGTCGAAGTGGGTGCCGTCGAGCGCGGTGATCGCCCGGTCCATGATCGACTGCAGCCAGTCGCGGATCGCCTCCTCGCCCTCGACCATGGGGCCCTGCTCCTCCAGGTGCCGCATCGCCGCCGGCGTTCCAGCGCCGGGCAGGACGCGTTCGGCTTCGGTGCGCATCTCGGCGGCGGTCCGGTGGAACTCGCTCCAGGCCCAGGCGTAGGCCTCGTCCAGGTCGACGTCGGCGCCGGTGTGGTGGCGGACGGCGGTCCGGTAGCGCTCCCGGCCGACGGCGTCCGGGGTGTCGACGGTGGCGGGTGCGTAGGTGTCGCGCAGCCAGTCGCGGAACTCGGCGACGGCGGCGGTGGCTCGCAGGGCGGCGGTGTCCAGTTCGCCGCGCAGCCGCTCGGGGCCCGGGGCGACGAAGTCGGCGAACCAGCCGGAGCCCGGGGTCTCCTCGCCGGTCCAGGCGGTGAGCTGGTCGATGACCGCGGCGGCCTGGCGGGGTGCGACGAGCAGCCGTCGGCTCATCCCTTCGGTGAGGGTGACGCGGTACCCGTCGAGTGCGGCGGGCACGTTGCGCATCCGGCCGGCGACCGTGGCCCAGTCGTCGTCGGTGTCGGTCGGCATGTAGGTGAAGATGTCGCGGACGTGGTGGACGTGCGCGCCGATGTTGCGCAGCTGCCGGAAGTTCTCGCCGGAGTCGTGCACGGCCAGCTCGGCGGTGAGGCGTTCGCGGAGCAGCCGGGCGCAGGTCAGGTCGGCGGGGTCGGTCGAGGCGGAGGCGGGGAGGCCGTCGAGGGCGGTGAGGGTGCGGCGGGCGATGTCGGCGAGCGCCTCGAATCCTTCCGGGGAGAGGTCCACCTGCCGGTCGTCGCCCGGGTGCAGGCCCAACCAGGCGGCGTCCAGCGGGTCGTGTGCCGCCACCTGGTCGAGGTGACGGTCGGCGATGGTGCGAGCGGTGATCGTTTCATCTGCCATGGCGCCATGATGGCGTACCCGTCGGGGGCTGCCCCGACGGGTACGCCACCCCGGCTGTGGTCAGCCCGCGTGGGCGCGCAGCAGCTTCTTGTCCGGCTTGCCGACCGCCGTCAGCGGGATCTCGGCCAGGACCCGAAGGGCTTCCGGTGCGTAGATCCGGCCCTTGTGGGCGGTGACGAACGCGCGGATGTCCTCCAGTTCGGGCAGCTGCCCGGGTACGGGGACGACGGCGACGTGGACGTGCTCCGCCTCTTGGGCGTCGCGCACCCCGTAGACCGCGCACTGGGCGATCGCCGGATGGGTGAGCAGCAGTTCCTCCACCTCGGCGGGGTAGACGTGCCCGCCGACCACGATGATCTTGTCCTTGAGCCGGTCGGCGAGATAGAGGTAGCCGTCCGCGTCGAGGTAGCCGATGTCGCCGGTGTTCAGCCAACCGTCCTGCAGCACCTCGGCGGTGAGGCCGGGCCGCTTCCAGTACCCGGCCATGACGCCGGCCGAGCGGACGTGGATCTGCCCCTGCTCGCCGGTCGGCAGCCCGGTGCCGTCCTCGGCGCGGATCTCCACCTCGACACCCGGGAGGGGCCGGCCGACGGACAGCTGGCCGCCGTGCCCGATCCGGTCGTGCTCGTGCGGGGCGAGCATCGCGATGTTCTGCGCCTCCGACTGCCCGTAGCCGCTCAGCAGGATCGGCCCGAACACCTTGATCGCCTCGCGCACCCGGGACGGCGATGCGGCGCAGCCCCCGTACGAGATCCGGCGCAGGCTGGACAGGTCGGTGCTGCCGATCGCCGGGTGGTCCAGCAGCTGGTAGAGCAGCGGCGGAAGGACCCACAGGTCGGTGATGCGTTCGCGCTCGATCGCCGCCAGCACCTCGCCGGCGTCGAAGGAGCGCTGGATGACCACCGAACCGCCGTGGTGGAGCGTCAGGTCACAGAAAAAACCCGCGAGGTGGGCGAGGGAGGTGGCGGCGAGGAAGCGCGGCGGCTCGGCGTCCGGGGCAGCGCTGCCGTACGGGAAGTCCAAGGCGCCGCGGTACGGGCCGTGCAGGCTGCGGATGCCCTTCGGGATGCCGGTGGTGCCACCGGTGTGGCGGATGCCGTGGTCGTCGTCCGGGCGGATCCGGACGGCGGGCGGCTCGGCGGGATGGCGGGCGGAGGCGGCGAGGACGTCCTCGCCGATGACGTCCTCGGCGATGACGTCCTCGCCGATCGAGTCGGCGTCGGGGCCCGGGCCGAGGGTGAGGACGGTCGGCACGTCGACCAACGGCAGCAACGCGGCAGCCACGTCGTACCGTTCGGCGTCCACGAGCAGGACGGCGGTGTCGACGCTCGCGGTGATCCCGGCGAGGGTCGGCGCGCTCATGCCGTCGTACAGGCTCACCACCCGCGCCCCCGCGAGCCCCGCCGCGTAGCGGGCGCTCAGCGCCTCTGCGGTGTTGCCGGTCAGCAGGGTCACGGTGGTGCCGCGGGCCGCGCCCCGGGCGAGCAGCTCGTGCGCGAGGCGGTAGGTGGCGGAGGCGAAGTCGCCGGCGGTGATCACGGTGCCGTCGGCGGTGGTGATGGCGTGCCGGTCCGGGTCGGCGGCGAGGGAGCGGAGGACCAGGGCCGGGGCGCTGATGAACTCCGGTTCGTCGGTGGCTACTTGGTCTGTGTAGTTCGCAACCATACCGTCAGGGTAGCCCCGTCCGTCGCGTCCGGTAGGGGGCTTTCCCATGCGTCAGGCGGTGGGTGCGGGCGGCGCGACCATGCCGCGAGAGTCGAGGAACTCGCACCGCACGTCCCCCCCCAGCGCATGGACACGAAGCCGGGCAGCGCTTCCACCGCCATCGCGGCCCGCAGCCGACCGCGCTCGCCGGTACCGGCGAGGTCGACCACGACCTCGCCGTCCGCCGAGTGCCCGCCGGATTCCGTCAGCCGTACCCGGGGCGCCTTCTCCAGAACGGCATCCAGTGCCTCAAGGCCTGCCGTCATCGACCCCGCCCCCACCCGCCTCTCCCGCCTGTGCGCCCGATCCGATCCGCGCGGATGATCGGAGGGTGAACAGGGGCCGCGAGGGGGTGGTCGGAGGCACCCCTCCGGATGGTCTATAGTTAACCCATCACCCAGATGCGCGGGTGGCGGAATAGGCAGACGCGCTGGATTCAGGTTCCAGTGCCCGAAAGGGCGTGGGGGTTCAACTCCCCCCTCGCGCACAGCGAACGGCCGGTCGATCTTCGGATCGACCGGCCGCTTTGTTTTGTGCGGCACCGGTCGGCTCCGCCGTCGAACGGGTGCCCGACTAGGCTGGGCCGGTCGCGCGGCCGGGTCGGCCGTCCACGCCTGGGGAGGGTTCGGTACGTGACCTTGTTGGAGAACGATCCGCGGGAAATCGGCGGGTACCTCCTGGAGGGCAGGCTCGGCGCGGGCGGGATGGGCGTGGTCTACCGTGCCCGGTCGGTGTCCGGCCGTCAGGTGGCGGTGAAGGTGATCCGGCCCGAGCTGGCCGCGGACGCCGAGTTCCGGGCCCGGTTCCGGCAGGAGGTCACGGCCGCGCGCAAGGTCAGCGGCGCGTTCACCGCACCCGTGCTCGACGCGGACGCCGACGCCCCGGCGCCCTGGCTGGCGACGCTCTTCATCGCCGGTCCGTCCCTGGGCGAGCGGGTCTCCGGGCAGGGACCGCTGACCCCGTCCGAGGTGCGGCGGCTGGCGGCCGGGCTGGCCGAGGCGCTGCGGGAGATCCACCGCGTCGGGCTGGTGCACCGCGACCTCAAGCCCGGCAACGTCCTGCTCGCCGAGGACGGCCCGCGCGTCATCGACTTCGGCATCGCCCGCTCGGCCGGCGAGACCCAGCTGACCAGCACCGGGGTCGCCGTCGGCACCCCGCCCTTCATGGCGCCCGAGCAGTTCCGCAGCGGCACGGCGACCTCGGCCACGGACGTGTTCGCCCTGGGATCGGTGCTCGCCTTCGCGGCCACCGGGCGCGGCCCGTTCGGCGCGGACTCCTCGCACGCGGTGGGATTCCGGGTCGTGTACGAGGAGCCGGACCTGACCGGGCTCGCGGCGGAGCTGCGTCCGCTGATCGCCGCGTGCCTGGCCAAGGAGCCCGATCAACGACCCACGGTGGAACGGCTGTTGGGGATGGTCGCCGGCGGCGTGCGGGAGCGGACGGTCCAGCTGCGGACGGGGCCGGTGATTCCGGGGCCGGTGGCTCCGGGGCCGGTCGCCCTGGCACCGGCACCGACGCCGACGCCGACGGCCCAGGTCACCCCGGCTCAGGCTCCGGCTCAGGCTCCGACGCCGATGGCCCAGGTCACCCCCGCTCCGGCTCCGACGCCGACGGTGGTCCCGGCCCCCGCGACCCCGGCCCTGCCGCCGGCCGCCCCGGTGCTGCGGACCGTGCCTCCGTACCTTCCGCCCTCCTCCGCGGAGCGCCCCCGCCGCCGCAGGTCCGTGCTGATCGGCTCGGCGCTGGTCGCCGTGGTGGTAGCGGCGGCGGGCACGCTCGGCTTCATCGCCTGGCAGAACCGAAAGCATGACACCTCGTCGACGGCCGCCGCCGGCCTCACCTGCGGCCCGGCCGGGAGCGCCACGATCGGTTCGGACGGAATGGAGACCGCCCTCGTCAAGCAGTGGACCGAGGACTTCGGCAAGGCCTGCCCGAGCAGCCGGCTCGCCTTCAGGAACCACCCCGGCGGGACCTCGGCGGAGCCGTTCAAGGGCACCGCCGCGGACCAGTTCACCAACGGGGACCTCGACGCCTCGACCGTCGACGTCGCGATGACCGACGGTCAGGCCACCGCGTCCGGCAAGCACTGCCCCTCCGGCCAGATCTCCCAGCTCCCGGTCACGGTGCTGCCGGTGGCGGTCGTCTACAACGTGCCAGGGGCGCCCGACCTGCTGTTCGACGCCCCGACGCTCGCCAGGATCTTCAAGGGTCGGATCCGGACCTGGAACGATCCGGCGATCAAGGCGCTCAACCCGGCGGTGACGCTGCCCAACACCCCGATCGACGTGCAGACCTCCTCTGATCCGTCGTGGGCCAGCTTCGTCTTCGGCCAGTACCTCGGCAAGGCGGCGCCCGCCGATTGGGACTCCGAGCCGAGCACGGTCTGGTCCACCGCGTTGAAGCCCTGGGGCGGTCCGACCGCATCGAGCCAACCCGTGGACGTCAGCGGCACCGCCTGGTCGATCGGCTTCGTCCCGCTGCGGGACGCTGGGAGCCTCAAGACGGCCAGGGTGCGGGCCGGGGACTACGACGCCTCCCCCACCACCCTGAGCGCCAACACCATGGCTGCGACGGGCACGGTGGAGAGCTCGGGCACCAGGGTGTCGGTCAAGCTCGACTACCAGAAGCCCGTCAAGTACGGCTATCCCGTCGTCGGGTTCGGCTACCTCGACTTCTGCGAGGCGGGCGGGAGCGCCGCCGTCCTGGCGAGCTTCGCGTCCTACGCGGTCAGCGGACCGGCCCAGGCGAAGGGCGAGTCCCTGAAGTACGGCACGCTGCCCCCGGGCCTGACCCAGCAGGTGCAGGACTCCGTGGCCGGGCTGCGGTCCAAGTAGGGCCCAGGGCCGGTCGATCCGCCCGGACTGACCGGCCCGACCCCCGGCCCCCGCCGCGTTCAGTGCCGGAGCGGGCGCCGGAGCCTCGTCAGGAGCCCCGGGCGGGTGGCCGCGAAGCCGGCGAGCGCGGTGGCGGTGCCGACGGCTTCGGCGATCGCGGCGGCGGTCTTCTCTGGGAACCAGGCCGGCTCGTACATGTCCGGCAGCGGGCCGAGCGTGCCCACGTCGACGTGGCTGTACAGCAGTACGGCCCCGAGCGCGGAGGCCGACACGAGGAAGGCGAACGCCCACACCGCGCGCCGGTGGGTCGCGAGCAGGACGAGCAGCGCCGCCAGGCAGGCCACGGCGGCTTCGATCCTGAACAGGGTGCCCTGGGTGAGGTCGGCGCCGTAGTCGTAGCCGGGGGCCAGGTCGGCGTGGATCGCGGCGTCGACGGCGAGCGCCGCGGCCGTCACCGCCTTGAGCAGCCAGACGGTCAGCAGCCGCGGGCTGAGGGCGGTTCGGCGCGGGAACGGGGAGGTGGCCATGGTCGGCTCCTGTGTGCTCGGTGCGGCGGCTGTCGCCGGTCGCCGCCGGTGCTCAGGGCACCAGCACCACCAGCACGGGACCGGTGGCGAAGGGTACGTCCGCGCCGTCGGGCAGGGTGAACGACGTGCCCGCCGCGGGATCGGGCCGGCTCCAGCGGACGCTCCACACCCGGCCGTCGCGCAGCACCTCGGCCGTCCCGGAGCCGGTGGTGCGGGTGAACACCTCGTTGTCGGGATGCCCGGCGTTGAAGTCGGTGAACAGGCCGGGAACGATGCCGACGTGCTGGGCGACGACGGTCGCGGTGCCGGACCAGGCCGGGCGGCCGTCCACGGCGACGTCGTAAGCGCTGCCGTCGAAGCGAACGCTGATGGACGCGGCCGGCAGGCGCCAGGTCATGGCGCCCAGCGCGCTGCCGCCGGCCGGGGCGGCACCGAACGTGAAGCCGGGGGAGCGGGCGGGCACCGAGGGGTGCGCGGTGAGGATCCGGTGCGGATCGACGAAGGTGGGGTCGACGGCGCGGTTGGTGAACACGCCGGGGTCGGTGAACGGGGTGACGTTCCGCAGGTCGGCCGCGTCGAGGAGCGGGAGGAGCCCGCTGATGGCGCCGCTGTAGGCGAAGTCGAGATGCCCGTACTGCTGGAGCAGCGGGATGTCGGTCTGCCGGGCGGAGCGCACCGGGCCGACCAGGGCGGGCAGGTGGTTCGCGTCGTACACGGCGAGGAACCGGGACTGGCCGCCCTCGACCTCGATCCAGTAGACGATGTCGGCCTCGGCGAGCCCCTGATGGATCGCCTGGACCCGCGCGCCGACGTTGTCGATCTTCACGGCGAGGGTGTTGCCCGCCGTGCCGACGTTGTCCAGCGGGTTGGACGGCGGCGGGTTGGACGGCGGCGGGTTCAACGACGGTGTGGGTGTGGGCGTGGGTGTGGGCTGGGCGGGAGCCGGTGCTGCCGGACTGTGCCCGGGGCTGCCGCAGCCCGGGAGGACGGCGAGCCCGGCGGCCGCTCCGGCCACCGCGAGCGCGAACGTCGCTCGGGCGCGCAGGCCGTTCGTCGGTGCCCGGGTGCTGGTGCGGATCTTCACGGGGGGTTCCTTTCCCGCGGGCGGGGGCGGCGGGCCCGCGCCCCAAACCGTCACTAACCGTTACGTACCGCGGTCCCGCACTGCTCAACCGGACAACCGGACAGCCGGGCGGGCGGACGGGCGGGCAGCCGGACGGGCGGGCGCGGCGGTGGCCCAGGCGTCCGGCGCCGCTGTCACCGGGCGCCGCTGTCACCGGGCGCCGCTGTCACCCGGCGCCGCGCTAACCTCCCGGGATGAATCGAACGGGCCGTTACCGGTGGCGCACCCGGCTGCGCAGACGTCTCCCGTGGTTCCTGGTCGAGCGGGGGCTCGCCGGGAAGGGGCGCGGGGACTGCGGCGACCACGAGTGGTACAACCACGACGGCGTCGTCGCGCGTTGCTACCACTGTGAGGTGGGCGAGCGGGCGTGGCGCTGATGCGGGATGCCTCGCGTGCTCCCTCGCGTGCTCGCACGAGTGCTCCCTCGATCGGGGGAGGTCGGCTGTGGGAGGCGTGGCAATACTGGCGACCATGATCAAGGTTCTTCGGCCGCTGCTGCGCGGCTCCACGTATTCGGGTGTGCTGTTCGCCGTTCTGGGGGCGTTGGCGGGGTTGCCGTTGGCGCTGGTCGCCTTGGTGCCCGTGGCTGGGATGCAGGCGTCTGCGAACGCGGTGCCCGAGGTGTTGTCGCTCACGCTCTGGGTGGTGCTGATCGGGGCGGTGGGGCTGGCCGGTGCCACGCGACGGGTGCTGGTCCGGGGTGCGCGGCGGCTGCTCGGGGTGGTGCTGCCGGATCCGGTGAAGGGGACGGCGGGGGATCGGTGGCGGACGCCGGCGTTCCTGGTGCTGCACGTGGTGTCGGGGTGGCTGGTGCTGTTCGGCGGCAGTGTGCTGCTGACCATGGGGGTGTTCCTGCCCACCCGGTACGCGGAGGGCGACGCGCGGCTGAGCCTGTTCGGGTGGTCCGAGGAACTGACCGCGGGCTGGCGTGCGGTGGTGGCGGCGGTCTGCCTGGTGGCGGCGGTGGTGCTGTTCGCGGCGGTGTCGGGGGCACTGCGGTGGCTGGCGCCGCGGCTGCTGGGGCCGTCGGCGACGGAGCGGCTCGCGGTGGCGGCCGAGCGGGAGCGGGTGCTGGCCGAACGCAACAGGCTCGCACAGGAGTTGCACGACTCGATCGGGCACACGCTGACCGCCGCCACCATCCAGGCCGCCGTCGCGGGTGAGGTGCTCGCCGCGGACCCGACAGCCGCCCGGGCCGCCATGCGGAGCATCGAGGAGTCGGCGCGGGCGGCGCTGGAGGACCTCGACTACGTGCTGGGTGTGTTGCGGGAGGAGGAGGCGGGCACCGCGCCGACCCGGACCCTCGCCGACCTGCCCGAACTGCTGGACCGGCTGCGGCACGCGGGCGCGGTCGTGGAGACGGAGATCCTCGGCGACCCGGCGCAGGTGCAGGGCGCGCAGTCCCGCGCCGCCTACCGGATTCTGCAGGAGGGGCTGACCAACGCGCTGCGGCACGGGGCCGGCGGTCCGATCGAGCTGCGGGTGGTGGTCGCGGACGACGGTCTGGAGCTGGGCGTGGTCAACGGGATCAAGTCCGGTCCGAGCGGCTTCCCGACTTCCGGGCACGGACTGACCGGCCTCGCCGAGCGGGTGCGGCTGCTGCACGGCGAGTTCGAGGCGGGTCTGCAGGGCTCCCACGGAGAGCCGCAGCACTGGCGGCTGGCGGTCCGGCTGCCGGTACGGTTGTCGGCGTGAGCAGCCCGGATGCCCCCGTCACCGTCCTCATCGCGGACGACGACCCCGTGACCCGCAGCGGGCTGAGCACCTTGCTGGGCGCCCAGCCGGGCATCGCCGTGGTGGGGCAGGCGGCGGACGGGATCGAGGTGGTCGAGCAGGTCCGACGGCTGTGCCCGGACGTCGTGCTGATGGACGTACGGATGCCGCGCCGCAACGGGATCGAGGCGACCCGCGAACTGCTGGGCGCGAGCGCCGAACCGCCGAAGGTGGTGGTGATCACCACCTTCGAGAACGACGACTACGTGACCGCCGCGCTCAGCGCCGGGGCGAGCGGCTTCGTGCTGAAGCGGCGGCCGGTCCCGCAGATCGCCGAGGCGGTGCGGGTCGCGGCGGCGGGGGAGGCGATCCTCTTCCCGGCCGCGCTGCGCCGGATGGTGGCGGCCCGTCCGCTCGACTCGGCGGAGGCGCTGCCCCGGGCGGCGCTGACCGGGCGGGAGGAGGAGGTGCTGCGGCTGATGGCGACCGGGGCGTCCAACCCGGAGATCGCGGAGTCGCTGGCGGTGAGCCTGGAGACGGTCAAGACGCACGTCGGGAACGTACTGACCAAGCTCGGCGCGCAGAACCGGACGCACGCGGTCGTGATCGCGTACGAGTCGGGACTGGTCGTGCCAGGGCTGCAGGTCGCCTAGCGGCGGGGAGGGCCCGACCGGGAGGCGTCCAGCCGAGGTCGTGCGCAGGAAGTCGACCGGGCCGACTTCTCGTGCAATGCGGGTGCTGCGGCGCGGAATCGGTAGACCGGTCTGCATATTTCCTTCAGGGTGAGGCGTTGGCGAGCCCCGGCCTATGCGCAAGAAGTCGACCGGGTCGACTTCTCGTGCAGCGTTGGCGGCGCTGGAGTGAGGAATCGGTAGACCGGTCTGCATATTTCTTCCGGGGTGGGGCGTTGGCGAGCCCCGGCCTGTGCGCAGGAAGTCGGGCTGGCCGACTTTCTGCGCACACTGCCTACTGGGAATCAGTAGACCGACCTGCATATTCGGGCCGAGGGCGTGCCCGGACTGCCAGGTGGACGAGGCGTTCCGGGGCGCTGGACGTGCGGGCGGCGAGCCAGCGGCCAGCCTCCGCTACGGCCTCCGCTACGGCCTCGGGTCGATCGGGGTGAGCACGCCGAGGCGGTCCTCGACGGCCTGGGCGGCGGCCAGGCACAGGTCCTCGCGGAAGGCCCGTCCGACGAGCTGGACTCCGGTGGGCAGACCGTCGGGCGCGAGCCCGGTCGGGACGGCGACGGCGGGGACGCCGACGAAGCTGGTCACCGAGCAGAGGCGCATCGCCGAGGCCACGCGGTCGCGGCCCGCCTGGTCCCGCGACTCCAGGCCGGGCTCGACCGGCGGCTCGGTGAAGACCGGGCCCAGCAGCAGCGGGTACTCGTGCAGGAACTCCGCCCAGGAGCGGCGGATGTTCATCCAGCTGCTCATCAGCCGGATCAGCCCGGCGGCGTCGGCGGGCGGGGCGCTGCGCATCGTCAGCTCGATGTAGCGGTCGCCGCCCTCGCCCAGCAGCTGCCGTACGGCGGGCCAGTTCGGGGCGAACTCGGTGCCGGTGAGGCGGTGGTAGGTGTCGAGCGCCTCCTCCAGCCGCGGGACGTCGGGGACCTCCCGGACGTCGTACCCGGCGTCGCGCAGGGCGTCGGCAGCTCGGGCGACGGCCTGGCGGACGGTGGGGTGGACGCCGAGGCCGCCCGGGTCGGCGACGACGGCGACCCGGATCGGGCCATCGAGTGGCGTCCCGAACGTCTCGCCGTACAGCGGGACCGGGACGGCGCGCGGGTCACGGGGGTCGGTGCCGGCCAGGGTCTCGTACGCGAGCTGGAGGTCGGCGACCGTACGGGCCAACGGGCCGTCGGTGACCAGGACTTGGGAGGCCGGGCCGGGGTCGTCCGGGCCGATCAGGCGCTGGTCGGCGGGGAAGCGGCCGGTGGTCGGCTTGAGGGCGGCGACGCCGCAGAAGGTGGCCGGGATCCGGGCCGAGCCGCCGGAGTCGTTGCCGAGCCCGAGCGGGGCCATCCCGGCGGCGACCGCGACGCCGTCGCCGCCGCTGGTGCCGCCGGGGGTGCGGCTCGGGTCCCAGGGGTTGCGGGTGTCGCCGTACAGCTCGCTGGCGGTGTGCATTCCGGCGAGGATCAGCGTCGGCATGTTGCTGTGGCCGATCGGGATCGCCCCCGCCGCGCGCAGCCGGGCCACCGGGACGGCGTCGACGGGCGCGACGTGGTCGCGGAAGTGCGGGGTGCCGAAGGTGGTGGGCACGCCCGCGATGGGGGTGCACTCCTTCACGGTGAACGGCACGCCCGCGAGCGGGCCCGGCTCCTCGCCCGCGGCCCGGCGGCGGTCGGCGTCGCGGGCGGCCTCGCGGGCGCGGTCGGCGAGGAGCTGGGTGACGGCGTTCAACTGCGGGTTGACCTCGGCGATCCGGTCGAGGTGGCTGTCGACCACGTCGAGGGCCGAGACCTCGCCCGTACGGACGGCGGCGGCGAGTTCGGTGGCGGTCCTGCTCCACAGGGGCATGGGGGTCTCCTCGGGCTGGTTCCGATGCGGTTGCATCGGAACCATAGACCGGGAAGCGATACGCTTGCATCGAATAAATGCGGTGGGCCGGGAAGACCCGGCCACGAGGAGGTCGGACATGCCGAAGCAGGTGGACCACGAGAGCCGGCGCCGGCTGATCGCCGACGCCGTCTGCCTGCTCGTGGACGAGCACGGGCTGGAGGGCGTCACCCTGCGGGACGTCGCCACCCGCGCCGAGGTCTCGATGGGCGCCGTCCAGCGCTGCTTCCGCACCAAGGACGAGATGCTGCGGTTCGCCCTCGCGCACATCGGCGAGCGGGTCACCGAGCGGGTACGCAGCCGGCTGGGCGCGGGCCCTGCGCAGTCCGCCGCCAGTGAACTCGGCCTGGTGGCAGGGGAGGTGGCGCTACTGCGCGAGGAGCACCGGGCCGAGGCCAGGATCTGGCTCGCCTTCGTCGCCGGGGCCGCCGTGAACCCGGCGCTCGCGCAGACGCTGCGCAGCAGCTACGCGGCGCTGGAGGAGCTGATGGTGCGGCTGGTCGCGGAGGCCTCCGGCGGAGCGCTGGAGGCGCGGACCGAGGCCCGGACGCTGCTGGCCCTCGCGGACGGGCTCACCGCGCACGTACTGATCGGGCACCGGACGGCGGAGGAGGCGGAGGAGGTCCTGCACGCGCACCTGGTCGGGCTCTGGGGGCGCTGCTGAGCCTGCGGAGTCCGTCGTTGCGCTCCGGAGCGCTGCCGGGCCTCAGGAGCTCGCCGGGCCGTCGTCGTCCAGTCCGTGGAAGGTCGGGAACGGCAGGGGGCCGGTGCGGCAGGATCGGCCCGACGTCGCTGGACGCACCTGTCGGACACACCTGTGTTGGGAGAGCCTGCCGTGACTGCCGTCGAGATCCCGGGGTCCAAGTCCATCACCGCCCGGGCGCTGTTCCTGGCCGCCGCCGCCGACGGCGCGACCACCCTGCACCGGCCGCTGGCCTCGGACGACACCGAGGGCTTCGCGCAGGGTCTGGCCGCGCTCGGGTACGAGGTCGAGCGGTCCGCCGACCGGTGGCGGGTGACGGGACGCCCGACCGGGCCCGCCGCGGAGACGGCCGAGGTGTACTGCCGGGACGGCGCCACCACCGCCCGCTTCCTGCCCGCCCTCGTCGCCGCCGGCCGCGGCACCTACCGCTTCGACGCCTCCGCGCAGATGCGCCGCCGCCCGGTCGCCCCGCTGACCCGCGCGCTGCGCGAGCTGGGCGTTGACCTGCGGCACGAGGAGGCCGAGGGGCACCACCCGCTGACGGTCGTCGCCGACGGCGTCCGCGGCGGTGAACTCGCCCTGGACGCCGGGGAGTCCTCGCAGTACCTGACCGCGCTGCTGCTGCTCGGCCCGCTCACCCGCGACGGCCTGCGGATCACCGTCACCCGGCTGGTCTCGGCCCCCTACATCGGCATCACCCTCGCGATGATGCGGTCCTTCGGGGTTGAGGTGAAGCGGGAGCGGACGCCGCACGGCGAGGTCTTCGACGTGCCCTCCGGGGGCTACCGGGCGGCGGAGTACGCCGTCGAGCCGGACGCCTCCACCGCGAGCTACTTCTTCGCCGCCGCGGCCGTCGCCGGCCGCGAGGTCACCGTCCCCGGCCTCGGCCGCGACGCCCTCCAGGGCGACCTGCGCTTCGTGGACGTGCTGCGGCGGATGGGCGTCCGGGTGGACGTCGGGAGCGACCGTACGACGGTCGCGGGCGACGGCACGCTGAACGGTCTCACCGTCAACATGCGGGACATCTCCGACACCGTGCCCACCCTCGCGGCGATCGCGCCCTTCGCCTCCGGGCCGGTGCGGATCGAGGACGTCCACAACACCCGGGTCAAGGAGTGCGACCGGCTGGAGGCCTGTGCCGCCAACCTGCGCGCGATGGGCATCACGGTGGCGACCGGCGAGGACTGGATCGAGATCCACCCCGGCACCCCGCGCCCGGTCGAGATCGTCACGCACGCCGACCACCGGATCGTGATGTCCTTCGCCGTCACCTCGCTGCGTACGCCGGGGATCACCTACGACGACCCGGGGTGCGTGCGGAAGACCTTCCCGGGGTTCCACGAGGCGTTCGCGCGCCTGCGGTCGGAGTGGGGCGTCTGAGGCTGGTCCTGGTGGTGGCGGTGGCGGGCCGTGGGGCTGTGAGCCGGATCACGGTTGAGGTTGACCCGGGGGCGGGGTGGAGACTCGGCGCAGCGGCCCGACAGCGGAGCGGGCGCAAGGGACTCGGAGGAGCGCCATGTCCAGCACCATCCCCACCGACCGGAACCAGGACCGCCACGACGCCGACCGGAGCCAGGACCGCCAGGACCGCCCGGAGCTGCGGGAGGCGATCGAGGAGATCGTCGCGTCCGGCTTCCTCGGGGTGCAGTTGCGGGTGAACGACGAGCGGGGGGAGTGGGTCGGCAGCGCGGGGGCGCGCGAGCTGGGCTCGCGTGCCGGGGCGTTGGCCGACGGGCACTTCCGGGTCGGCAGCTCCACCAAGAGCTTTGTGGCGACGGTGGTGCTCCTGTTGGTGGCCGAGGGCCGGATCGGCCTGGACGCCCCGGCCGCCGACCACCTGCCCCCGCTCGGGCTGGACCGGCGGATCACCGTGCGGATGCTGCTGCAGCACACCAGCGGCGTCTTCAGCCACACCGGCGAGCTCCTCGAGGACGGCACGGTCGTGCCCGGGGTCCCGTGGCGGGGCAAGGAGTGGGTGGAGAACCGGTTCCGCACCTACCCGCCCGAGGAACTGGTCCGGCTGTCGCTGTCCAAGCCGGCCCGGTTCGCGCCGGGCGAGGGCTGGAGCTACTCCAACACCAACTACGTCCTGGCCCGGCTGGTGATCGAGGCGGTCACCGGCCGTACGTTCGCCGAGGAGCTGCGACGGCTGGTCCTCGACCCGCTGGGGCTGAGCGGCACCGTGGCGCCGGGCGCCTCGCCGGAGCTCCCTGAGCCCCACAACCACGGCTACTACCGCTACCAGGACGCCGGGCGGGAGCGGACGGTCGACATCACCCGCCACAACCCCACCTGGGTCGCGGCCGGCGGCGACATGATCTCGACCACCCGGGACCTGCACACCTACTTCTCCGCGCTGATGGGCGGCAGGCTCCTGCCGTCCGGACTGCTGGCCGAGATGCGCACGCCGGAGGCGACGATCGGCTACGGGCTGGGCGTGTTCGCGCAGGACCTGGGCCCGGGCGGCGGCACCGTCTACCACCACAACGGTGCCACCATCGGCTCGGCGGCACTGATGTACGGCAGCCCCGGCGGCGGCACGACCCTGACCGCCGGGCTGACCTACGTGGACGACGCCGACATGTCCGTCGCGCCGGCCTTCCAGCGCGCCCAACAGCGGCTCGTCAGCGCGGTTTTCGGTGGCGGGCAGGTCGAGTCGGCGCCCGCGCCCGAGTCCGAGCCGGCGCCTGGGTCCGCGCCCGGGTCCGCGGCCGGGTCCGCGCCCGGGTCCGCGCCCGAGGCAGGATGGGCGGATGGCGAGCACGAGTGAGGCTGAGCGGATGGCGAGCGGAGTCACGATCGGGCAGGCGGCGGCCTTCCTCGGCGTCACGGTGAAGACGGTGCGGCACTACCACCGGCACGGGCTGGTCGAGGAGCCGCGACGCGACGGCTCCGGCTACCGGCGCTACGGGTCCGCGGAGTTGCTGCGGCTGGTGCAGGTCAGGACGCTGGCTGCCGCCGGCGTGCCGCTGGCCGAGATCGCGCCCCTGCTGGACGCCGACGCCGAGGAGTTCGCTGCCGCACTCGCCGACGTCGGGCAGCGACTGACCGACCGGATCGCGGAGTTGAGCGCGCGCCGCGACATGCTGCACCGGCTCGCCGAGGGCGACCGGGCCCTGCTACCCGAACGCGCCTGCGCGGTCCTGGACCGGATGCCCGGTCTCGGCTTCGCCCCCGACTACGTGGCCGCGCAGCGCGAGGCCCTGGTCCTGGCCCGGGCGATGGTGCCGGAGGGCTTCGACGCCTTCCTGGCCCAGCTCGAACGCTGCCTCGACGACCCCGAGTACGTCGAGCTGACCAAACGCGGCCGGGAAGCCGAGACCTGGGAGCCGGACGACCCGCGGATCGAGGAACTCGCGACCGCCATGGCCGACCGCTTCCTCGCCAACCCCGCCCTGCTGGGGAGCCCCGCCGGCCTGCGGGCCTGGCGCAGGGCCACCGCCCAGTACCGGCTGATCAACAACCACCGCGGCGACCAGGCGCCGGTCGCGGCCCGGCTCACCGAGCTGACCGAGGCCAGACTCCGCGCCGCCGGGGTACCCGTCCCGCACCGGTGACGGGAGCCGGCCTCGCGCCGCCTCGGAATCCCGGTTCCGGGCGGCCGGGTGGGGCGGTGAGGATCCCGTCCGTGTCCGAGAACGACGAGTGGTGGCGCGTCCGCTGGTGAAGGTGAAGCAGCAGGCCTTCGCCGAGGACGAGCGCTACGGCGGCGCCCGCCCGTACCTGCCCCGCCGGCGGGCGCGGTCGGGGTGCCGGCCTGGCTGCTGGTCCTGGCGTCGGCGCTGCTCACCCCCGCCCGCGCGGCGGCCCCCGGCAACAAGCTGGGGCCGCGTACGGCGGCGGAGGCGGTGGCGCGGGAGATCGCGCAGGACGTGGCGGAGGAACTCGCCGACGCCCTGGGCGGGTTGGAGCGCGACGCGGTGGCGGCGCTCCGGCACTCGCTGGAACCCGGAGCGCGCGTGCCGGCGTCCTTCGACGCGGAGGACCGGTGCAACTCCTGACTTCGGGGGCGGAATTGGCTCAGACAAGGAAGCGGCTGTCACGCGCGGAGGCCCTGCGGCGGCGTGCCGGGGCGCAATTCGTCGGCAGACGCGCCCAGTTGGCGCTCTTCGCGGAGAACCTGCGGAAGAACCCGGACCCGGATGCCACCGACGACCCGGCGGACTTCCTCTTCCACGTGCGCGGCGTCGGCGGCGTCGGCAAGTCCACGCTGATCGCCGAGTGGCGCGAAGCGGCCCGGCGGTCCGGGTCGCGGACGGCGGTGGTGGACGAGAACGACGTCCACGGCGTCGAGTCGGCGCTCACCGCACTGGCCAGGCAACTCGCGGAACAGAACGGACCGTTGAAGGAGTTCGACCGCGCGCTCGAGCAGTACCGGCGGGCCGTGCAGGCCGCTGCCGACCGCGTGCCGGAGCCGTCCGCCGGCGGAGAGTCGGCGTCGCTGCCGTCCCGGATGGTGACCCAGGCGGCGTTCGGAGCCGCCTCCATGCTGCCCGGCGCCGGCGTCGTCGCGGCCATCGCCAACCCCGACAACGTCGCCCTCGGCGCGGACCGCCTCATCGCCGGCCTGCGCCAGCGCCGCCGCGGCGACGAGGGCGAGGAGGCGGCGCTCAGCCGGGCGTTCGTCGCCGAGCTGGAGAAGCTGTGCGAGGGGCGCGGCAACCAGCGGGTGGTCCTGTTCCTCGACACCTGGGAACTGACCGGCCGCCACCTGGACGCCTGGCTGCGCGAACTCCTCGACGGCGACTACGGCGAGGTCCCGCTCGACGTCGTCATCGTCCTCGCCGGCCGCGAGGAACTGAGCGAACGCGAATGGGGCACCCTGCGCCCGGCCGTGGTGGACGTCCCCCTCGACGTCTTCACCGAACAGGAGACCCGCGAACTCCTCGCCGTCCGCGGCGTCACCGACCCCGACGTGGTCGAAGCCGTCATGGGCCTGTCGATGCGCCTGCCCCTGCTGGTGGCGCTGCTCGCCCAGACCGACCTCCAGGCCGTCGGCGACGTCGCCGGGGCCGGCGCCGACCTCACCGACCACGCGGTCGAGCGCTTCCTGCAGTGGATCCCCGAACCGGAGCGTCGCGAGACGGTGCTGGCAGCCGCCCTGCCGCTCCAGCTCAACCACGACCTGTTCGCCTGCGCGGTACCGGGCGCGGCCGCCGACGCCTGGGACTGGCTGCTGAGCCAGCCCTTCGTCTCCGGCTGGGGCTCGTACCGGCAGTACCACGCGGTGGCCCGGGCGAGCATGCTGCGCCGCCGCCGGACGCACTCGCCCACCGCCTGGACGGCGGAGCACCGACGACTCGCGGAGCACTTCGCCGCCGCCCGGGAGGCCCTGGAAGAGCAGCTCCCGGTACGGAAGCGGCGGAAGGACGGGCGGTGGCGCCAGCAGGCGCTGAACGAGACCTACCACCTGCTCTGCGCCGATCCGACCGCGCACCTGGCGCAGGCCCTGGAGCACGTCGTGCGGATCACCGGCGAGGCTTCTCAGGACCTCCCCGCATGGCTCGACATGCTGCGGCAGGCGGGGCAGGACAGCGACCACGCGGAGCTGACCCAGTGGGCGGCGCGGCTGCGCGCGGCAGCCGGTACCTGGCGGCGGGAGATGGAGGTCCTCACCGTCCTCTGCACTCCGGGCCTGCCTTCGTGCGTGCGGGCCTGGGCGTTGGCGGAGCGAGGGGACCAGCACGTCGAGGCGGAGCGGGTGGCGGAGGCCAAGGCCGATCTCGACCGTGCCGTCGCGCTCGCACCCGGGCTCCCCGAGGCCCGTGCGTACCGCAGCCGCGTCCACGTCATGGAGGACGACAACGAGCAGGCCTTGGCCGACGTCAACGCCGCCCTCGACCTCGACCCCGAGTACGCGTCGGCGCTGGCTTCACGCGGCGTGATCCACCTGTTCACGGAACGGTTCGACGAAGCGGTGGCGGACTTCACGGCGGCCCTCGCGCTGGACCCGGACCTGGACTGGGCGTTCGGCGGTCGCGGCGAAGCCCACCGGCTGGCGGGCCGGCTGGAGGAGGCGGTGGCGGACTTCACCACGGCCCTGGACGCGCACCCCGCGCACGTATGGGCGCTGGCCCACCGCGGTGAGGCCCACCGCCAGGCCGGGAGACCGGACGCCGCGATGGCGGACCTCACGGCAGCCATCGAGCTGGAGGACGACGAGGAGGCGTTCGGATTCCGGGGGATGGCCCATCGCCAGGCAGGCCGGTTGGAGCAGGCGGTGGCGGACTTCACGGAGGCCTTGGACCTGAACCCCGAGGACGCGTGGGCGCTGGCCCAGCGCGGCAGCGTCCATCGTTCGGCGGGTCGGTTCGAGGAGGCGGTGGCCGACCTGACGACTGCCTTGGCGCTGAGTCCCGCGTACGCGTGGGCACTCGGCGAGCGTGGGCAGGTGCACCAGGAGGCGGGGCGACCGGAGGAGGCGGTGGCGGACTTCACGGCGGCCCTGGAGCTGGACCCCGAGTACACCTGGGCGCTGGCCCGCCGCGGTGAACTCCACCGATTGGCAGGCCGGTTGGAGGAGGCGGTGGCCGACCTGACGGCGGCCCTGGAGCTGGACCCCGGGTACTCGTGGGCACTCGCCGACCGCGGCGTGGCGCACCGGGAGGCGGGTCGGCCGGAGGACTCGCTGGCCGACCTGAGCGCGGCCGTCGAGCTGAATCCCGGGTACGCGTGGGCACGGTTCCAGCGCGGTGAACTCCACCGGCTGGAGGGTCGGTCGGAGGAAGCGGTGGCGGACTTCACGGCGGCCCTGGAGCTGGACCCCGGGTACGTGCAGGCGCTCAGCCGACGTGGCAGCGTCCATCGTTCGGCGGGTCGGTTCGAGGAGGCGGTGGCCGACCTGACGGCGGCCCTGGAGCTGGACCCCGGGTACGCGTGGGCACTCGGTGAACGCGGTCTGGTGCACCAGGAGGCGGGGCGACCGGAGGAGGCGGTGGCGGACTTCACGGCGGCCCTGGAGCTGGACCCCGGGTACACGTGGGCACGCGCCCAGCTCGGAAACGTCCACTTCAGGGCAGGGCGGATGGAGGAGGCGGTGGCGGACTTCACGGCGGCCCTGGAGCTGGACCCCGGGTACACGTGGGCACTCGTCCAGCGTGGGGACGTCCACCGCAGGGCCGGTCGGTTCGAGGAGGCGGTGGCCGACCTGACGGCGGCCCTGGAGCTGGACCCCGACCAGCCATGGGCACTCATCGCGCGGTGCTCCACTCACCAACTGGCCGGTCGGCAGGAGGAGGCGATCGCGGACGCGTCCGCACTCCGCTCCCGAGCGGACCAGGACGTGCTGATCCGCTGCTTCCTGGTCGAGGCCTACCGGCGGGCCGGGCGCCGCCAGGACGCGTGGGAGGTCCTGCGCGAAGTGACGCAGTCGGACGCGGAGAACGCGGACGTGTTGGGGGAGACGGCCATGATGCTGCTGCTGGAGCAGGGGCGGGAGGCCTCCCTCGCCGCGTGGCACGGCTACCGGTCGGCGGCGCGCGATCCCGGGGAGGAGATGGAGGCGGCCGGGGCGGAGCTGCTGCACGGGCTGGTCGTCGGCGACGCCGCACCGGAGGCGCTGGCCCGTGCGTTCCTCACCGAGCCCGGGGCCCGGGTCGTGCTGCTGGACGCCTGCGCGGTCGTGGAGGAGCTGACCCGCGCGGAAGCCCCCGTCGGGTCGCGGGCGGAGGCGGTGTTGCGGGTGTTCAGGGAGCCTGCCGTACCTTGATCACCGGCGCCTCTCGGACCGTGCGGGGCCGCGGCGGAGGGTCCTCGAGTTCTCGGGGAAGGTTCTCGGGAAGGCCCCGGGAGGGTCTCGGGGAAGGTCCCGGGAAAAGTTTCTCCGGAAAAGTTCTCGGGAAAAGTTCCCGGCCGATGTCGAGGCCCCGTCCCGCGGCTCCGACTGAGAGGTGACAGCGCGCCGGAGGGGCGCGCGGGACCGGAGGGACACCCGAGATGAAGTACGTCGCGATGATCTACGGCAACCAGGCCAAGTGGGACTCCTTCCCGGCCGAGGCCTGGCCGGAGGCGATCGCCAAGCAGGAGGCGTTCAACACCAAGTACCGGGAGAGCGGCGAACTGGTCGGCGCGTACGGGCTGGCGGACGCGTCCGCCGCGCAGCTGGTGCGGCGGGCCGAAGGGGTGCCGGTGGTCACCGACGGGCCGTACCTGGAGACCAAGGAGTACCTGGCCAGCTTCTACCTGCTGGACTGCGAGAGCCTGGAGCGCGCCCAGCAGATCGCCGCCGACATGCCGTTCGCGGACGTCGAGCCGGTCGAGCTGTGGCCGATCCTGCACGAGTCGCCGGTGAACGACCTCCCGGTGACCGAGTGAGCACGACGGACCGTGCCGTCGAGGGCCTGCTGCGCGAACTGGCGCCGCAGGTCCTCGGCGTGCTCGTGCGGCGACACGGCGGGGCGTTCGACGCGTGCGAGGACGCGGTGCAGGAGGCGCTGCTGGCCGCCGCGCTGCAGTGGCCGCAGGACGGGGTGCCGGCGAACCCGCGCGGCTGGCTGGTGACCGTCGCTGACCGCCGTCTGGTGGACCAGGTGCGCAGCGAGTCGGCCCGCCGCCGACGCGAGGAGACGCTCGCGCTGGCCACGCCGCAGTCGGCACTGCTCGCCCCGGCCGCCGACGCGCCCGACCCGGCGGCGGACGACTCGCTCGCGCTGCTCTTCCTCTGCTGCCACCCGGCGCTGTCCGTGCCGAGCCGGATCGCGCTGACCCTGCGCGCCGTCGGCGGCCTGACCACCGCGCAGATCGCCGCCGCGTTCCTGGTGCCCGAGACCACCATGGCGCAGCGGATCAGCCGGGCGAAGCAGACGCTCAAGGCGGCGGGCGGACGGCTGGTGCTGCCCGAGGAGGGGCTCGGCGCCGCGCCGCTGGGCGAGGTCCGGCACGTGCTGTACCTGATCTTCAACGAGGGGTACACGGCCAGCGGCGGCGAGGAGCTGACCGCACCGCGGCTCGCAGTCGAGGCGATCCGGCTGACCCGCCTGCTGCTGCGCCTCACCCCGGGCGAGGCCGAGACGGCGGGACTGCTCGCCCTGATGCTCCTCACCGACGCCCGCCGCCCCGCCCGCACCGGACCGTACGGCGAGCTGGTACCGCTGGAGGAGCAGGACCGCGGCCGCTGGGACCGCGAACTGCTCGCCGAAGGGCTCGAGTTGATCGCCGCCGCGCTACCGGGCGGACAGCCCGGGCCGTACCAGGTGCAGGCGGCGATCGCCGCGGTGCACAGCGAGGCACCGACCGCGGAAGCCACCGACTGGCCGCAGATCCTGGTGCTGTACGACCTGCTGCTGCGCTTCGACGCCAACCCGATGGTGGCCCTGAACCGGGCGGTCGCGGTGGCGATGGTCCACGGGCCGGCGGCCGGGCTCGGTCTCCTCGATGAGCTGGCCGCCGACAGGCGCCTCGCCCGCCACCACCGGCTCCTCGCCGTCCGCGCCCACCTCCTCGACCGCCTCGGCACCGACCCGGCCGCCGCCGCCCACGCCTACCGCGAAGCCGCCGCCCGCACCCCCAGCACCCCCGAGCGCCGCCACCTGACCTCCTGCGCCCACCGGGCCGAGGGCAGGACGAATATGTAGGCCGGTCTACTGATTCTGATTCGATCGGCTGACACGCGCAGGAAGTCGGCCCGCCCGACTTCCTGCGCACGGGCTGGGGCCCTTCGCCTGTGGCGCCTGCGGGAATATGTCGGTCGGTCTACTGATTACGTGCCTGCTGCACGGCGCTGCCACGTTGCCCATGCTGCCCGCGCTGCGTGAGAAGTCGGCCGGGCCGACTTCCTGTGTACGGGTGGCGGGTGGGATGCAGGAATATGTCGGTCGGTCTACTGACTCGCTGCCCGGGGGCGGGGAGCTTCTGCGCAGGAGGTCGGCCTGGTCGACTTCTCGCGCGGATGGGCGCCGGGGGGGGCGAGCCACGGAAATGTAGACCGGTCTACATAATTTTCGCGCAGGGGTGAGCCCTCGGGGAGGGCTTCCAAGTCCGGTGTGGTGGCCTCATCATGGGCTCTCGGTCCAGGCAGCACCGTCCCAGGAGGCAGAAGAGATGACGATCCCACTCCCCGTTCGGATCCAGGCTGCCGTCGTCCGGGGTGCGTACGCCTTGCCGGAGGGGCTGCGGCGGGCGGTCGCGGGGAAGCCGGTGGTGCGGGACGGGCAGACGCTCGCGCTGGACGCGCAGTTGATACTCAGGCTGCAGCGGCTGTCGAAGGCGTCCCTGGTGATGCCGGGCGGGGTCGGGCCCTCGCGGGTCGCGATGGAGTACGCGCGGCACCTCGTGGGCGGGCCGATGCTCCGGTCGGTGGCCGCGCGGGCCGTCGGGATCCCCCAGGCGTACGGGGAGTTGGCGGCGACGCTGTACACGCCGAACGGCCTGGCGGAGGGTTCCGGCCTGCTGGTGTTCCTGCACGGCGGGGGCTGGGTGGTCGGCAGTCGGGCCAGTCACGACCACGTCGCCCGGTTCCTGGCGCAGCGGGCGAACGTCCGGGTGCTGTCGGTGGAGTACCGGCTGGCGCCCGAGCACGTCTTTCCGGCGGCGGTCGAGGACGCGCTGGCCGCGTTCGACCACGCGCACGCCAGGGCCGCCGACTTGGGTGCGGACCCGGAGCGGATCGCGATCGGCGGCGACAGCGCGGGCGGCAACCTGGCTGCCGTCGCGACCCAGGCGGCCGTGCTGCGGGGCGGCCCCGCGCCGGTGTTCCAGCTGCTGCTGTACCCGGCGGCCGACGCCTCGACCCGGCGCCCCTCGCGCGAGCTGTTCGCCGACGGGTTCCTGCTGACCAGCGCCGACATGGACTGGTTCGCCGACCGGTACGCGCCCGACCCCGCCGACCGCACCGACCCGCGCCTGTCGCCGCTGCTCGCCGAGGACCTGGCCGGCCTGCCGCCCGCGTACATCGGCACCGCGGGCTTCGACCCGCTGCGCGACGAGGGCGAGGCGTACGCGCGGGCGCTGCAGGAGGCCGGGGTGGCGGTGCGGTTGAGCCGGCAGCCGGACCTCATCCACGGTTACGCCAACTACCTCGGCATCGGCCGTCGCTTCCGGGAAGCGACGGCCGAGGCGGCCGAGGCGCTGCGGAAGGTGCTGGACGCGGCGTAACCGTCTCGGGGCGGTGGGCAGGGGCGGTGGGCAGGGGCGGTGGGCAGGGACGGAGGGCGGGGCTTTGATGGGCTCCGCCCTCCGTCGTGCCCGGGGGGAACGGGGGCGCGAGGCGTGCGGCCGTGCGCCGGTCCGCTGCTGCGCAGGGGGTTCTCGGCGGAGGGCTCTTATTGTACTGTCCGTCTAATAAGCGGGTGAGCGGGAACCCGCAGGAGCAGGCACCTGGAGGCAGCCATGGCTCTCACCGACCCGGTGGCCCACCGGCACACCATGGCCGACGACGACGTCTCGAAGCGGCTGCTGGAGTCGGCGGCCACCCTCTCCTTCGACCCCTCGACCGAGATCGACTGGGACGCCCCCCTGCCGGACGAGCACTACGGCCTCAATCCCGAGTGGAGCACGCTCTACGGCACCCGCCTCTGGGGCGAGATGACGGAGCGGCAGCGGGTCACCCTGACCCGGCACGAGGTCTGCTCGATCATGAACACCGGCATCTGGTTCGAGATGATCCTCCAACAGATGGTGCTGCGCGACCAGTACCTCAAGAACCCCGCCAACGCCGAGTTCCAGTTCGCGCTCACCGAGATCGCCGACGAGTGCCGCCACTCGATCATGTTCGCCCGCGCCTGCGAGAAGATGGGCGTCCCCGCCTACCGCCCGAACAAGCTGATCGCCCAGGCCGGACGCGCGTTCAAGGCGCTGGCCAAGGGTGAACTCGCCTACGGCGGCATCCTGGTGGCCGAAGAGGTGCTCGACGTCATGCAGCGCGACTGGATGCGCGGCGAGAACGTGCTGGAGATCGTCCGCGGGACCTCCCGGATCCACGTGGTCGAGGAGTCGCGGCACATGAAGTTCGCCCGGCAGGAGATCCGCGAGCGGATGCGGTATGCGAGCCCGGCCCGTCGGCGCACCTCGGCCACCGGCATCGCCGTGGGTGCGTACGTCATCGTCAGCAGCATGGTCCACCCGGGCGTGTACAAGGCCGCCGGGCTCGACGTGCAGCGGGCGCTCGCCGAGGTGCGGGCCAGCGAGCACCGCAAGGCGATGATGCGCACCAGCTCCCGGCACCTGATGGCCTTCCTCGCCGAGGCCGGGCTGCTCACCGGCCGATCTGCCGCCATCTACCGCCGCGTGCACATGCTCTGACGACACATCGGATCCGGACACACAGCGAGGACCTCACCCCGGCCATGGCCTACGCGATCACCCAGACCTGCTGCAACGACGCCTCGTGCGTGTCCGTCTGCCCGGTCAACTGCATCCACCCGACCCCGGACGAGCCGGAGTTCGGCACCACCGACATGCTCTACATCGACCCGCAGGCGTGCATCGACTGCGGCGCATGCGCGGACGCCTGCCCGGTGGACGCGGTGTTCCCGGTCGACCGGCTGCGCGGTCCGGACACCGTGTTCGGCGACCTCAACCGCGACTGGTTCCGCGACCACCCCAGCGACCACGCCTGGGGCCGGCCCAGCTTCCCGCGCAGCCTGCCGGGCGAGCTCGGCGCGCTGCGGATCGCCGTCGTCGGCACCGGGCCGTCCGCCGGGTACACCGCGCAGGAACTGCTGCGCAGCACCAGCGCCGAGATCACCATGATCGACCGGCTGCCGGTCACCGGCGGTCTGCTGCGGCACGGCGTCGCGCCCGACCACCAGTCCACCAAGCGGATCGCGGAGAGCTTCGCGAGCGTCTTCCACGACCCGCGGCTGCGGATGCACCTCAACGTGGAGGTCGGCAGGGACGTCACCCACCGCGAGCTCGCCGCCCACCACCACGCGGTGGTGTACGCCGTCGGCGCGGCCGCCGACCGGCGGCTCGGCATCCCCGGCGAGGAACTGCCCGGCAGCCTGCCCGCGACCGCTTTCGTCGGCTGGTACAACGCCGATCCGACGGTGCCGGCCGCGGCGGTGGAGCTCTCGGCGGAGCGCGTGGTCGTGGTCGGCAACGGCAACGTCGCCGTGGACATCGCCCGGATCCTGCTCACCGACCCCGACGGGCTCGCCGTCACCGACATCGCCGACCACGCCCTCGCCGCGCTGCGCCGCAGCCGGGTGCGCGAGGTCGTGCTGCTGGCCCGGCGAGGTCCGGAGCAGGCGGCGTGGACCAGGGCGGAGTTCCTGGCGCTGCGGCAGCTGCCGGGCGTCGAGGTGGTGGTCGAGGACCACCCGGAGGTGCGGGCGGCGATCGAGGCGGCGTCGGGCGCGAGGGCGGGATCGGCGGAATCCGGCCCGCAGGCCGGGGCGGACGCGCAGGCGGCGTCCGGCTCGCAGGCGGCGCTGCTCGCCGGGCTGCCGCTGGTCCCGTACGACGGGGCCGCGGAGCCGGGTGCGGGGCGGCGGATCGTGCTGCGGTTCCTCTCGGCGCCGGTCGAGCTGTCCGGGGACGGGCGGGTCGAGGAACTGACCGTCGAGCGGACCACGCTCGTGGACGGGGAGCGGGTCGAGGCCACCGGGGAGAAGGACGTGCTCCGAACCGGACTGGTGGTGCGCTCGATCGGACACCGCGGCGTGCCGGTACCGGGACTGCCGTTCGACGAGCGGACGGGGACGGTCGCGCACCGGGGCGGGCGGGTCGTCGACCCGGAGACCGGGCAGCCGCTGCCGGGCGCGTATGTGGTGGGGTGGGCCAAGCGCGGGCCGTCCGGCGGGATCGGCGCCAACCGGGCCTGTGCGCGCGAGACCGTCGACGCGCTGCTGGACGACGCGACCGCCCGCGCGCTGCCGGTGCCGGAGGCGGGCCGCAAGGAGTTCGACCGGCTGGTGCGGCAGCGGCGGCCGGACGCGGTCGGGCTGAAGGAGCTGCGGGCGGTGGACCGCGCGGAGCGCGAGCGGGGCCAGGCCGAGGGGCGGCCCCGGGTGTAGCTCGCCACCGTGCCCGAGCTGCTGGCGGCGGGCCGGCGGCGGTAGGCGCAGGGCTTGCCGAAGCCGTGTGAGGGCGTCGAAATCGCGTACGGGTTGCACGGGAAGTCGGCCGGTCCGACTTCCTGTGCAACCCGTACGCCGCACCCCGGGAGGGGTTGATGTGTGGCGCGCCGGGTTGACGCGGCCGTGTCCCGGTGCGGGTGGGGTGCGTTGGGCGGGTGTGAGTGGATTTGGGGCGATGCCGGTACCGCGGCGGCGGCCGGTCGAAGAAACGATCCTGCGCGGGATGGCGCCGCCCGGGGAGCCCGATGCGGAGGCACCCATCTACGCCGAGCTGGCCCGGCGGTGGCAGGCGGAGGGGCGGTCCGTCCCCGGGCTGCCCGACCCGGTGTGGGAGACGCTGACCGTGTCGGCCGGCGGGAGTCAGTCCACGGGATTCGCGTCCGGGTGGGGATCCGCCCCCGGGTAGGGAACGGCCGCGGGAGCGGGAGTCGCCTCTGGAGCGGGAGTCGCCTCCGGAGGGGCCGGATGTGCCGGATAGAACTGTCGCGCCCAGTGCCGGAACAGCCCGATCGAGCGCTCTCCGGGCACCAGCCGCGGCTGCGCCAGGTACCGCTTGTGGGCGAGGACCGGCCGGTCCTGCTTGATGATCCGCACCGAGGCCTGCAGTGCCAGCCAGGACGCCGCCCGGTCGAGGGCCCGCGCCGACCCGACCCCCGGTACCGGCACCGTGCTGGTCACCGCGAACCGCACCCTGGTGCGCCACGGGGCGATCGGCGTCGGCAGCACCCAGACCCGCAACGTGCTGCCCAGTTCCGGCAGTTCGGCCACCAGGCGCATCATCCCGAGTCCGGCCAGCGTCACCGGTTGCTCCAGGCTGACCGCCCCCAGCCCCGGGAAGCGGGTCGTGGTGCGCTGGTGGATGGTGAACAGCGGGCCGTCCACCTCGGGCGGGGCGGTCTCCCGGGTGTTCAGCCCGTGCAGCACGCTCACGTGCCGGAAGTCGACGCTGTTCTCCATGACCTCCTGCGGATGGGAGAGCACCTCCCCGCTCCACCAGGCCAGCGGACGCACCCCGACCGGCGGCGGCAGTTCCCACCCGGGCGGCTCGCCGACCGCCCCCTGCCAGACGAACAACGCGCCGTCCCGCTCACAGAGTTGGCGTCCGGCGAGTGAAGCCCGGAGCCGGGTGCCGTCCGGCGCGCCGGTGCAGGAGCCGTCCGGGCCGAAGGCGAACCCGTGGAACGGGCAGACCAGCTCCTCGCCCCGGACCGTCCCGCCCGCCCCGAAGTGCGCGCCCAGGTGCGGACAGTGCGGCCCGACCGCGCGCAGCGCGCCCCGGCGGGTCCGGTACAGCACCACGTCCTCGCCCATCAGCCGGGCCGTCCGCACCCGCCCGGGCGGCAGGTCCCGTGCCCGACCGACGCAGAACCAGCCGCTCGGGTACGGCAGCGGGGCGGAGCGCTCGTCCACGGCGGAGGTCACCTCGAAGGCTTGACGGCGGTGTGAACGTACCAGGCAACGTACTCGCGCACGGCGTACATCTCCACCGTGGAGCGGAGGTTGAGCCACTTCGCCGGATCGCCGAAGCGCCGCAGCACCTCCCACGGCAGCCGGAAGTACGTGTACACCGCCTCCGAGGTGGGCGTGTAGTACGGCGTCGCGTCCAGCGCCTCCTCGACCTCGAAACCGGCCTCGGTGAGCAGCTGCGGCAGGTTGCGGGCGTGGTAGAGCTTGGCGCCCGTCATCGTCATCGCGTCCAGGTACGGTTCGAGCAACGCCCGTGCGCGCGGATCCAGTTCGTCCAGCGGGGCGGTGCTCATCGGACCGAGGAGCACCAGCCGGCCGCCCGGGCGCAGCACCCGGTGGAACTCGGCCAGGGCGCGGGGCGGGTCGTAGGAGTGGACGAGCGTCTCCATCGAATAGGCGCCGTCGAACTCATCGTCTGGGAAGGGTAGTTGGTGGTAGTCGCCCCAGGAGAAGGCGGTCCGTCCGGTCAGTGCGGCGCGGGCGCTGAGCCGACGGGCCTCGGCGAGGTGGAAGTCCAGGACGTCGACCCCGGTGACCGCCAGCCCGAAGCGCGTCGCCATCGCCCGCGCCACCACCCCCGCCCCGCATCCGGCGTCCAGCACCCGGGCCCCCGGCGGCAGCGCCAGTTTGCGTCCCAGCACGTCCTCCAGCTGCCGCTGTGCCCGCCACAGCCGCCACTTCGACTGTCCCGGCTCCGTCCACCCCCAGTGCCGGGCATTGCGCGCCACCCGGGTGTAGAACCACCGGCTCCCGGCCCGCCCGTACACCCGGCGCAGTCCGGTGAGATCGAGTTGCTGAGCGCCCATGCGCACACGCTAGCCGCGGGGTCGAGGCACCTGCCGGCGGCGCCACGGCCGGGCGTCGGGGGTTGACCCGCCGGGAGGGTTCGTACGGTCGTCGGACTTGAATGACTGGGCAGTCAAGCGGCTCGAGCGGCGTGAGGGCTTGAGTGGCTCGAGCGGCTGGGTGATCAGTCGGCCAGGGCTCCGCGCAGCCAGGGGGTATCAGGGCCATCGCCTCGCCGAACCTCGAGACGGCGCAGTGGCCGGTGTCGGGGAGCAGGTCGATCCGGGTGGACCGGCGTCCGGCGAACACCAGGGTGTCGTGCTGCGGGACGTGCACGTCGTCCGTGCCGTTGAGCACCAGCATCGGTCCGTTGTCGTCCCGGTCCAGCAGCGGCCGCAGGTCGAAGGCGGCGAAGGCGTCGTCCCGGGCGGACCACCACAGCCCCCACAGTCGTCCCGGCGCCCCCGCCCTCGCCGGCCTCCAGTGCGGTCATCCGGGCAGCGACCTGCTCGGCGGTGGGACGCTCCAGCGTGTCGGCCAGCCGGCCGTCCCGGAGGAACAGCACCCGGTCCGCGTACGAGGCGGCGACCGGGTCGTGGGTGACCATGACCACCGCCCGCCCCGGGTCGTCGGCCGCACGGCGCAGGAGGGCGAGGACCTCGCGGCCGCTTCGGCTGTCCAGCGCGCCGGTCGGCTCGTCCGCCGGCAGCACCGCCGGGCGGGTGAGCAGGGCCCGGGCGATGGCGACGCGCTGCTGCTGGCCTCCGGAGAGCTCGCCCGGACGGTGCCCGGCCCGGTCGGCCGGGCCGACCGCGGCCAGTGCGGCGGGTCACCTCGGACGGCGTGGGGCGGCGGCCCGCCAGCCGGGCCGGGAGCGCCACGTTCTGCGCCGCGGTCAGGGCGGGCAGCAGGTTGGAGGACTGGAAGACGAAGCCGGTCCGCTCCCGGCGCAGCACCGTCAGCTGCTTGTCCCGCAGACCGCCGAGGACGGTGCCGTCGACCCGGACCTCGCCGCCGTCGATCGGCTCCAGTCCGGCGGCCGAGCGCAGCAGGGTCGACTTGCCGGAGCCGGAGGGGCCCATGACGGCGGTGAAGGTGCCGAAGGGGAACCCGATGCTCACCTCGTCCAGGCCGAGGACCGGTTCGGGCCCGCGCCGGTAGGTCCGGCACACGGATCGGAGTTCGACGGCAAGGTCCGTGACGTTCATGATCACATCCCATCGCCCGCGACGGGTGTGCCTCAATGACCAGTGCTTCACTTCCGGGGGTGTAGCCGGCCACACCCCCGGAAGTGAAGCCGACGGCTCCCCTCAGCCCCGCCACGCAGCGGGACGGCTCCCCCTCAGCCCCGCCAGGCGCGCTTCAGCTCCTCCCAGCGCTGCGCCTGCGCCCGGGTCAGGTCGCTGCGCAGCTCCGCGAGCTTCAGCAGCTGCGCCTCAGCGTCGGCGCCCAGCGGCTGGGCCTCGGCGCGGTAGTGGTCGGCGAGCAGGGCGTCGAGCTCGGGCCGGGTGAGGGCGGGGTCGAGGCGCTGGGCGAGCTTGGCCATGTTCCGGTACGAGCCCTGGAGCAGGAACGGGGGCTCGGTGCGGGCGCGGTCGTCCTGGGCGGCGGAGTCCAGGTAGGCGCGGTTGACGGCCAGGACGGTGGAGCGCAGGTACAGCAGCCCGGACAGGACGGCGGTCATCCGCTCGACCTCGGCGGCGGGCCAGGAGCCGCTCAGCGTGCCGCCGGGCGCGCCCGGGACGCCCGCCGCCCGGGCGAGCAGGATGTCCAGGTCGGCGCGCTCGGCGGTGGCGAGCGGGGCAAGGTGGGCGTTGGCGGGCAGGGCGTTCTCGACGAAGCTGAGCGCGAAGAGGTCCTCGCGCCCGGCGACGGCGTCACCCAGGTTCCACACGTCGGCGCGGTTGGCGAGCATGTCGGGCAGCCGGAAGAGCCGGCCGGACTCTGTGTACGGATTGGCGGCCATCACGACGGCGAAGCGCTTGCCGCGAAGGTCCCACTCGCGGGCCTCGCCGTCCCAGACGCCGTCGATCCGGCGCTGCGCGTCGCACAGCGGGATGAAGCGCTGTAGGAACTCGGGCGAGGTGTGCTGGACGTCGTCCAGGTAGAGCAGCACGTTGTCGCCCGCGTGCAGGGCGAAGTTGAGCTTCTCGACCTCGCGCCGGGAGGTGGCGTCGGGGGCCTCGGCCGGGTCCAGCGAGGTGACCCTGTGGCCGAGTGCCGGGCCGCTGACGGACACCAGCAGCAGGCCGAGCCGCTCGGCGAGGTACTCGACCAGGGTGGTTTTGCCGTAGCCGGGCGGGGAGACCAGGAGCAGCAGGCCACTGCGGTCGACCGGCCCGCCGGACTCTGCCGTGCCGAGCTGCTTGGCCAGGTTGTCGCCGATCAGCGGCAGGTACACCTGGTCGATCAGCCGGTTGCGGACGAACCCGTTGAGCGGGGCGGGCCGGTACTGGTCGAGCCGCAGCCGGGCGTGCTCGGCGGCCAGCAGCTCGCCGCGCAGCTTCTGGTAGGCCCGGTAGCCGGGGGCCTCCACCTCCTCGAACTCCCGGACCCGGGCCAGCAGTTCGTCGAGTCGCAGGTCGAGCGTGCCGCCCGTCAGCCGCGGGTGGTCGCCGAGCAGCCCGGTCAGCCGGGTGCCCACCGCCGCCTCGACCGGCCGGCGCGGCAGCGACGGGCAGAGCAGGACGGCGGCGGCCTCGGCGAGGTCGGCCGGGTCGGCGTCGGCGGCGACCGCTTCCAGCCAGGCGGTGGCGAGTTGGCGCCGCACCGGCAGCAGTCCGGGCTCGTCGGGCAGGGCGGCCAGCGCCTCGGTGAGGCCGGCCGACTCGGGAGCGGCGCGGAACTTGTCGAGCAGCGCGGCGGCGCTCGCGGAGAAGGCGAACGCGGGGGACTCGGCGGCGAGTTCGGCCACCAGGTACGCCCCGGCCCCGGACGCCGGGCCGGCCCCGGAAACCGGCCCCGGGACGAACCCGGCGACGGCGGCGGACAGTTCGTCGGCCAGTGCGTCCAGGGCCGGAACGCCGCCGAAGGCCTGCCGGGCGAGCCCGAGCGAGCGGGCCCGGGTGTGCCAGAGCAGCCGCTGCCGCTCGTCCGCGCCGTACGCCCAGTACAGCTGCGCGGCCGCCCGGGCGGCGGCCGGGTGCCGCAACAACCCGGCGTCGGCGCCGAGTCGGAGCAGGGCGCGGAGCAGCAGCGCCGCGTCGTGGTCGTGCACGCCGCGCTGGTAGCCCTCGTCCGGGCGCTGCTCGGCGGCCCGCCGGACGTACTCGAGCAGGTCCGCGAGGTCCGTGTCGGGGGCGAGCGAGCCGGCTTCGAGCGAGCCCGCCTCGCTCGCCGACAGCAGGCTCGCGGCGAGGTACTCGGCGCGGTAGAGCTGCGGGGTCTCCGAGGGCAGCGGGCGGTCCCAGTAGCGCTCGGTGGCGGCGAAGGCCGGGTCGGTGACGGGGGAGCGGTAGTCGGTGCCGGTCAGGGTGAAGGCGGGGCGTCCACGCCAGGGCACGAGGACGAGTTCGGGGCGCTGGGTGGTGACGGCGAACAGGTGCCGGCCCAGCCGCAGGGTGCCGGGGCCGTCCCCGGCGAGTTCGGCGCGGTCGCGCAGGGCGCGGTGGGCGCGGCCGCGGGCGGCGCGCAGCCGTCCGGTCAGCTCCTCGGCCCGGACCCGGTCGCCGAGCGCGGTCAACTGGCGTGCCAGGTCGCGGAGTTTGACGGCCGTCGGGTCGGTGGCGAGCGTCGCGTCGATCTCGGCGGCGGTGTCCAGGGTGGCCAGCCGCCGGTGCAGGGTGTCGAGGATGCGCTCGGCGGAGGCGGTGAGCCGGTCGGCGCGGCGGGCCCGTTCCTCCAGCAGGTGCTGGCGGCGGGCGGTGAGCGCGTCGTGGATCTCGGTGCGCCGGTCGGCGAGCTGGTCGCCGAGGGCCGGGTCGGCGTCGGCGAAGCGGGTCTCCAGCTGTTCGATCCGCAGCAGGAGGCGGCCGAGCTGGTCGTCGCAGGCCTCGGGGGTGTCGGCGACGGCGAGCGCGGCGGTGGTGGCCTGGCCGAGCAGGGCGGTCTCGGCGGCGAACTCGGCGGCGGCCTCGTGGGTGCGCAGCTCCCGGCGGCGGACGGTGAGCGCGGTCCGGGCCCGGTTGAGCAGGCCGAGGACGTCGGCGAGCCGGTCCAGGATCGCGGTGCGGGTGGTGGCGTCGGCGAGGTCGAGGGTGCCGACCAGCTCCGAGACGGTCTGCAAGGCCTCGCTCTGGGTGCTCAGTTCGAGGCTGAGCGGCTCGGCTTCGGCGGCGGTCGCGATGGTGGCGCACTGTTCGGCGAGCCCGGTGGCCCGCTGCCGGTGCGGTTCGAAGGCCGAGGGTTCGGCGAGCTGCCCGACGGCCCGGTCGGCGGCCTCGGCCAGGCCCTCGGCGAGGTGCGCGGCGAGCGCGTCGATCCGCTCCGGGTCGGCGCGCGGCAGGTCGCGCAGCGCCTCGACCCGGCCCTGGGCGCGGCGCAGCCCGGCGAGCCGGTCGACCCACTCGGCGGCGTCGGCCAGGGTCTCGCCGCGGGCGGTGCGCAGCAGGCCCTCGACGTGTTCGGCGGCCTCGTCGGTCTGCCCGGCGGCGTGCGCGGCGAGCTGGGCGATCGCCTCGTACTCGGCGATGACCTGCCGGGCGGTGTCGCGGATCTCGGCGAGCGGCGCCGCGAGGTCGCCGAGGCCGCTCTGGCCGAGCCAGTGGTGCCGGTCGGCGGTGCGGGTGCAGGCGGCGAGGACGGCCCGGTGGCCGGCCGGGGTGTCGGCGCCGGCCGCGGCGAGCCGGGCGAGGGCGAGGCAGTCGGCCAGGCCGCGGACCAGGTCGGCGTTGCCGATCTGGGCCAACGGCCCGTTGCCGGGCGGCTGTTCGGCGGCGAAGCGCTCGCTGGTGAACGGGGTTCGCCAGAGCTGGACGGGATGCAGCCGGGTGGGCCCGTCCTCGGCCGGGCGCAGGGCGACGAGGGTGCCGTCGGCGAGCAGCGCGTAGCCCTGGCAGGGCAGCGGGGCGGCGGCCTCCTGGCGGACGCTGTTGTACGGCTGCAGCAGGGCGCGGCCGTCGGCGGGGGAGCGGAACTCGTACAGCACGTCCTCGCCGTTGGGCGAGACGACGGTGCGCTCGTACGCCAGGCCGTCCACGGGCTGGTCGAAGGTGCGCACGGTGCCGTCCAGCAGGTGGCAGCCGCCGGGGAAGGCGACGCCCTGGTCGGCGGGCAGCCGCAGGCAGGCCTGGCCGAGCGCGTCGATCCGGGTGACCTTGCCGGTGGGCAGGTGCACCACCAGGTGCCGGACGGTTTCCTCCTGGTACGGGCGCACCCGCACCAGCAGCAGGGTGGCGAGCCGGGCGTGGGCGATCTGCGCGTCGGCGAGGGTCTGCAGCGCCTCGGCCAGCGGTTCGTGGTGCAGCTCCCGGCCGTCCGGGGTGGTGAGGGTCAACCGGCCGCCGTCGACGCCGAGGTGGAGCTCGCCGGCCAGGTCGGCGCGGGGCGGGCGGCCGGGGCCGGCGGGCAGCTGGTCGTCGCGGGTCAGGGCCGTCCAGGCGAGCTGCTGCCCGTCGGCGGGGGTGTGGTCGCGCTCGCCGCGTCCGTCCAGGTAGGCGGGCCGGGCGTCGTCGGCGCCGTCGTCGAGGCGCCAGCGCAGCACCCGGACGTCGGCGCCGGCCGGCCCGGTGCGGAAGACGGCGAGCAGCCGGCCCTCGGCCGGGCGCAGCCGTTCCAGGCGGGCGTCGCGGAAGTAGCGCCGCAGGTCGGCGAGGTCCTGGCGCAGCCGCGGGTCGTCCAGCAGGGTGCCCTCGGCGGGGGCGGGGGAGAGGTCGGGCCGGTGCAGGCCGAGGACGTCCGCGAAGTCCTCGGTGCCGTCCGCGAGTTCGGCGGGGCGGGTGCCGAGCAGCAGCAGTGAGCCGGCGGCGGTGAGGTCCTGCGGGAGGCAGGCCCGGGCGGTGGTGAGCCGCCCGGTGCCGGTGAGCCGCAGCTCCCCGCCGCCGAACTCCTCGACCCGGCGGGCGTTCAACGCCTGCGCGCGGTCGGCGAGTTCGGCGGCGGACCGGGCGAGCCGGTCGCGCAGGACCTCGTAGGTGCCGGCGTCGAGCCGGGCGTCGAGGGCGTCCACGGTCAGTTCCTCAGTACTCGGTGGATCGTTGCCAGGAGCCGTGCACCACATGGAGCCGTGCACCACATGGAGCCGTGCGCCAGTGGAGCCGTACTCCACGCGGGAGCCGTACGCTACTTGGAGCCGTTGACCGAGGCGCCCACGAGGGCGCCCCCGCCGGCCAGTGCCCCGATCGGCGTCTCGGCGATGCCCAACTTCTGTGCCGACTCCAGCAGTTGGCGCAGCTGCCCGGACTGCTCGCCGGACCCCGAGCCGATCAGCTTCATCAGCAGCGCGGACACCGTCAGGTTCTGCACGTCCGCGGTGGAGGCGGAGGACAGCACCCGGGTGAGGTCCTCGGTGAAGCTGGCCCGTCCGTCCAGCCAGGGCCCGGCCAGGGTCTGCGCGGTCTGCGAGTGGCCGACGAAGGCGTCCACGCTCTTGCCGGCCGTCACCGACTGCACGAGCCGGTCGAAGAACACCGAGTCCCCGCCGACGATGTCGATCTTCGCCTTCTCCAGGCCGGTCGCGACCAGCGCGGCCTGGGCCTCGGCGATCTGGCGCTGCGCGTCCAGCCCGGCGAGCCGGACGTCCTTCTCGGCGGCCAGGCGCAGCCGGTACTCCTCGTGTCCGCGCGAGGCCTCGTCCAGCTTGGCCATCGCCGCGGCCTTCTCGGTCAGGCCCTCGGCCTCGGCCTTCAGCTTGGCGCCGACCTCCAGCGCGGCGGCCTTGGCCTTCTCGGCCTGGACGACGGCCTCGGCGAGACCGACCTTCTCCACCGCCGCGGCCTCCTGCTCGCGCACCTGGACGCGGGCCAGGCCCTCGGCGGCGGCCTCCGCCCGGACGCCCTCGGCCAGCCGGATCTTGGCAGCCGCGTCCAGCTCGGCGGCCCGCTGCCGGGCCTCGGCCAGCACCAGCGCCTCGCGGGCCTTGTGTGCGGCGGCCTGCTCGGCGGCCTCGGCGGCCTTGATGTCCTTGACGAGCTTCTCCTGCGCCTCCGCCTCGGCCTGGATGACCACGGCCTTGCGGACGCGCTCGGCCTCCTCGGTGGCGCGCAGCGTCTTGACGGCCTCCTCCTGCTCGGCGACCGTCCGGTCCACCGCGACCCGCTCCCGGACCACGTCGGCGACGTCCCGCTTGGCGGACTCGACCTCCTTCTCCTTGGCGATCGTGGCGAGTTGGGTCTCCCGCTCACGGCCGACGACCTCCAGCAGACGGTCCTTCTCGATCCGCTCGTTCTCCACCGCGATCACCCGTTCGCGGTTCTTCTGCGCCACCGCGACCTCGCGGGCCTGGTTCTCCCGCTGCACGCCGAGCAGCTCCTCGGTGCGCAGGAAGGCGGTCTGCGCGTTGAGCCGCTCCTCCTCCTGGACGCGGGCGATCACCGCGTCCTCCTTGGCCCGCAGGGTCTCGATCTCGCGGCGCTGACGGATCTCGGCGTCGGCCTGGCGGCGCTCGAGCTCCAGGACGGTCTCCCGGGCGTCGACGTTCTGCCGGGTGATCTCCTTCTCCTCGGTGCGCTGGTACTCGTTGGTGCGCACGTGCTCGATCGCGGTCAGCTCGGTGATCTTGCGGATGCCCTGGGCGTCCAGGATGTTGTCGGCGTCCAGCTGGCTCATCGGGGTCTGTTCCAGGTGGTCGATGGCCGCGTCCTCGAGCGTGTAGCCGTTGAGGTCGGTGCCGATGACCGCGATGATCTGGTCCCGGAACTCGTGCCGGTGGGTGTACAGGTCGGTGAAGTCCAGCTGCTTGCCCACGGTCTTGAGCGCCTCGGCGAACTTCGCGGCGAAGAACTCCTGGATCGCCTGCGGGTCGCTGGCCCGGGCGGTGCCGATCGACTGCGCGACCTTGACGACGTCCTCGACGGTCTTGTTGACCCGGACGAAGAAGGAGATCCGGATGTCCGCCCGGATGTTGTCGCGGCAGATCAGCCCGTCCCGGCCGGCCCGGTGGATCTCCACCGTCTTGGCGGTGATGTCCATCAGCTCGGCCTTGTGCAGGATCGGCAGGACGATCGCGCCGGTGAAGGTGACGTCCACCTTCTTGGTCCGGGAGACGATCAGTGCCTTGCCCTGCTCGACCTTCTGGAACAGGCGGCCCACGAACAGCAGCATGGCGAGCACGATGAGCAGCACGACGGCGACGAGTACGCCGAAACCCACGGCGATGGTGTCCATCACGGAGTCCTTTGACGAGATGGCGAGTTGGTGCGAAGAGGAAACGACGCGAAAAGGAAGGGAAACGAGATGAAGTGACGGAACGTCAGATAGGGAGGCCTGGCGGCGACGGGTCGAACGGCGCCACCAGGAAGTGCTCGCCCTCGGCGTCGTAGTCGTAGATGAGGGCGGTCCGTCCGGCGGTCAGCTCGGGCTCGGGGGTGGGCGTGCGGACCTGGACGGTCGCGGTGGAGCCGTCCTCGGCGGTGACCTCGGCCTGCCCGAAATCGGCCGTCACCCGGCCGGTCCGGATCACGCAGACCCGGCCGACGAAGTCCCCCCGGGTGACCGGTCGGTCCTGCGGGAACAGCCGCCTCAGCGGCTTGACGAGCACCCGGGTGCCCGCCCAGGAGGCGACCAGCGCGACGGCGAACACGCCGCCGCGCGCCGGCGCCCCCGAGGTGAGAACGGTGCCGGCCAGGCTGACGAACCAGGCGAGTGCGACCAGCAGCGACACCGCCACCGTCACGGGCACCCCGCCCAGCCCCAGCGCGTCCAGCACGCCCCCGTGGTGGGCGCCCTTGCCCCCGTCGGTGCCGTGACCGCCGGTGCCGTGACCGCCGGGCGTCCCGTGCGCCACGTGCCCCCCGGCACCGTGCCCGATGTGACCCACATGCCCGACGTGCCCGACGTGCCCGACGTGCCCGACGCCACCGACGTGCCCGCCGTGCCCGGCACCCATGTGGTGCCCGACGCCATGACCCCCGTGCAGGGCGTCGAACCCCAGTCCGCCGAGCAGCATGAGCAGCCAGTACCCGACGACCACCACCAGCGCGAAGCTGAACAGCGCGGTCGGAAAGGCCAGCGCGGCCGCGAAGAATCCCCCCATCCCGGCCACACTCCCCGCCCTTCCCCCGGCACCGCGCTTCGGCGCCGGGGAGATCATGGCAGTGGGGGAGCCCGCCGCACATTGCCAGGATCCGGCAATCTTTACGGCCCTTTGACACCCTGGTACGTGCGCCGCCCATGACACTGCAACAGCCCGGCCACAGGACGGTCGCCAGGCTGTCGTAGCGACCCGGCACGGGTTTGGGCGAACAGTCCGACAGGGCCGCCTACAGCGGCTGCTCCGGCCAGTTCAGCAGCCGCGCGCCCATCGCCGCCGTCTCCAGGGTGAAGCGCTGCAGCGCGTCCGACGGGTCGTACCCCGTGAGGGCTTTGATCCGCTCCAGCCGGTAGCCCAGCGTGCGCACGCTCAGGCCCAGCCGGCGCGCCGCCTCGGCGTTCACGTACGCGGCCTCCGCCTGCACCGCGATGGTGTCCAGCAGCGGACGGGCGCCGCCGCGCGCCTCGGTCAGCGGACCGAGCACGCTGCGCACCAGGTCCGCCATGGCCGCCCGGTCGCGCATCAGCACCGGGAAGACCAGCAGTTCCTCGGCCTTCAGCTGCTTGGCCGGCAGCCCGAGGCGCTGGGCGTAGTCCAGTGTGTCCAGCGCCTCCTCGTAGCTGCGCAGCACCCCGCTCGGGCCCGAGTGCCGACGGCCGGTGGCCACCCGCTGCACCGGGCGGTAGCCGGGGCCGGGGCGCAGCGTCAGGTCGGCGAAGGCCTCCAGCACGGCCCGTTCGGAGTCCGGGGCGATGCAGACCAGCCGCCCCTCCTTGCCGGCGAGCAGGACGTCCCGCTCGCCGAACCGGCCGGCCAGCTCCCGCTCCACCCGGTGCACCAGCGGGTGCACGTCCGCGAACGGCTCGTTGCCGACCGCGACCGCCACCGTGTACGAGCCCGCCAGCCGCAGCCCGAACCGCTCCGCGCGCTCGGCGAGCAGGCCGAGGTCGCTGCGGCCGAACAGCAGGTCGTCGATGAACTCCCGCCGCGCCGCCTCTTCCTGACGGATCGCCAGGCGCTGCGCGCGCTCGTGCCCCTCGCCGAGCGCGGCGAGCGCGGCGTCGGTGGCGGCGAGGACGGCGTCGCCCGTCCGGCGCAGCTCGTTGACGCTGGTCGCGGCGGTCGCCCCGGGCAGCGTCTGCCAGGCCCGGCGGGCCGCCGCCAGGCAGTGCGCCACCACCTCGCGCAGCCCGAACCCGGCCTCGGCGCAGTTCTCGCCGAGCTTGCGCAGGCTCTCCAGCTCCTCGCGGCGCAGCAGCCTGCCGGTCCGGGAGACGTCGGCGAGCAGGACGAGGTAGGCCTCGGCCAGCTCGGTGGGTATGTCGTGCTCGATCCCCTCGGTCACCGCGACCTGCCATCCCCCGTACGACCTGGTGATTCGGCGCTGAACACTAGCAGGACCGCCACGGCCGGAGGCTGGCGCTACCGGTCGCGGAAGTGCAGGACGAACCGCGCGCTGCTGCCGTCGATCCGCCGCCGTACGTACAGGGTCGGGGTGCCGTCCGGGGTGCAGCTGACGCCCTCGCGGACCAGCAGCGCGGTGCCCGGCGGGACGCCCAGCAGTTCGGCGTCGGCGAGGTCCGCGCCGACCGCGCCGAAGGCCCGCCAGTCGTACTCCAGCTCCACCCCGGCGGCCCGCGCCAGGTCCAGCACCAGGTTCCCCGGGCGGCCGGGCCGGACCAGCTCGGCGGGCAGCGGGCCGAACGGCACCCAGTAGCTGGACGCCGCCCGGGCCCGCCCGCCCAGGCGGATCACCGAGTCCACCCGGGACAGCTCCCGCGGCGTGCGGCCCAGTCGGCGGGCGGCCTCCGCGTCCTCCGCCGAGCCGGTCACCGCGGGCGCGGCCACGACGAACTCGCCGTCCCCCGGCTCGACGCCGCCCCGGCCGACCTCGGGCAGGGCGGCGTGCACGCTGCCGAGGTCGAAGCGCTGGCTGCGCGGGTCCACGGCGATCGACACGCGGACGGCGGGCGGGCGGACGAAGGTGCCCACGCCCCGGCGGATCTCCACCACGGCCGCCCGCTCCAGCTCCGCCATCGCCTGCCGCACGGTCAGCCGGTTCACGCCGAACTCGGCGCTCAGCTCCGGCTCGCTCGGCAGCCGGGCGCCCGCCGGGTAGGTGCCGGCGTCGATGCGCTCCTGGAGCCGGCGGGCCAGGCGGCGGTACAGCGGGGTGCCCGGCGGGTCGCCCGTTTCGTTGCTCGGCTGGTTGGTGGCCACGAGCCGATCCTACGAAGCCCGCCCGCCGGCACCGGTCACCGTCGATCCCGCGAACCGCGCCCGCCCGCTCTGGTCACGCGTCGATCCCAAGAACCCCGCCCGCCGGCACCCGCCCGCCGGCACCCGCCCCCTCCGGTCGCCGTCGCGCGCCGGCAGGAGTGGGATGGAGAGATGCGCCCGTCCGCCGGCGGCTTGCCCGGCACCCCCGGGACGGGTTAGACATCTAGACGTCTAGATGTCCTGCTCCCTTCGGGCGCGGCTCCACCGAAAGGCCTCCCGCATGTCCCTGGTCAACTTCCGCGACGCCGCCGCCCTCGGTGACCCCGAGGGCCGTCGGGTCCGCCCGGGTGTGCTGTACCGCTCCGCCCAGCCGTTCCCGGCCGCCGACGAGGCGACCGTCGCCCAGCTGCGCGCCTGCGACATCCGCACCGTCGTGGACCTGCGCGACCCGCGGGAGACCGACCCCGCCGACTGGGCCGCCGCCGAGGCCGCAGGGATAGCCGTCGTCGCCGCCCCGGTGAACCCCGCCACCGACGCCCTCACCGCGCGGATGAGCACCATGACCACCGCCGCCGACCTCGGCGACTTCTACGTGCTGCTGGCCGAGTCCGCCCCCGAGGCGCTCGCCGCCGCCGTCGAGGCCACCGTCCGGCCCGGCGCCGTCCTGCTGCACTGCGCGGCCGGCAAGGACCGCACCGGCCTGCTGACCGCCCTGCTCCTCGACCTCCTCGGCGCCTCCGCCGAGCGCATCGTCGCCGACTACGCCCGCACCACCGACGCCCTCCCGGAGATCTTCGCCGGTCTCGCCGAGCGCCACCGCACCGCCCTCAACGACCGCACCGCCGCCCGCTCCAGCTCCCGCGTCACCGACTCCCGGGGCCGCAACCTCACCATCCCGGCCCCGCTCCTCGAGGCCCCGGCCGAGGCGATGTCCGTCTTCCTCGACCGCGTCCGCGTCCACCACGGCGGCGCCGCCTCCTTCCTGCCCGCCTGCGGTGTCCCGGTGGCCACCCTCACCGCCTTCCGCACCAAGGCCGGCACGGCGGTGGCCTGACCAGGCCGCCCCATCCCCACCCCCCCGCGCGGCAATTCCGTTGCGCCGCCCCCGCAGGCCTGGCAGCGTGCCCGGCCAGGGGGTACACCGACCAGCGGGTGCAGCGACCAGGGGGGTGCGCGGAGATGACCGCACTGCGCGAGATCCGCGCCGACCACGACGACCGGACGATCGTGCTCTACCAGGCCTACCCGCCCGCCGTCGCCGACGCGGCGCTGGCGGCGGGCCGCTTCGTGGCGCCGTTCGGCTTCCACCGGATGACCTTGAAGCCGGTAGGTGAAGCCGGCGGGTGGCGACCGGACTTCACCCGGCGCGGCCTCGGTCGACCGCGCGGGACCTCACACGTCCCGCCGCCGCACCAGGACCACCGTCACCGCCACCGCGACGACCGACCACAGTCCGATCGTGACCCACGCGTCGAGCACGCTCGGCGCGTACTGCCCCATCGTGGTCGCGAAGTCGGGGATGACCGTGAGCCGCGAAGCGGCGCGCATCGGCAGGTGGTTGCCGATCTCGGCGAGCCACCGGTAGCGGTCCCCGCCGAACATCAGCGGCAGGACGAACAGCAGCAGCACCAGCGAGACGACCGACGCGGTGGCGTGCCGCAGCAGCGCGCCGAGCGCCATCCCGATCAGCGCGCAGACCGGCACGATCGCCGCGTAACCGAGGACGGCCCGCAGGCAGCCCTCGTCGGTGATGGAGAGCCCGAGGTGCCGGGAGGCGAGCATCGCGTTGACGGCGAAGAAGGACCCGGCCGACACCACGGCCCCGGCGAGCGCGGTGACCGCGCCGACCAGCAGCACCTTGGCCGCGATCACCCCGCGCCGGTCCGGCACGGCGGCGAAGGTGGTGCGGATCAGGCCGGTGGTGTACTCGCCGAACACGGTGATCGCCCCGAGGCTCCCGGCGGCGATCGCCATCAGGTCGGAGGAGATGCTCCCCAGCCCGCGGAACAGCGGGTCGTACCGGGGCGGCGGGAAGCCGGGAACGGGCTGCGGCGGGTGGTCGATGTAGACGAGGTCGGAGCGGACGGCGTTGACGTTGACCGCGACGGCCACCAGTGCGGCGAGCGCCAGCACCCAGTACGTGGACCGCAGCGAGCGCAGCTTGATCCACTCCGCGGCGAGCAGGTCGGTGAACCGGGGCGCCGGCTCACCGGGACGAACGGTGGGGGTCGTGCTCATCGGGCCTCTCCAGCCTGGTACTCGACACTGTCGGCGGTCAGGGACATGAACGCCGACTCCAGGGATGACGTCCGGACGGTGAGTTCGTGCAGCACCACGCCGTTCCGCAGGGCGAGTTCGCCGACCCGCTCGGCGGGCATGCCGGTCACCGTCCCGAACCGGGCGTCCGACTCCCGTACTTCGGCCCCTTCGGCGCGCAACACCTGCGCCAGCAGAGCGAGTCCCGGAGTCCGCACCGCCACCGACGTCACCGCGTTGCGGGCCGAGAACTCCGCCAGGCTCTCGTCCGCGATCAGCCGTCCGCGTCCGATCACCACCAGCCGGTCGGCGGTGTGCTCCATCTCCGCCATCATGTGGCTGGAGACGAACACCGTCCGCCCTTCCGCGGCCAGGCGTCGGAACAGCCCGCGCACCCAGAGCACGCCCTCCGGGTCCAGCCCGTTCAGCGGCTCGTCGAACAGCAGCACCGGCGGGTCGCCGAGCAGCGCGCCCGCGATGCCGAGCCGCTGCCTCATGCCCAGCGAGTAGCCGCCGATCCGCCGCCCGGCGGCCCCGGTGAGCCCCACCTCCGCCAGCACCTCCTCCACCCGCCCCAACGGGATGCGGTTGCTGCGGGCCAGCGCCGACAGGTGCGCCCGGGCACTGCGCCCGCCGTGCACGTCGCCCGCGTCCAGCAGCGCGCCGACGTGCCGCAGCCCGCGCGAACGGTCCGCGAAGGGCACGCCGCCGACGGTGACGGTGCCCCCGGTCGGGGTGTTCAGACCCAGGATCATCCGCAGCGTGGTGGACTTGCCGGCGCCGTTGGGGCCGAGGAACCCGGTCACGGCGCCCGGCCGGACGGTGAAGGTCAACCGGTCGACGGCCGTGGTGTCGCCGTACCGCTTGGTCAGTCGCTCTATCTCGATCACGGGGACGACCCTGCCGGTCACCGTCCCGCCCCGGCATCGGGCGCCGGGCCACAACCGCGCACCGCCGTACTGGCCCCGGGGATTAGGCCCCCGGGCCAATGCGTCGCCCTGCGGGCCGCGGCTACCATCGCGTCATGATCACCGAAGCCCGGCCGCCGTTGCTCAGGCGTCTGCCCGCCGGCGTGTGGGTGGGGGCGTTCTGGACTGTCCTGGTCGCGTTCCGCTTCCTGACACGTGAGGACGAGCTGCGCCACCTGCTCGAGTACCACGGCAACCCGGAGGACATGCCGCTGGTGGTCACGGCCGTGGTCACCACCCTGGTGGCGACGTTCCTCGTCCGCCTGCCGCTGGCCGCCATCGCGGTGGCGCTCGCGGGCAGCGTCTACGCGCTCGGCATGTGGACCGTCCCGGAGACGGCGCCGCTGCAGTTCCTGATCGCCGACGCCGTCGTCGGCTACTGCGCCGCCACCCGCTCCCGCGCCGTCTCGCTCACCGCCTTGGGGATGCCGCTCGCCCTGATCGTCGGGCTGCTCCTCTGGGGGGCCGTTCGCGGCAGCCTCATCAACCCGTTCGCCTACGCGGGCTTCGGCGCGACGGTCCTGATCGCCTGGCTGATCGGCAACACCGTCCACCAGGGCCGCGTCCACGCCGAGGCCCTGCGCGGACGCGCCACCGAGCAGGCCGTGACCGCCGAACGGCTACGGATAGCACGTGAGTTGCACGACATGGTCGCGCACAACATCGGCATCATCGCGATCCAGGCCGGCATGGGCAGCCGGGTCATGGACACCCAGCCCGCCGAGACCCGCAACGCGCTGAACGCCATCGAGGCCACCAGCCGGGAGACCCTGGCCGGTCTGCGCCGGATGCTCGGCGCGCTGCGGGCCGGCGAGCCGGAGTCGGCGCCGCTCGAAGTCGCTCCCGGGCTGGCCGAGTTGGACCGGCTGGTGGAGAGGAGTGCGGGCGCCGGCGTCCGGGTCGCGGTGACCCGCGGGGGCGAGGCGCGCACCCTGCCGGCCGACGTCGACCTCGCGGCCTTCCGGATCATCCAGGAGGCGGTGACCAACGTGGTCAAGCACTCCGGCACCCGCGACTGCCACGTCACCGTCCACTACCGGCCGGACGAACTCGCCGTCACCGTCGTCGACTTGGGGGCAGTCCCGGTCGCGACGACCCCCGGCACCGGTTACGGGATCGCCGGCATGCGCGAGCGGGTCGCCCTGCTGCACGGCGAGTTCAGCGCCGGACCGCGCCCCGAAGGCGGCTTCAGGGTCGCCGCCCGACTGCCGATCCCCGTGGAGGTGGGACCGTGATCCGCGTCGTACTGGTGGACGACCAGCCGCTCATCCGCACCGGACTGCGCGTGCTCATCGCCGACGCCCCGGACCTGGAGGTGGTCGGCGAGGCCGGCGACGGCGCCGAGGCCGTCGACCTGGTCGCCCGGCTGCGCCCCGACGTCGCCGTGATGGACATCCGGATGCCCCGCACCGACGGCATCGAGGCCACCCGCAGGATCACCGCCGACCCGGACCTGCCCACCCACGTCCTCGTCCTCACCACCTTCGATGACGACGACTACGTGTACGGCGCGCTGCGGGCCGGTGCGAGCGGCTTCCTGGTCAAGGACCTCGCCCTGGAGACCATCCTGGACGGCATCCGGATCGTCGCCGCCGGGGACGCCCTGATCGCCCCCGGCATCACCCGTCGCCTGATCGGCGAGTTCGCCGCCCGCCCGGACACCGGCGCCGCGCAGCCCGCCGGGCGGCAGCCCCGGCGGGCCGTCGCCGACAGCGTCACCGGGCGCGAGCGCGAGGTGCTCACCCTGGTCGGCCGCGGCCTGTCCAACGCCGAGATCGCCGAGGAGCTGACCATCAGCGTCGCCACCGCCAAGGCCCACGTCGCCCGGCTCTTCACCAAGCTCGACGCCCGCGACCGGGTCCATCTGGTCATCCAGGCCTACGAGTTCGGGCTGGTCGCGCCGTAAGCCGTACCTGTCGCACCGCGGTGGTGCCTGCCGTACCCGCGGTGCGCGAAGCGCCGGGGCGGGCCCGCACAGCCCACCCCGGCGCCTCACCGCGCCCCGGGCATCACCCGGACGTCACCCGGGCACCGCCCGTGCCCCCGGTGTCAGGGGACGATCGGGTGCGAGATCATGCAGCCGCCCGCACCGCCGTTGTAGTCGTTCGACCAGGTGCCCTGCATGGCGAACGAGCCGGTCGCGAAGGCGACGTTCTGCGAGCCGCCGACCCCGCCGGTGCCCTTCCAGGCGCACTTGTCGGCGTTCTCGTAGCCGGTCGAGTCGGTCCAGCCGCCGGCCGGGTTCTGGTCGGTGACGGTCTCCGAGTACTCGTGGCCGTACACCATGGTCACGCCGTCCAGCAGGCCCGCGCTGCCGCTGTTGACGTAGTTCTGGCCGCAGGAGGTGCCCATGTCGGTCACGTACGGGTCGTTGGAGAACGCCACGTCGCCGTACGGGGAGGCGGCCGCGCCGCCGCTCAGCGTGGTGTCGCCGTTCCAGTCGTGCCAGGCGCAGAAGTTGCCCGACGAGGTGTTGAAGCCGTCCGGGTGGGTGCCGGTCGGCGACAGCACGACGTACTGCGCGTTGCGGTTGGAGGCGGCCGTGGTGTTGCCGAAGTGCCCGGCGGCCTTGACGGCCTCGGCGGCCAGCTGGTTGCCGGTGGCCTGGCCCGGGGCGGCGGCCGAGGTGTCCACCCAGACGCCGGCCAGCGCGCCGCCGGTCGGGTAGCCGACGTGGGCGGCGGTGGACGGGCAGGTGGTGGAGCCCGCGGCGACGCCCTCGCAGTACTGCGTCATGACGCCGGACCAGGTCTCGCCGTTGGTGCCCAGCCCCTTGAACAGCTGCTGGGTGCGGACGGCCTCGCCCATCGGGTCGCCGGACAGGGTGGTGTAGCCGTTGGCGTCGGTGCCCTGGGTGCCCCACTGCGAGCCCCAGAAGATCAGGTAGACCTTCGGCGCGCCGGTGGTCACGCCGATGCCGTCGACACCGCCGCCGAACTTGAGGTTCGAGGTCCGGCGTCCGGAGGCGGAGGCGGCGGCGGCTTCCTTGGTGGGGACGGCGCCGTGCCGGTAGGAGTGGGTGTGGCCGGCGGTCTCGTTCACCGGCTGGTCCGCCTGGGCGGCCGGGGCGGCCGCGAAACCGGTGGCGGCGAGCGCCAGCGCGCTGAGCCCGGTCAGGGCCCGGGTCCGCATCCGGCGGGAGGTGGGGGACATGCCCATCGTGAGGGTTCCTCTCTCGTGCGCCGGCCGCGCTCCGGTGGGGGGCACGGCGGCACCGTGGGGGGACGAAGGGGGGGTGCGACGGCGGCAGGCCGGAGCCGCGGACCGCCCGTGACGGACGGTCAGCGACGTGGGGATGGGGACCGGTGTTCACCGCCGACGGGCGGAAGCCAACCAGAGCCGCCGAAACCGGGTCAACGAAGGTTCAGTAAGGCCCGTGCCAAGGAAGGCCCCAAGGGACGTATCGAACGTCAAAAGTCCCCAGCTGGAGCGCGGCCGACGCGCGTAGCACAGCCGAATGTCAACAGTTGCGAGGAGCTTCTACACCGTATGGGCGCGGGCCTCGGCGCGACGGAGAGCCCGTCATCGCCCGGAGGTCCAGGACCTCCCGACCTCGCCGATCCGCATGATCCGCCCGTGCGAGTCCAGCACCACGTCGTACGCGTTCCCGTGGCAGCCGAACGGGTCCGCCGGGTCCCGCTCGGCGAGGCAGTCGTTGAGGTGGACGATCAGCTCCTCCAGCGGTACCGCCCGGGCCGGGTCGCCGTGCGGCCGGTCGACCAGGGTGGCCGTCACGCCCGCCGCCGCGAAGCCGTAGTGGACGGGGCTGCCGGTGGGGGCGTAGCGGGCGGGGTCGCAGGCGTAGCGGGCGGGCTGGGCGGTGAGTTCGGCGGGGCCGGCGGAGACCACGACGAGGACCTCGTGGCCCGGCTGCTCCGCGGGGGCCGTGCAGTCCGGCGCGGTGGTGGAGGGGGCACCGACGGTGGAGGGGTCTCCGGTGGTGGAGGGGTCGCCGGCGGGGGCGTAGGCCTCCATGCCCTCCTCTTCGTCCTCCTCCGCGAGGTCGTCGTCGTCCACGTCCAGGAAGTCGTCCACGCCCTCGTCGGCGACCGCGGAGGCGGAGGCTGCGGCGGCTGTCGGGTGGGGGCCGGCGGGGGTGCAGCCGGTGAGGACGGCAGCGGTGCCGCAGGCCAGGAGGGCGGCGGCGAGGAGGTTGCGGGACACGGCCATGGCACAAGTCTCCCCGGGCGGCGACGACTGTCGTTACTCGGGTAGTACGACTACTGCCGGTCGTGCGGTTCCCTCCCCCGCCGGACGTGCGGATCCGGCGGAGGAGGGAAGTCTGTGGCGCGGCCCCCTTGACAACGCGCTCGCTCGACGCAGGCTTCGCGTGACGCGCGCTCCCCCGACGCGCACCGACATGACGCGGACTCAGGCCGCGACCGGCCGCGCCCGCTCGTACGCCGCGCGCAGCCGCGTCTGCGCCTCCGCGCCCACCTCCAGGTGGTCGAGCCCGAGCAGCGCCGCGCCCAGCACCGGCGGCGCCACGACGACCCGCGGTTCGGCCAGCGGCGCGGCGGCCGCGAGGCGCGCCTTCAGGTTGTCCAGCAGCAGCGGCTGTTCCGAGGCGAGCACGCCGCCGCCCAGGACCACCGGGGTCGGGGAGTCCAGCAGTCCCAGGCGCCCGAGCGCGACCACCGCGAGCCGGACGATCTCGTCGGCCTGGCGGTCGATCAGCCCCAGCGCGATGGCGTCCCCCTCGTCCGCGACCGCGAACAGCACCCGGACGATCTCGTGCAGCCGCACGCTCGGCAGGTGCCCGAGGTGGACGGCTTCGGCGACGGCACCGGCGCTGGGCAGCCCGTAGTGCCCGGCGATGGCCCGGGCGAGCGCGGTGGGCCCGCCGCGACCGTCCTCGGACCGTACGGCGTGCCACATGCTGGCGAGAGCGAGCCCGGAGCCGCCGCCCCAGTCGCCGGTGAGTTCGCCGAGGGCGGGGAAGCGGGCGGTACGGCCGTCCGGGAGGAGGCCGACGCAGTTGATCCCGGCGCCGCAGACGACCGCGACGCCGCGCGGGCCGTCGGTGCCGGCCCGCAGCAGGCCGAAGGTGTCGTTGACGACGGTGTTGCCGACGCCCCAGGGGTGGGACTCGAGGGCGTCGCGCAGCGCCTCCTCCTCGACCGGCAGGTCGGCGTTGGCGAGGCAGGCGCTGACGTGGCTGGTGAGCACGCCGTCCCAGCCGGGGTGGCCGGCCTCGGCGGCGGCCTGAGCGACCAGCGGGGCGAGCCCGGCGACGGCTGCCGCGCCGCCGATCTTCTGGGGTGCGAAGCCGCCGCCGCGGGCGCTGCCGAGGACGGTGCCGTCGACGCCGATCAGGGCGACGTCGGTCTTGGAGTTGCCCGCGTCGATGGCGAGTACGCCGGGCAGGAGTGGTTCGGGCTGGTGGGTCATGAGGTCCCCGCGGCTCGTACGTGGCCCGGCCGCGGTGTGGCGGCCGGTGGTGCCCGGCCGGATGGTCGTCGGCCGGGTGTGGACGGTCTCCTCGCGGTGCCCGGCCCGCGCGTTCCCTGGGGAACGCGGGGCCGGGCACGTCGCGGGCCGGGTCAGGCCCAGGCGAGGTGCTCGCGGTTGTGGGCGAGCAGACGGTCCGTGAGCTGGTCGGCGAGTTCGATCTGGCCGACCAGCGGGTGGGCGAGCAGCGCGTCGAAGACCCGGTGGCGCCCCCCGTGCAGGGCGGCGTCGAGGGCGAGGTGCTCGTACGCGGTGACGGCGGCGACGAGGCCGGCGTACAGCGGCTCCAGCGGGCGCTGCGGCAGCGGGCGCACGCCGTCCGCGTCGACCTCGGCCGGCACCTCGATGACGGCGTCGTCTGGCAGGAAGGGCAGCACGCCGTCGTTGCGGGTGTTGACCACCTGCACCGAGGTCCCACCGCGCCCGGAAGTCCCGCCGGTCCCGAGCAGGGCGGCGATCAGCTGGACGGCGGCCTCCGAGTAGAAGGCGCCGCCGCGCTTGCCGAGCAGTTCGGGCTTGGTGTCCAGGGCCGGGTCGGCGTACAGCTCCAGCAGCTGCCGCTCGATCTCGGCGACCTGCGCGGCGCGCGAGCCCTGCTCCTTCAGCTCGGCGACGACCGCGTCGTGCTGGTAGAAGTACCGCAGGTAGTAGGACGGTACGACGCCGAGCCGCTGGATGACGGGCTGCGGCAGGTGCAGGTCCTCGGCGATCTCCTTGCCGAAGTCCCGCAGCAGCTCGGGCAGCACCTCCCGACCGCCCACCGCACCCGGCCCGTCCAGCAGGGTCACCCCGCGCTCCCAGGTCAGGTGGTTGAGCCCGACGTGGTCGAGCCGGACCAGCTCCGGGTCGACGCCCAGGTGCGCGGCGAACTTGCGCTGGAAGCCGATGGCGACGTTGCACAGCCCGACGGCCTTGTGGCCCGCGGTCTGCAGGGCCCGGGTGACGATGCCGACCGGGTTGGTGAAGTCGACGATCCAGGCGTCCGGGTTGGTCCGGCGCACCTGCTCGGCGATGTCCAGCACCACCGGGACGGTGCGCAGCGCCTTGGCGAGCCCGCCGGCGCCGGTGGTCTCCTGCCCGACGCAGCCGCACTCCAGCGGCCAGGTCTCGTCCCGGTCGCGCGCCGCCTGCCCGCCGACGCGCAGCTGCAGCAGCACGGCGTCGGCGTCCGCGATGCCCGCCGTCAGGTCGGTCGTCACGGTGACCACCGCCCCGTGCCCCTGCCTGGCGAAGATCCGCCGGGCGAGCCCGCCGATCAGCTCCAGCCGCTCGGCGGCCGGGTCGATCAGCACCAGCTCGCCGATCGGCAGGCTGTCGCGCAGCCGGGCGAAGCCGTCGATCAGCTCCGGGGTGTACGTCGAACCACCGCCGACGATGGCCAGCTTGAGCGAGGAAGCTCCGGACGTCTTCGGTGCGGACATCAGCCCTTGACCCCTGTCAGTGTCACGCCTTCGATGAAGGCCTTCTGAGCGAAGAAGAAGAGGACGATCACCGGCGCCATCACCAGCAGGGTGGCGGCCATGGTGAGGTTCCAGTTGGTGTGGTGGGCGGCCTTGAAGGACTCGAGCCCGTAACTGAGGGTCCACGCCTCGCGGTTGTTGCTGGCGTAGATCTGCGGGCCGAAGTAGTCGTTCCAGCAGTAGAAGAACTGGAACAGCGCGACCGCCGCGATGGCCGGCTTGGCCATCGGCAGGACCACCCGCAGCAGGGTGCGCAGGTCGCCGCAGCCGTCGATCCGGGCGGCTTCGAGGTACTCCTTGGGGATGGTCATCAGGAACTGGCGCAGCAGGAAGATGGAGAACGCGTCGCCGAAGGCCATCGGGATGATCAGCGGCCAGAGCGAGCCGCTCATGCCCATCTGCTTGGACCAGAACAGGTACATCGGGATGACGGTGACCTGCGGCGGCAGCATCATCATCGCGATGACCGCCGTCAGCGCCAGGTTGCGGCCCCGGAATCGGAACTTGGCGAGCGCGTAGGCGACCGGCAGGCTGGAGACGACGGTCAGCAGGGTGCCGAACCCGGCGTAGAGCAGGGTGTTGCGCCACCAGGTGAGGAAGCCGGGGGTGTCCCAGACCTTGCCGTAGTTGCCCCACTGCCAGGTGGCGGGCCAGTAGTCGGTGGTGAGCGCCTGCTGGTCGGTCATCACCGAGGTGAGGAAGACGAAGACGAAGGGCAGCAGGAAGAACAGCGCGGCGGCGACGGCCAGCGAGTGGACGGCCACCCAGTTGAGCAGCGCGCGGCGCCGGGCGGCCCGGGCGGCGGGGCCGCCGGGGCGGGCGGGGCGGGCGGCGCCGGTCGGGGCCGGCGTCTCGGTGAGTGTGTTGCTGAGAGTCATGATCAGGTCCTCACTGGCCCGCTAGTCGTCGCTCGTCATGAAGCCGGACTTGCGGCGGAGCAGGATCGAGGTGACGGCCATCGAGATGGCGAACAGCACCAGGGCGACGACGCAGGCCGCGCCGTAGTTGAAGCGCTGGAAGCCGAGGTTGTAGACCATCTGCGGCAGGGTCCAGGTGGAGCCGTTCGGGTAGCCCGGCTCGAACTGCTGGCCGGAGTTGCCCGCGATGCCGCTGGCGACCTTCCCGGCGACGATCGCCTGGGTGTAGTACTGCATGGTCTGGATCACCCCGGTGACCACCGCGAACATGATGATCGGCGAGATATTCGGCAGCGTGACGTACCGGAACTTCTGGAAGGGCCCGGCGCCGTCCAGTTCGGCCGCCTCGTACTGCTCCTTGGGGACGTCCAGCAGCGAGGCCATGAAGATGACCATCAGGTCGCCGACGCCCCACATGGCGAGCAGGGTGAGCGCGGGCTTGGACCAGTCCGGGGAGGCGAACCAGCCGGGCTGCGGCAGGCCGAGCTCGCCGAGCAGGTGGTTGACCGGGCCGGTACCGGGGTTGAACAGGAAGGCGAAGGCCACCGTGGCGGCCACCGGCGGGGCCAGGTACGGCAGGTAGAAGACGGTCCGGAAGAAGCCGGTGCCGGTCTTGATCCTCGTGATGAGCATCCCGATGCCGAGGCCGAAGGCGACCCGCAGGCTCACCATGACGACGACCAGCCACAGGGTGTTGCGCAGCCCCTGCCAGAAGGTCGGCAGCTGGTTGAAGACGTAGTCCCAGTTCTTGAGGCCGTTGAAGGACGGCTGGCCGAAGCCGTTGTAACCGGTGAAGGAGAAGTAGGCGGTGGAGACCAGCGGGTAGACGAAGAAGACGCTGAACCCGATCAGCCAGGGGGAGAGGAAGGCGAGGGTGCGGGCCGCCTCCCGGCGGCGCTTCCGGCGCAGCAGGTGCTGCGTCGAGGGCGCCGCCGGGTCGGTCGGTCCGGCGCCGGCCTTGCCGCCGCTTCCCTTGCGGGTGCCGAACGCGAGTGACATGGGAGCTCCGTGGGCCGTTCGCGGCGCTTACTTGGCCTGGGCGATGTCGGTGTCGATCTGCTTGGCCGTGGCGGCCAGGCCCGCCTGCAGGTCGGCCTGCTTGCCGGACTCGTAGTCGTAGCCCAGGTTCTGCAGGGAGACGATGTAGCCGCCGCCGTTGACGGCCGGCGGGGTGGTGCCGGAGTGCTGGTTCTTGGCGACGTCCAGGAAGGTCTTGAAGTTGTCGTCGGCCACCAGCTTCGGCGAGTTGAGCGCGTCGAAGGTGCTCGGCACGTTGTGGATCGCGTTGGCGAAGCTCACCACCGCGTCGGTGTCGGTGGTCAGGTACTTGACGAACTCCCAGGCGGCGGCCTGCTTCTTGCTGGTGCTCGCGATGCCGACGATGGTGCCGGTCTGGTAGCCGCGCCCGTAGGTGTCGGCCTGGTCGTCCGGGACGGGGAACGCGGCGGTGGCCCACTCGAAGTCGGGCTTGTTCTCGGCGAGCGAGGCGGTGCGCCACTCGCCGTCGAGGGCCATCGCGACCTGGCCGGTGTGGAAGGGGTTCTTGGCGCTGAACTCCTCGCCGAAGGTCGAGCGGAACTTCTCCAGCTTGGCGTAGCCGCCGAGCTGGTCGACCAGGCCCTTCTGCCACTTGAGCATCGCGGCGACCTTCGGGTCGGCGGCGATGTTCGACTTGCCGTCGGAGCCGAAGTAGGTCGCGCCGTACTGCCCGAGGTAGTGCTCGGTGGTGGACTCGTAGCCGTGGTACAGCGGCATGAAGCCGAGCTGCTTGTAGGAGTCGCCGTCGGGCACGGTCAGCAGGGCGGCGTCCGCGGCGAACTCGCTGAAGGTCTTGGGCGGGTGGGCGATGCCCGCGGCGGCGAAGGCCTTCTTGCTGTAGTACAGGCCGTACGCGTCGCCCAGCAGCGGCAGCGAGCACTGGTTGCCCTGGAACTGCGTGTAGCCGAGCATCGCGGCCGGGAAGGTCTTGGCCGCGTCGATGCCGCTCTTCTGGAGCAGCGGCTTGAGGTCGACGAAGGCCTTGGTCGAGCAGAACATGCCGACGTTGTTGGTGGTGAAGGAGGAGACCACGTCCGGCGCGTCGTCGCCGCCGGCCCGCAGCGCCTGGTTGACCTTGTCGTCCGGGATGTTGCCCACGGCCTTGACGTGGATGTTGGGGTGGGCCTTCTCGAAGGCGGCGATGTTGTCGTTGATCGCCTTGGTCTCGTTGTCCTGGCTCCAGCCGTGCCAGAAGGTGATGGTGACGTCCTTGCCGCTGGCCGAGTCGTCGTTGCCGCCCGAGTCGCTGGAACCGGTGCAGGCGGTGGCGAGCAGGGCCAGGACGGCGCTGCCGGCGACGGCGGCGATCGTGCGGCGGCCTCGGCGGGAGGTGGTGGCGTGCACTTCGAGGTCCTCCTGGGAGTGCGCGGGCAGGCGTCGTCGCCTCGGGTCCCGCGTTCGGGGGTCGGGAGAGGTGGGTGCAGGTGGGTGCAGGTGCGGGGAGCGTCAGTGGGTGGAGAAGACCGCCTCGCGGGCGTCCGACAGGGCCCGCTGCAGGGCGCCGAGCAGGACCGGTGAGCCGGGCAGGGCGCTGCTGCGGACCTCCGGTCTGGCGATGGAGATCCGGGCCAGTTCCTCCTCGACCAGCGCGCGCAGCCGTTCCCCGCCCGCGCTCGGCACCGCCCCGGAGAGGACCACCAGCTGGGGGTCGACGACGGAGACGATCACGGCCAGGCCGACGGCGAGCCGCCCGGCCAGCTCGGCGAGGAAGCCGTCGCCGGCGCCCGGGGTCGCCAGGGCCTTGGCGATCGACTCCTGCGCGGTGGGCGCGCCGAGCCCGTGCTCGCGGGCCAGCGCCCGGACGGCGGGCCCGCCGACGAGGGCCTGGAACCCGCCGAACTTGCGGCGCCGGGAGTCCCATTCGACGGGCGAGTCGGGCACCGGCATGTAGCCGACCTCCCCGGCGCCGCCGGTGAAGCCGCGGTGCAGCCGCCCGGCGATCACGATCGCGGCGCCGACCCCCGCCTCGGCCCAGAGCAGGACGAAGTCCTCGAAGCCCGCCGCCGCACCGGAGGCCTGCTCGGCGACGGCGGCCAGGTTCACGTCGTTCTCGATCGACACCGGCGCGCCGATCGCCTCGGACAGCTCCTCCACCAGCCGCGGCGAGTGCCAGCCGGGCAGGTGGGACGCGTAGCGCAGCTTGCCGGTGACCGGGTCGGGCGCGCCGCCGACGCCGATCGCGACGGTGCGCAGGCTGCCCTCGGAGAGTCCTGCCGCCCGGACCGCCTCGGCGACCGCGGCGGCGACCCGCGGGACGGTCCCGGCGGCCGGCACGCCCTTGGTGGCGACGGTGTGCTCGGCCAGCGTGGTGCCGGTGATGTCGGCGACCGCGACCCGGATCCCGCTGTTGGTCACGTCCAGCCCGGCGACGTACCCGGCGGCCGGATTCACCTGGTACAGCTGGGCGTTGGGCCCCGGCCCGCCCGCCGTGGTGCCGACCGGCAGCACCAGCCCGGCGGCCTCAAGCCGGGCCAGAAGCTGGGAGGCGGTGGGCTTGGACAGCCCGGTCAGGGTGCCGATCTGGGTGCGGGAGAGCGGGCCCTGCTCCAACAGCAGTTCGAGGGCAGCGCGGTCGTTGATGGCGCGCAGGAGGCTCGGCGTGCCGGCGAGGGGGGCCTTGGGGGTGCTCTTGGTCATGCCCGGAATCCTCCCCTCCCGACCGATCGACGTGAACTGTTAGGAAACTTTCCAGTCGCTTGGCACAGGACCGTACGGGCCGCGTCAGCGGAGTGTCAATGGTCGGCGCAGCCGAGGATGCCGAAGCGTTACCGGACACCACGAAGCCCCGCCCCCCACAGCAGCGGGAGCGTGGGAAGTTATCAAAGAAGATGGGGAATTCTGGTGTCGCCCCCTACTTGCCGAGGGGGCTTCGCGCTAACTCAGCTTTCAAAAAAGAAACTCAAAACAAGTGCGCCGCCCCTCCTTGGCAAAGGAGGGACGGCGCACTTGTGATCACCAGGTCAATTGACGACAACCCTTTGACCAGCTGGAGGGCCGGGGGCCGTCGGTCCGAGAGGGATGAGGCCCGATCCGATGGGGCGCATGCAGCTCATACCTCACAGCTTCGGAGCCTTCGGCCGTACCAGGAATCCGGGCTCAGACATAAACTGCAGCAGGGGCGACTGTTGCCCCCTTGGCGCGCTGAGGGTGCCCGTCGCCGCTTCGGCATGGCCGAAGCGGCGACGGCAGTGTCCGGTGCTCTGCGCAGGAAGTCGGCGAGACCGACTTCCTGTGCATAAGAGGGCATCTGATTGGGCGCGGGCCGACGCGCGCATTGGGCGCGCCTCATCCACCCACCCGCCCCGCTGTCAAGGGAGTGCTCCCATCTGGCATGACCTGCAATCACAGCGATCGGTGGGCGGCCCGGCCGATGACGGCCGGGCCGCCGAAGCCAGGGAAAAGCAAGCGAACAACGCAAGCCGGGTGGGCCTGCGGCCGAGCCTGGCGCATCCCTTGCGTCCCTCGCGCCTGCTCCTCCGTCCACAGAAGCATCGGCAGGCTGGGAGTTAGGCAGCTTCGGGTCGGTCCAGCCCAGCAGCTCCCGGCCGCGCGAGCCAGACCAGCCGCGAGGTGATCCCCGGTCGCCCGGCGAAATGGCGCAAGGCTCGTTCGGGAGACGCGAGGGTCATCCGCGTCCGCCCGTCGATGCCGATGACGTGCGTGGGCCCGTCACGGTCGACAAGCCCCCAGGCCACGACCCACCCGTCGGCGTCCGCAGGGCCCTCGCCGCAAACCTGCACGACGGCGAACAACCGGGGTGCGGTGTCGAGCGCGAGCTCGCACAGCTCCTGGTCGAAGGTCGGGGCGGGCGGCAACCTTGGCGTGACCGGACGGGGGTTTGGCGGGGGCGTAGCGGTCATGGAAGTCTCCTACGTGGAGGGGAGTTGGACGAATCGCTGCTACCACCACGGGCAGCGATCGGCCCTGACGCAGGATCAAAAGTAGCTAGTCGGTAGTATGTAGTCCACCGCTTCTGAGGAAGTCATATCACCACCACTCCAAAGGGTGACGGCACCGACGACGGCGGTCGAGAGTGAGGAGACAGCGGATGCCGCCCAGCAAGATTCCTCCGAGCATCCGGCAGCGACGACTCGGCACAGAGTTGCGCCGGTTGCGGGAGCAGGCAGGACTGTCGGTCACGCGAGCCGGGGAACTGCACGGCACCCCGCAGTCCCGGATCAGCAACATCGAATCCGGCGGATATCCGGTAAGCGCGGACCGGGTACGGACCCTGGCCCGCCTCTACGGCTGCGTGGATGACGCCCTGATCGAGGCGCTGACCTGCATGACCGGTGGTCGCACCCGGGGCTGGTGGGAGGAGTACCGCGAGATCCTGCCGGCCGGAGCGCTCGACCTGGCGGAGCTCGAGCACCATGCGCAATCGATGCGGATCGCCACGGTGATCCACATCCCCGGTCTTCTCCAGACTCCCGAGCACGCTCGCGCGCTCTTCCGGGATGTGGTGCCACCGTTGTCGCCGCCCGAAGTGGAACACCTTGTTTCTCATCGCATCAAGCGGCAGGCGGTGCTTTACGGCGAGCGGCCGAGCCCGCTGTCGGCCGTCGTCCATGAGGCCGCACTGCGCATGGACTTCGGGGGTCCAGAGGTTGCCCGCTCTCAGCTGGAACACCTGCTGAGGATGAGCGAGTACCCGCACATCGACCTGCGGGTGATCCCGTTCGGCACCGGTAGCTACCCCAGCTCTGGCGCCGGGATCGTGTACTTCGCCGCCGAGGTCGCCCGATTGGACAGTGTGCAGGTTGATGGGGACCGGTACGACTTCATTGACACCGAACCGCAGCTGATCAAGTATCGAGCCGTGTTGGACCGGTTGGAGGTGAGCGCGCTCAAGCCCGACGCGTCCCGCGACCTCATCCGCCGTATCGCCCAGAGCATTTGAGAGGGGAGCAATCATGGCCGTTCAGAACTGGCAGAAGTCGTCATTCAGCGGCGACACCGCCAACTGTATCTACCTCGCTGCAGCCCCTGACCGCAGCATCAAAATCCGCGAGAGCGATGACCCCGATGTCGTCATCACCACATCGCCTGACGGACTCCGTGCCTTCCTGTGCGGCGTCAAGACGGGAGAGTTCGACCACCTGACAGCGTAACGAGAGTCGACGCGGGAAAGCACCGATAAGCGAACAGCCGAACTCTTGGGCCAGGGCGCTGGCGGAGAATGAGCTTGCCGGTTCCGCTACCGGGCCACGTAGCGGTACACCGGGGCCCCTTCCCAAGCCGGAGGTTTGTCACCCAGGTCTCGATAGCCGAGGGCTTCGTACATCTTCATCGCAGCCTGTGCTTCGGGTCGGACCGCAAGCGTGACGCGCTCCACCTGGGCACCTTCGAGTACGGCTGCGTGCAGCTCCCGGCCCAACCCCCGCCGGCGCTGATCCGAAGCCACGGCGAGTTCCCGGATCACGAACGTCCGGTGCCCGTCCTCGCGGGTGAACTCCTCATCCAAGCCGAGGCCGCTCCACCAGCGGCTTTCCGACTGGAGTAGGACGCCGAAAGCGAACCCGACCAGGGTGGCGCCCGAGCGAGCCAGCACCAGTCGGAAGCCGGGCATGGTCCGGAACGCCTCGTAGCCCCTCCAGGAACTCGGCCAGGTCGCGGGGCCCTTCGAAGTACGGTGGCTCCGCGAACACCTGCTCGTACAGCGGTGCTATCTCGTCCAGCACCCGGTTAGCGGCTTCGGGATCTGTGAAGGTCTCGAAGGTGGGCGTTTGCACGATTCTCCTTTCAAGCGATCAGGTGGGCAGTGCTGGCAGCGGCCAGGGAGGGATTCAATAGCCGCAGGTGGGAGTGTGCCTCCTCCATTGACATGCGGGCCCGGCCGGACGACACCTCGGTCAGCAGGATGGTTCCCGAGGTGAGTTCGTGGGCCGACTCCTCGGCCTCACCTGCCTGCGCGAGCGCCCCGGCGAGGCGGAATCGCACCAGTGCCTCGTTCCGCGCGTAGTTCCTCTCCTGGTGTCGGAGCGAGCGTCGCAGCTCGCTCGTTGCGTTCCTGCTCGAAGGTGCGAGTTGCCTGTGCCAAAGTCGATCGGGCCCTGACGGGGTCGCCCATCATCGCGTAAGGCGGGCCTCCCGGGTCATCAGGATGGACATCAGCGACGCCTTCGGCAACCCACCGCCTCCGCGCTTCTCAGCGGGTGAATCGGAAGGAGTGCACGGCATGGACGACAAGAACGGCACCAGCAACGGGTCGGGCGATCGAAATCAAGTGGCGGGCCGGGCAGGGAGCGGACCGTAACCAGTACTGGGAGATCGACAGGGCCTTCCACGCGACCTGCGTGTACAACCAGCTTCTGCGGTTCCGCCAGACCGAACTGCGCCGCGACGACCTGACGCCCACCGAGCGCGTGAGCTTCCAGAGCGCCTACCACGACGGCCTGTCGGCTGTCCGCTACCTCATCCGCGAACTCGAACTCCTGCGTGGGCACTTCTCCCCGCACGGGGTGGAGCTGCTGGCCGACCTGCGTGACCAGACCGACCAGCTGTAGTGCCACGCTGAGCAGAACCGAACGAGGGAAGGTCCAGTGCTCCAGCACCTCATCGACCAGGACGACGACCTGCGTATGGTCCCCACTGACCGGAACCAGCTGACCGCCGCGGTCGGCCGACTCCACGAGGAACTGCGGGCTCTGCCCGAGGAGCGCGACCCCGCGCGTGCTCGGGTCCTGACCAGGTGGATCGGCATCGGCCAGATGTGCCTGGGCCACCACGAGGAGGCCCATGCGTTCCTCCGGCAGTCGCTCGACCTCGCCGCAGCCATGGGTAACACCCGGGCCGTCGTCGCCACCGGGCTCAACCTCGGCGACGCGCACCGCTACGCCGGTGACGTGCAGACGGCGGACGCGCTCTACCGCGGTGCCCTGAACACTGCGCGAAGCCGGCACCCGGAGCTCCTCGACTTCGCGCTCCAGCACACCGGAAAGCACCTGATGGAGCGCGGTGACCTCGCGGATGCGCAGGCCCATCTGCAAGAGGCGCTGCGCCTGCGGATCGCCAAGGGGGATGCCGAGCTGGTGGAGTCCACGCAGGCCGCACTCGACCGGGTCGAGCTGCTGATCGGCCAGGCCGACGTATCGGCGGCAGGCGGCGCGGTGCCGCGCCGGTGGAGCGGTCAGTGGACCTCATGGCTCCAGTCCCAGACCACGGCCAAGGCGCCGGCCCGGTGGGCAGAGGACTTCCCCGCCCTCCGGGACGCTGTGCGTGGGCTCACCGCGCACCAGCGCGTTCACCCATGCCACCTGAGTGACCAGTCGTTCCCCGTAGACTTGCTCGCCGCGATGGCGGAGGAAGCCGAGAAGGCCGTCACCGCTGACGGATACCTCCACAACGGCAAGTGGAACGCGGCAGTCGGCGAGACCGCGAACCGCTTCGCCGCACAAGTCGATGTCGCCGCAGTCGTAGCGCGGTCCACCGGCCTGGACGTCGAGCAGCCGCACACCGCCGTCTACATCGCGTACCTGGAGGAAGGGCAGTTCCTCGACTTCCACGTGGACGAGTCCGGCTTCGGCGAGGCCAACCTGATCCTCTGCCTCAAGCACGAGCGCCCTGCCAGGGCGCCCCGGGCCAGCACCACCGTCTTCGTCAACGCCGACGGCCACCTCGAATGCGACCTCGCCCCGGGTGACTGCGTCGTCTTCGACGGCGCGCTCACGCCGCACGGCCGGACGCCCCTCAGTGCCGGAGAGAGCGTCACCCTCGTCAGCTTCGGCTTCCGCGCGCGTGATCAGGCTCTGCGTACGCTTACGAACCTCCCGCCGGTCCCTCGTTAGGGAAGGCGGGAGCAGTCGGTTCTACGAGGGGAGGGTGTCCCTACGGCTCCGGCTTCGGGGCCGGGATCGGTTCGGTGGCCTTGAAGCGGGCCGAGTTCGGGTCGGCGAGCGCGGACGGCGCCGCCGGCTCGGCCGTGGGAGCCGGGATCGGCGCGATGACCACGCCGGTCGCGGCGGCGGCCGCCGCGGCAGCCGCAGCCGCCGCCGTCGGGGTTTCCTCCTTGACCTTGATCCCGGCACCGTCGAAGGCCACCTTCAGCCGCTGCCGCAGCGCTCGGGAGACCGCCGGCGCCTTGCCGGGCGCGGTCCGGGCCTCGACCCGCACCATCACCGAGTCCGCCGCGACCGACTCCACGCCCAGGATCGACACCGGCGCCCAGACCAGCTCGTCGTACGGCGTCTCCTTGGCCAGCTCCTCGGCGGTCCGCACGATCAGGTCCTCGACCCGCAGCAGGTCCTCCTTGTACCCGATCTGGACGTCCACCGAGGCGGTCGCCCAGCCCTGGCTCATGTTGGCGATCCGCTTGACCTCGCCGTTGCGGATGTACCAGATCTCGCCGTTCGCACCGCGCAGCTTGGTCACCCGGAGGCCGACCTCCAGCACCGTGCCGGTCGCCACCCCGGTGTCGATCTCGTCGCCCACGCCGTACTGGTCCTCCATGATCATGAAGACCCCGGAGAGGAAGTCCGTGACCAGGTTGCGGGCGCCGAAACCGATCGCCACACCGGCCACACCGGCGCTCGCCAGCAGCGGAGCCAGGTTCACCCCCAGGGCGGAGAGCACCATCAGCGCTGCCGTGCCCAGGATCGTGAACGAGGCCACGCTGCGCAGCACCGAGCCGATCGCCTCCGAGCGCTGCTGGCGCCGCTCCGGGTTCACCACCCCGGTGTTGGCCAGCAGCCCGCCCAGCCGGCTCTCCTCCTGGTGCTCGGGGGAGCGCGCCATCCGCCCTATCAGCTGTGAGATCAGCTTGCGCACCACGGCCCGCAGCACCAGCGCCAGCACCACGATGAAGACGATCCGCAGGCCCGAGGCCAGCCAGGCCTGCCAGTGGGTGTCGAACCAGCTCGCGGCCTGCTTGGTGGTGTCCGAGACCTCCTGCGCGCTGGTCGGGATCCGCAGGTCCAGGTCCGGCAGCTGCGCGGTGGGGCTGGGGCTCGGCGTCGTCGGGACGGAGGGCGTCGAGGACGCGGCGGACAGACCGGTGGCGCCGGAGCTGAACACGTGCGGACCTTCCTTGCTGGGGGCGTGTCGAGCCCGCACCGCCGGCAAGCGGCCCGCGGACCGTGCGCCTTAGCCTATCCGTTACCGAACACCCACCCGGACACGCCGAAGCCCGCCGACGGCCCCGCCGGAAGCCGCCCAAGGGCGTACGGACCAGCCCGGACGCCCCGTCAACGCCCCGGTGCGCTCCCCCTACATCGCGGCCCGGACGCCCTCCCGCCCCGCCCGAACACTGCTCCGACCAGCCGATCCGTCCCCCGGGAGGGCCACCGGGCGCCGCCCCACCCCGCCCCGGGGGCACCCGGGTGCAACCCGACCTTCCCCCGGGCATACCGGCTATGTCGGAGACCACACCCGACGTTCACGTCAGGTCCGTTACACAGGAGTGGTGGCGCCGTACAAAGTCGTAAGGCGACACTGGGGGAGATCGCGCACTCGTTGTGCGATCCAACCGCTCGTCCCGGCGCGAGCCACGCGCCGCAGGCGTCCAAGGAGGCATCCGTGCCGCATGTCCTGGTCCTCAACGCGTCCTACGAGCCACTCGGCGTCGTATCGATGCGCCGCGCACTCATCCTGGTCCTCAACCACAAGGCGGTCAGCCTGGAGGACTCGGAAGTCACTCTGCACAGCGCCACCAGCGCCCTTCCGGCGCCGTCCGTCGTCCGTCTGACCCGCTTCGTCCGGGTCCCGTTCTGCGGGCCCGTCCCGCTCACCCGCCGGGCGCTGTTCGCCCGGGACCACGGCCGCTGCGTCTACTGCGGGGCCGCCGCCACCAGCGTCGACCACGTCATCCCGCGCAGCCGGGGCGGCCAGCACCGGTGGGACAACGTGGTGGCAGCCTGCCGCCGCTGCAACCACACCAAGGCCGACCGCCACCTCACCGAACTGGGGTGGCGGATGAAGCGCCCACCCGCACCGCCCAGCGGACTCGCCTGGCGGATCATCGGCACCGGCATCAAGGACCCGCGCTGGCGCCCCTACCTGGAGCCCTACGGCGGCGCCGACCAGTTGCGCGCCCCGCAGTGGGGCGAGTACGAGCACCACGACCATACCGAGCCCAACCACTCGGTCCCGATCGGCCGGGCGCACGGCGCCCACCCCACCCCCGTCCGCCGCGGCGAGCAGCCCGAACCGCTCTCCGCCTGACCGAAGCGACACAAGGGCCCGCCCGTCACACCGTCGGTACGCGCCTCATGGGCCGCCGCGCCCCCCGCACCGGGGAGCCGGCGGCCCGCCGCTTCTCTCGGGGACCCGGTACGAGGGCTACGGCTTCGGCGGAGCCGCCGGCGGGGTCGCCGTGGTGCCCGGCGGGGTGCCCGGCTGTCCCGGCTGGGCGGGCTGTCCGGCCGGTGGCTGCGGCTGGGCCGGCGGGGTCACCGCGTACAGCTCGACGCCCCACAGCGAGTAGCCGTACTTGGTCGCCCGCGCCACACCCTGGACCCGGACGAACCGGACCCCGGGCGCGTCGAAGCGCACCGTCTCGTCGCCGCCCTTGCCGTTGTCCACCGTCGCCGCGTCCGTCCAGGAGTTCCCGTCCGCGGAGACCTGGATCTTGTACGAGGCGGCGTACGCGGCCTGCCAGTGCAGCACCGCCGAGCCCAGCCGGGTCGCCTGCGGCAGCTCCAGCCGCACCCAGGCGTCATCCTTGGCAGGCGAGGACCAGCGGCTCTTCGGGTCGCCGTCGGCGACCGCCGAGGCCGGGAAGTTCGCGGTCTCGTCGCCCGAGGAGGTGGCCTTCGCGCCGAGCGCCAGGTCCGGACCGCCGGTCGGCGGCACCACGTGCACCTGGAGGACCTGCTTGACGATGGTCGTCCCGGCCACGAACTGCACCGGCACCTGGTACGTCCCGGACGGTGTGCCCGGCGCGGCGCCGACCAGCAGCGGCACGCCCACCCGGCCGCCGCGCGGCACGGTCACCGGGCCGGCCGGGGTCACGGTCAGGCCCTTGGCGGCGGCCGGCACCTCGGTGCGCAGCTCGCCGGTGGTGCCCTCGGGGCGGCCGGCTTCCACGGTGGCGCGGGTCTGGACGGGCGCGGCCGCGCCGGTGACCACGTCCAGGGCCGGGTCGGACAGGCTGAGCCGGGCCGCCGGGGCGTCCGCGTACCAGGGGATCACCTGGTTGACCACCGGCGGGTCGCCGCCGGGCTTCCAGGTGAGCCGGAACGCGTCGGCGAGCTGCCCGCCGGCCGGCAGCTCGTTGTAGCCGGGCTGCACGGTGCCGATGTCCGCCCAGGTGCCGTCGGCGCGGCGCACCGCGGCGGTGGCGGTGGCGCGCACGCCCGGGTCGGTGAGCACGGTGAGTCGGTCCAGCGGACGGGCGGCGCCGAGCTCGACGGTGAGCGGCTCGTCCTGCGCGGTCGGCGGCTTGGCGGCCCGGTACGCGGTGTCCGGGTTGCCGTCCAACACGGCGGCGGCGGAGGAACCGGGCAGGGCGACGGGCCCGCCGGTGACGCTCGCCGGGGACTCGTCGGGGGCGGTGACGGTGAACTCGCGCACCGCGACGGCGGTCTTCTGCGCGGCGGTGGCCCGCAGCCGCACCGCCCGTACGACGGTGCCGGGCGGGAGCTGGGCGCTGATCGTCTTCTGGTTCCTGACGACGGCGAGCTGCTTCCAGCCGCCCTCGCCGGTGGAGTACTCCAGCACGCCGTCGCGGATGTAGTCGTCCACGGCGGTGCGGGCGTCCGCGCCGTTGCCCCAGCTGCCCATCAGCACGGTCACGTTGCTGACCGGGCGGCCCGCGCCGAGGTCGAGGCCGACCGCGTCGCCGGGCTGCGGGGGAGCGGAGCTCCAGTAGAAGGTGTCCGCCACGCCGTCCGTCATCAGCGCGGGCAGGTGGTCCTGCGCGGTGCCCAGGGTCGTGGTCGCCGTGACTCCGCCGCCGACCACGCCCGCCCAGGTGTCGGCGGCGCGGACGGCGCGCTCCAGGAAGGGGCCGAGCACTCCGGCACCGACGGTGGCCGGGGACCGGTCGAGCTGCTCGCGCAGCCGGTTGAGCTCCACCCGGGCCTTCCAGGCCGCCGCGCCGTCGCCGCCGTGCTGGGCCAGCAGCATGTTCAGCGCGGCCTGCCCGGCGAGCCCGTAGTCGCGCAGCGGGCCGAGCCAGGGCGCGGCCTCGCCGGCCAGCTGGGCGGTGGCCGGGGTGCCGGCCAGGGTCTGCTGGGCGGTGGCCATCGTGGCGAAGGCCTCGCGCAGCGGGGCGGCGGCCTCTATCAGCCTGGTGAGGTCGGGCGCGGTGCCGGAGGTGGGCTCGACGGCGGCCCAGAAGCGGTCGAGCAGCGGCGTCAGGTAGCCGGACTCCTGCTTGGACAGCGGCGAGGAGGTGCTGTTGCCGGCCAGCGCGGTGACCGCGGGCAGCGCCGTCCCGGCGGGCGTCGCGCCGGCGCCGGTCGGCCCGGCCATCGTGCGCACGGCGGCCTTCCAGGACTCCTCCGGCTTGTAGCCGACAGGGTTCCAGGCGAAGTCGCCGGCGGTGGCGATGGCTATCCGGGAGGCCACCGGCTGCTGCATCGCGCCGGTCAGCATGACCGCCGAGCGGGTGGCCACCCCCGGGTCGCGCCCGGTGTAGGCGCCGAGGAAGAGCCGGTCCGGGCTGGCGTCGTTGACCGGGTAGTTGTCCATGGTGACCAGCGGGTGCCCGTACAGGTCGGCGATGTCCGAGGCCTGGGCGGTGGTGATCTTCTCGGGGATCACCCCGACCCCGCTCCACGCCACCTGCACGCCCTCAGGCAGCGCCGCGGCCAGCGCCTTGCGGTACGGCGTGGCGCCCTGCTGGTGGTACTCGGTGGGGACGACGGACAGCGGCGCCAGGCCCGGGTTCCTGGCGATCAGCCGGTCCTGCACCTTCTTCACCAGCGCGGCCTGCGCCTTGGCGGCCGCGGCGGGCCCGGTGCCGTACTCGTCGCGGTCGTCGTCGCAGTGCCACTCGTCGTAGCTGACGTCCAGGAACTGCAGCTGGAAGGCGGTGAAGCCGAGCTTGCGCAGCCCGTCCAGCTTGGCGACCAGCGCGTCCGTGTCCTTGCCGGAGCTGAAGCAGAGGGACTGCCCCGGGTCGATCGCGTAGCCGAGCGTGACGTGGTTGCGCCGCGCCCGGTCGGCGAGCTCGCGCAGCTCGTCCGCCTGCGCGGCGGGGTAGGCGTTGCGCCAGCGGGAGAGCCGGTACGGGTCGTCACCGGGGGCGTAGAGGTAGAAGTTCTGCTTGGAGCGGCCGAGGAAGTCGACCTGATCGAGCCGCTGCTGCGCGGTCCACGGGGTGCCGTAGAACGCCTCGGCGGTGCCGCGCACCGGCGCGCCGGTCGGCCAGTCCCGCAGCGCGATCCCGGGCAGGCCGAGCCCGTTCGCGCCCGCCGCCTGCCCCTGCCCGGCCGGTACGGCGGCCAGCAGCTGGCGCAGGCTCTGCGCGGCGTAGAAGGTCCCGGTGGTGTCCGCGCCCGCCAGCACCACGGCGCCGTACGTCCCGCCGCCCTGGGCGGGCAGCTGACCGGCCGACAGCACGTAGCCGCCGGTCGGCAGGTTCGCGGTCGAGGGCGCGGTGCCCTCCTTGCCGCCGGCCGCGACGGTCAGCTGCCGCAGCACCCGGTCGACCTCGCCGCCGGCGCCCTCGGAGGGGCCGCCGACGTACACCACCAGCGAGCCGGCTGCCGGCGTCCCGCCGTCCGGCTGCGGCGTCACCTCGGTCGCCCCCGCGATGTCCAGCACCTCACGGACGGCCAGCACCGCGCCGATGTCCGCCTTGGGCGTGGCCACCAGGGTCACGGCGCTCGGCACCACCACCGGCTTGCCCGCCACCGTCTGCTCCTGCGGCCGCGGGAACACCTGAGGGTCGGTCACGCTCCCCAGCGGCGTCTGCGGCGCGGTGCTCACCACGTCCGTTCCGGGCGTCTGCGCGTACGCCGACGGCACCGGCCCGGCCAGCAGCCCGCCGACCACCGCCGCGGCCGCGACCCCGGCCGCGATCTGCATCGCCCGCCGCCCCGGCCGCCCCGCCGCACGCTCGGCCCGCACCGACGCCAGCAGGGGCTCCGTCCCCTTGAGGTCCGCGATCAGCCGGTCCGCCGTCCTGGGCGCCAGCTGACGGCACGTCCGCGCCGTCGCCCGCCGCGCCGCCAACGCCGCCGGGTGCTGCAGCACCTCCCGCAACGCCGGACTCTGCTCCAACTGCGACCGCAGCCGCCGCCCGGCCGCGACGGACACTCGGGCTTGCACAGGAGACTCCTCGCCAGGCCGGAACCACATCGCCCGCCACCCCACCAGCTACCCAACCCGGTGTCAACGCCGCCGACGGCTATGCCGACCTTGCCCCGATTCATCCCCTCGCAGGGCCCTCCCGAGCCCCTCCCCGAACTCTCCTCGAACCCTCCTCCAACCCTCTCCGAAAGCCGGTCCGGACCCGCACCTCCTGCCACTCCGGCCGGTCGGCCCGACCGCACCTGACGGGGCCTCTGACCAGCCGGGACGCGACGTTGCCGCCGCGGGTGCCGATGGCGCACCCGACACCGTCGTGTCGCGCAGCGTGGCCGGGTGGTTACCCGGGTAGGACTGGGGGGTCCTAACCGGGTGTTGCCGAGACAGCGCAGGAGCCGCGAGTGGCCGCTTACCACGACAGTGACGGAGTCGAGCAGGTGCCGGCGCAGGATGCTCCGCCGCCGCCTGCCGAACTGGTGGCGCTGGCGCAGGCGTACGGGGTGGACACCCGGTACCCGGGGCCGGGTGGGCAGGCGGTGGGGGCGCGGACGCTGGTCGCGGTGCTGGCGGCGCTGGGGGTGGCGGCCGGGTCGCCGGAGGAGGTGCGGGAGGCACTGGAGCGTCACCGGGCCGAGCAGCAGAGCCGGTTGCTGCCGCCGTGCGTGGTGGTCCGGCAGGGGCGGCGGACCGCGCTGGACGTCCCGGCGGACGCCCGGCTGCGCGTGGAGCTGGAGGACGGCGGGAGTTGGGAGCTGCCGCGCGGGCACTCGCACTGGCTGCCCGCCGACCTGCCCCTCGGGCGGCACACGCTCAAGGCGGAGTCCCACGGGAGGGAGGCCGAAGCGGCGCTGATCGTCGCTCCGCAGAAGCTGCCCCAACTCCCGGGCCGAAGCTGGGGGTTCCTCGCCCAGCTGTACTCCGTCCTGTCCGACCGCTCCTGGGGCATGGGCGACCTCGGCGACCTCGCCGAGCTGGCGCAGTGGGCGGGCGCCGGCCTCGGCGCGGGCTTCGTACAGATCAACCCGCTGCACGCAGGGCTCCCCGGCGCGCCCTCCGACCCGTCCCCTTACCGGCCCTCCTCCCGCCGCTTCGCCGATCCGGTGCACCTGCGGATCGAGGCCGTCCCCGAGTACGCCTACCTGACCGCGGAGCGACGACGGAGGGCCGAGGAGCTGAGCCACCAGGCGGCCCGGCTGCGCGAGGAGGTCCTCGGCCACGACGGCCTGATCGACCGCGACGCCGTCTGGGCGCTGAAGCGCGAGGCCCTGGAGCTGCTGCACGAGGTGCCGCGCGGGCCCGGCCGGCAGGCCGCGTACGAGGCGTTCCGGCGCCGCGAGGGGGAGTGGCTGCGCCGGCACGCCCTGTGGAACGCCCTGGCCGAGGTGCACGGCGCCGACTGGCACCACTGGCCGAAGGGTCTGCGTCACCCGGACGGCCCACACGTCGGGCAAACGGAGAAGGAACTCAACGACCGGGTCGAGTTCCACGCCTGGCTCGCCTGGCAGGTCGACCAGCAGCTCGCCCACGCCCAGCGCGCCGCCCGCGAGGCCGGCATGCCGGTGGGCCTGATCCACGACCTCGCCGTGGGCGTCCACCCGGACGGTGCCGACGCGTGGGCGCTGCAGGACGTCCTGGCCGGCGGCATCTCGGTCGGCGCCCCGCCGGACGCCTTCAACGCCCACGGCCAGGACTGGGGCCTGCCGCCCTGGCGCCCGGACGCCCTCGCCGAGGCCGGCTACGCCCCGTACGCGGAACTCCTGCGAGCGGCGGCGAGGCACGCGGGGGCCCTGCGCATCGACCACGTCATGGGCCTCTTCCGCCTCTGGTGGGTCCCCCAGGGCCACCCGCCCACCGAGGGCGCGTACGTCCGCTACGACGCGGAGGCGATGCTCGGCGTGTTGGCCCTGGAGGCGCACCGGGCCGGGACGGCGGTGATCGGCGAGGACCTGGGCACGGTCGAACCGGGCGTACGGGAGGAGCTGGCGGCGCGCGGCGTGCTCGGCACCTCCGTGCTCTGGTTCGAGCGGGACTGGCAGGCCGGCGGCGGCATCCTGCCCCCGGACCGCTGGCGCCCGGGCTGCCTGGCCACCCTCACCACCCACGACCTGCCGAGCACCGCCGCCCGCCTCTCCGGCGAGCACGTCGAGCTGCGCCACCGGCTCGGCCTGCTGGCCCGCCCGCTGGGCGAGGAGCAGGAGGAGGCGGCCGAGGAGCTGGCGGACTGGCAGGCGGAGCTGGCCGCGCGGGGGCTGCTCACCCCGGGCGAGCCGCTGTCGATGCCCGTGCTGTACCGCTTCCTGCGGGCGACCCCGGCGGAGCTGGTCGGGGTCTGGCTGCCGGACCTGGTCGGGGACCCGCGCCCGCAGAACCTTCCCGGCACCTGGGACCAGTACCCGAACTGGCGCCTCCCCGTGGCGGACGGCGACGGCGACCCGGTCACCCTCGACCGCCTGGCCGCCGCCCCCGCCGCCCGCCTCCTCGCCCAGCTCCTCGCGGTCCCCCGAGAGGTCCCCCGAGAGGTCCCCCGAGAGGTCCCCCGAGAGGTCCCCCACCCCACCAGGCCGACCCCGACGCGCGCCCTTCCATAAGCGGCGGGTAAGTTGGAAACGTGGACAAGAGGAACGCTTTGCGAGCCGGCGCGGTCTCCGCAACGGTCACGCTGATGATGCTGCTGTCGTCGCCCGCCATGGCCTACACCAGGGACGACGGCGATGACCCCGGTTCCGGCCTGAGCGTCGGCCAGACCCTCGGCCTGTACGTGTTTCTCCCGATCGTTCTCTTCGTGGTGATCGCCGCCCTGGCGGGCCTGCCCTACGGCAAGGCCAAGAAGAAGTAACCACGAAGAAGCAACACCGTCCGCCAGGACCCGCACGACCCGCATGGCCTGCACGACCCCGAAGGGGCGCCGGACGATCGTCCGACGCCCCTTACGGCTATCCGCGGCTTCCCGCCGCTTCCCGCCGCTACGCCGCCGCGATCCGCGACACCGTCAGCGCGAGCCCGCCGCACGGTCGACAGCCTGGGCCTTGAGCGCGCGCTCGACCCCGGCCCGCGCCTCGACGACCTGCCGCCGCAGCGCCGGCGCCGGCTCGGCCGAGGCCAGCCACGCGTCGGTGGCCTCCAGCGTCTCGACCGTCACCTGCAGCCCCGGGTACAGCCCGACGATGATCTGCTGCGAGATCTCGTGGCTGCGGGTCTCCCAGATGCCCTTCACCGCCGCGAAGTACTTCGCCGCGTACGGTGCGAGCAGCTCGCGCTGGTCGGACTGCTGGAAGCCGCTGATCACCGCTTCCTGGACGTAGTTGGTCAGCTTGTCGGACTCCACCACCGACGCCCAGGCCTCCGCCTTGGCCTCGGCGGTCGGCCGGGCGGCGCGGCAGGAGGCCGCGTGCTCCTGGCCGGCCGCGGTGTTGTCCCGCGCCAGCTCGGCGGCGATCTCGGCCTCGTCCGCACGGCCGGTGGCCGCGAGCCGGGTGAGCAGCGTCCAGCGCAGCTCGGTGTCGACCGCGAGGCCCTTGATCTCGACCGAGCCGTCCAGCAGCCCGGCGAGCAGCGCGAGCTGACCGTCGGTCCGGGCGACCGCGGCGAGGGCGCGGGCCCAGGCCAGCTGGTGGTCGCTGCCGGGCTCGGCGGCGCGCAGGTGCTCCTCGGCGGCGGCGGCCCAGCGGGAGAGGCCCTGCTCGCGCCAGTCCGGGTCGGCGTACGCGTCGAGGGCGAGCTTGACCTGGCGCTGCACGGACTGCACCACGCCGATGTCGGACTCGCGCCCGATACCGGAGAGGGCGAGCGACAGGTAGTCGCGGGCGGCGAGTTCGCCGTCGCGGGTCATGTCCCAGGCGGAGGCCCAGCACAGCGCGCGCGGCAGCGAGTCGGTGAAGCCGCCGAGGTTCTCGGTGACGACGGCCAGCGAGTCCTCGTCGAGGCGGATCTTGGCGTACGAGAGGTCGTCGTCGTTCAGCAGCACGACGGCGGGGCGGTGACGCCCGACCAGCTCGGGCACCTCGGTGCGCGGGCCGTCGACGTCCAGCTCGATCCGGTCGGTGCGCACCAGCGCGTCGCCGTTGAGCTCGTACAGGCCGATCGCGATGCGGTGCGGCCGCAGCACGGCCTCGCCCTTGGCGCCGGCGGGCAGCGCGGGGGCGTCCTGCAGCACGGTGAAGGTCTCGATCTCGCCGTCGGTGTTCAGCGTGATCGCGGGCCGCAGCACGTTGATGCCGGCGGTCTCCAGCCAGGCCTTGGACCAGGCCTTGAGGTCGCGGCCGCTGGCCTCCTCGAGGGCGCCGAGCAGGTCGCTGAGGCGGGTGTTGCCCCAGGCGTGGCGCTTGAAGTAGGCCTGCACGCCCTGGAAGAAGGCGTCCTGGCCGACGTAGGCCACCAGCTGCTTGAGCACCGAGGCGCCCTTGGCGTAGGTGATGCCGTCGAAGTTGACCTGGACGTCCTCCAGGTCGTTGATGTCGGCCATGATCGGGTGGGTGGACGGCAGCTGGTCCTGCCGGTAGGCCCAGGTCTTCATCTGGTTGGCGAAGGTGGTCCACGAGTGGGGCCACTTGGAGCCGGGGGCCTCGGCCTGGCAGACGGCCTCGGCGAAGGTCGCGAAGGACTCGTTCAGCCAGAGGTCGTTCCACCACTCCATGGTGACGAGGTCGCCGAACCACATGTGGGCGAGCTCGTGCAGGATCGTCGCGGCGCGGGACTCGTACGCGGCGTCGGTGACCTTGGAGCGGAACACGTACTGGTCGCGCAGGGTGACGGCGCCCGCGTTCTCCATCGCGCCGGCGTTGAACTCCGGGACGAACAGCTGGTCGTACTTCGCGAACGGGTACGGGAAGTCGAACTTCTCCTGGAAGTAGTCGAAGCCCTGCTTGGTGACCTCGAAGATGGCTTCCGGGTCCAGGAATTCGCGCAGCGAGGGGCGGCAGTAGACGCCCAGCGGCACCTTCTGCTCGCCGTTCTCGTAGCTGTCGAAGACGCCGACGTACGGGCCGGCGATCAGCGCGGTGATGTAGCTGGAGATCCGGCCGGTGGGCTCGAAGCTCCAGACCTGGGTGTCGCCCTCGCCGACCGGGGTCGGGGTCGGCGAGTTGGACACCACGACCCAGCCCTTGGGGGCGGTCACGGTGAACCTGAACGCGGCCTTCAGGTCGGGCTGTTCGAAGTTGGCGAAGACGCGGCGGGCGTCCGGCACCTCGAACTGGGTGTACAGGTAGGTCTCGCCGTCGACCGGGTCGACGAACCGGTGCAGGCCCTCGCCGGTGTTGGTGTACTCGCAGTCGGCGACGATCCGCAGCTCGTTGTCGGCGGCCAGGTTCGGCAGTGGGATGCGGCTGTCGGCGAAGCTCGCGGGGTCGAGCGTGGCGCCGTTGAGGGTGATCTCCTCGACGCTCGGGGCGACGAGGTCGATGAAGGTGTCCGCGCCGGGCGTCGTGGCGGTGAACCGGACCACGGTGGTGGACCGGAAGGTGCCGCCCTGGCGGGCGGAGCCCAGGTCGAGCTCGATGTCGTACGCGTCCACGCGCAGGAGATCGGCCCGGGTGCGGGCCTCCTCGCGGGTCAGGTTTGTGCCGGGCACTCGCTGCACTCCTTTGTCAGACTGATGCTCCGAATCCTTGCACGTCCCACGGCCCGCCTCGCCGGAAATTGCAGGCGGGGCGGGCCCGGGCTGTCCACCCGGTCCCGCCCCGCCCGCGGTCGCCACGACCGCTCATCGGCCGCGACGAGGGGTCATGCCCCCGGCGTCACTTCTTCCACTTGGTCAGCGGACCGTCGGTGGAGCTGTAGCGACGGAAGGCGTACACCGCGGCGCCGTCGTCCGAGATGAGGTACTCGGAGGTGCTGGTGCCGATGTCCAGGCCGTTGCCCATCGCGATGGTGCCGATGTCGGTCATCGAACCGTCGGTCGGCGAGAGCGTCACCAGGCGGGCCGGCTTGTCGTAGCCCTGCTCGACGACGGCGCGGATCTTGCCGTCCTTGTCGGTGCCGGAGACCAGGCGCATGTCGTTGCTCGAGGAGGAGCTGGTGGCCGCCCACAGGCGCTTGCCGGTGTTCAGGTCATAGGCGTTGATGCCCGGCTTGGTGCCGCTGACCTGGACGTACAGCGTGGAACCGCTGACCACGTTGCGGGTCAGGGCCTCGTCCTGGCCGGACAGGCGCAGGCTGTCCGAGCCGGGCTCCTTGACGGACATCTGGTTGCCCGGCTTGTTGTCCTTGTCGAACGGCAGGATGTAGTCGCCCTGCGGGCCGCTGGACATCAGCAGGACGAGCGGCTTGTCCTGGACGACCTGGTCGACCTCCTCGATGCTGCCGGTCAGGGTGATCGGCGTGCTGGCCGCCTTGCCCGTCTCGGCGTTCACGATGACCAGCTGCGACTTCGGGCCGCTGGTGCCGTAGCAGCGGTCGCTGACGGCGATCTGGGTGCCGGCCGCGCGGCCCTTCACGCTGCAGTCCTTGTCGCGCGGCTGGAACTGCCAGGCGGGCTGGCCGGTGGCGATGTTCAGGGCGCCGACCGTCCGGCCGCCGATGGCGACGACGTTCTCGGTGACGCTCAGGGTCGGCGAGGACAGCCGGTCGGCCGAGACCTTGACGCTCCAGAGCAGCTTGCCCTGGTTGAGGTCGACGGCGCCGACGGTGGAGCAGTCGCTGTCACCGGTGTTGAAGGAGACCGCGGCGACGCCCTTGGAGTTGGCGCCGTACGAGGCGGTGCACAGCTCCTTGCTGCCGGACGGGACCGGGATGGTCCAGGCTTCCTTGCCGTCCGTCAGGTTGTAGGCCTTGATGCCGCTGCTGTCGACGCGGACGGCGAGCTTGTCGGTGCCCCAGACGCCGAGCATCTGGTTCGCGCTGTCCGTGCTGGCGCCCTTGGGGGCGCTCCAGGCGACGTTGAAGGTGGCGCCCTTGGAGCCCGGGCCGGGAGCGGGGTCGTTGCTCGGACCGTCACTGGTGCCGCCGGTGCCGGTGGCGACGGGGCCGGGGGACGGGTCGGGCTCGGGGTCGTTCTTCAGCAGGACGACCAGGGCGACCACGATCGCGATCGCCAGCACACCGCCGATGATCCCGCCCCACAGCATCACGGGGTTGCGCTGCTTGGGCGCCGCGGGGGCGCCCGGGTAGCTGTACCCGGGCTGCTGCTGCTGCGGGAAGTTGTAGCCGCCGGTGCCGTAGTTCTGCCCGGCGTCCGGGGTGCCGTACGGGGCGGCGGGCACCGGGTCGTAGGGACCGACCGGCGCGCCGGCCGGGGGCGGCGGGGCCTGGGCGGGGAAGCCGCCGGCCGCGGTCGGCGCGTACGCCGCGTAGTCGGCGCCGCCGACGGGCGGCTGCGCGGGCGGTGCCGGCGGCTGTGCGGGCGGCGGCCCGGCGGGGGCGGCCTGGCCCGGGACGGCCGAGCCGTCGAGCTGAGTCATCTGGTCCGCGACGGCGGCCGGATCCACGCCGCCCCCTGGCGGGCGCCCGAACGATACGCCCCGGTTGTCCTGCGGACCGCTGCCGGGCGTCTCGGCTGCCCCCGGCGTAGGGTGATCCCCTGCCATCTGATTCCCCGTCATGTCTGGAAGCGTCCCCCTGCCGGTACCGACCTCGGTTCCGATGGGACGGGTGAGAATTGGGCACCATGCTAGTGGTGTGTGGTTTTCGGCCGCCGCCAGGACGGCCGAACCCCGTCCCCGCAGGTCCAGGCCGTGCAACACCTTCACCCTCCGATCACCCGGCCCCCACCCCCGACACCACGGCGTGACCCCGGGGCGGTCCATTCCCCCGCGCCCCCGACCGGCCCCGGCGCGACCCGTCCACCCGCGCGCCCCCCGAGCCGTCCTCACCCCTCCACCTGCGCCGTCCGCTCCCACCGCCCGCGCCGTCCACTCCCAGCGCCCGGGTCGCCCGGCCCCAACGCCCCGGGCCGCCCGTCCCCGCCGCCACCCGACCGCCGCCGTCAGCACCCCCACCCGGGCCCCCCGGGCCGTACCCTTCAGGAGTTGAAGGGGACACCCGGCGGAGGGTTCCCCGCCCTGGGAGGGTGGATCATGTCGACGGACACACCGGGCTCGCAGTCGTCCCTGCACCGGGCGAACCTGGAGCGGGTGCTGCGCGCGGTGCGGATGGCCGGCTCGCTGACCCAGGCCGAGATCGCCCGCGGCACCGGCCTCTCCGCGGCCACCGTGTCCAACATCGTGCGGGAACTGAAGGAGAGCGGCACCGTCGTGGTCGCCGACACCTCCTCCGGCGGCCGCCGCGCCCGCAGCGTCTCGCTCAGCGGCGACGCCGGCATCGTGGTCGGCATCGACTTCGGCCACACCCACCTGCGGGTCGCGGTCGGCAACCTGGCCCACCGGGTGCTGGCCGAGGAGAGCGCCCCGATCGACGTGGACGTCTCCGCCCAGCAGGGCTTCGACCGCGCCGAGGCGATGGTGGAGCGGCTGCTGGCGCAGGCCGGGTTCCGTCCGGACAAGGTGATCGGGGTCGGTCTCGGCGTGCCCGGCCCGATCGACGTGGAGACCGGCGCGCTGGGCTCCACCGCGATCCTGCCCGGCTGGACGGGCATCGCCCCGGGCCGGGAGCTGGGGGAGCGGCTCGGCATGCCGGTGCACGTGGACAACGACGCCAACCTCGGCGCGCTCGGCGAGCTGGTCTGGGGCGCGGGCCGCGGACTGAGCGACCTCGCGTACATCAAGATCGCCAGCGGTGTCGGTGCCGGCCTGGTGGTCAACGGTCAGATCTACCGCGGTCCGGGCGGCACGGCGGGTGAGATAGGGCACATCACGCTGGACGAGGCCGGGCCGGTCTGCCGCTGCGGCAACCGCGGCTGCCTGGAGACCTTCGTCGGCTCCCGCTACCTGCTCTCCCTGCTCTCCTCGACCCTCGGGCCGGACCTCACACTGCCCCGGGTGGTCGAGCTGGCCCATCAGGGCGACCTCGGCTGCCGCCGGGTGATCGCCGACGCCGGCCGGCAGATCGGCACCGGCGTGGCGACCCTGTGCAACCTGCTCAACCCGCGCCGGGTGATCCTCGGCGGCGATCTCGCCGAGGCCGGTGAGCTGGTGCTCGCCCCGATCCGCGACTCGGTGGCCCGCTACGCCATCCCCAGTGCCGCCCGCCAGCTCTCGGTCGTCCCCGGCACCCTCGGCGGTCGGGCCGAGGTGCTCGGCGCGCTGGCCCTGGTGATGAGCGAGATGGGCGAGTCCGGCGCCCTCGGCCGCGCCTGAGGCCGTCGACGCCGAGACCGGCGCCGTCCACCGTTGTGCCGGCCGCTCCTGCAGGAGTGATCCGGATGCAAGCGCGGCCGAATGTAAAGGCGATCGAACGTCCGTCCGTCAATCTGCCGTGACCCGCATCCCCCGGCCGACCTCCCGGAATGGCGGTAACCGAACGGTGGCACCGGGCGCGCCGCTCGGTGCCCGGCAGGCGGACATTAGACTCGACCGGTCGGAACCGGCCGCGACCGCCGGCCTGCCGCCGGACCGGGCAGCGACGCCCGTCGGACCGTCCACGGTCCGCGAACACTGAACGAGGAGGAACGGGTGGCCCTGCTGACCCGCATTCGGGGACCGCGCGATCTCGACCGGCTCACGCCCGGACAGCTGGCCGCACTGGCCCAGGAGATCCGGACCTTCCTGGTGACCGAGGTCTCCAAGACGGGCGGCCACCTCGGCCCCAACCTCGGCGTGGTGGAGCTCACCATCGCGCTGCACCGGGTCTTCGACTCGCCGCGCGACCGCATCCTCTTCGACACCGGTCACCAGAGCTACGTCCACAAGCTGCTCACCGGCCGCCAGGACTTCTCCCGCCTGAAGATGAGCGGCGGTCTGTCCGGCTACCCGTCGCGGGCCGAGTCCGAGCACGACGTGATCGAGAACTCGCACGCCTCCACGGTGCTCTCCTACGCCGACGGCCTGGCCAAGGCCAACAAGATCCAGGGCAAGGCGGACCCGGTCGTCGCCGTAATCGGCGACGGCGCCCTGACCGGCGGCATGGCCTGGGAGGCGATCAACAACATCGCCGACGCCAAGGACCTGCCGATCGTCATCGTCGTCAACGACAACGAGCGCTCCTACTCCCCGACCATCGGCGGCCTGGCCAACCACCTCGCCACGCTGCGCACCACCCAGGGCTACGAGCGCTTCCTGTCCTGGGGCAAGGACGCGCTGCAGCGCACCCCGGTGGTCGGCCAGCAGCTGTTCGAGACGCTGCACGGCGCCAAGAAGGGCCTCAAGGACTTCATCGCCCCGCAGGGCATGTTCGAGGACCTCGGCCTCAAGTACATCGGCCCGATCGACGGCCACGACCTGACCGCCCTGGAGTCCGCGCTGACCAAGGCGCGCGGCTTCGGCGGCCCGGTGATCGTGCACTGCCTCACCGAGAAGGGCCGCGGCTACCACGCCGCCGAGAACAACGACGAGGACCGCTTCCACGCGGTCGGTGTGATCCACCCGGACACCGGCCTGCCGGTCAAGAGCTCGGGCAAGGACTGGACCTCCGTCTTCGGCGAGGAGATGGTCGCGCTCGGCCACGAGCGCGAGGACATCGTCGCCATCACCGCCGCCATGCTCCACCCGGTCGGCCTGGCCCCCTTCGCCGAGGCCTTCCCGGACCGCATCTTCGACGTCGGCATCGCCGAGCAGCACGCCGTCACCAGCGCCGCCGGCCTGGCCACCAACGGCCTGCACCCGGTCTTCGCGGTCTACGCGACCTTCCTCAACCGGGCCTTCGACCAGGTCCTGATGGACGTCGCCCTGCACAAGCTGGGCGTCACCTTCGTCCTGGACCGGGCCGGTGTCACCGGGACGGACGGCGCCTCGCACAACGGCATGTGGGACATGTCGATCCTCCAGGTCATCCCGACCCTGCGGCTGGCCGCCCCGCGCGACGCCGACCAGGTCCGCGCCCAGCTGCGCGAGGCCGTCGAGGTCAGGGACGCCCCGACCGTGGTCCGCTACTCCAAGGGCACGGTCGGCCCGGCCGTCGCGGCGGTCGGCAGGGTCGGCGGCATGGACGTGCTGCGCGCCGCCGAGGAGCCCTCGGGCGCCCACCGCGCCGACGTGCTGATCGTCTCGGTCGGCGCGATGGCCCCCACCAGCCTGGAGGTCGCCGACCTGCTGGCCGCCCAGGGCATCACCGCCACCGTGGTGGACCCGCGCTGGGTCAAGCCGGTGGACCCGGCCCTGCCGGGCCTGGCCGCCGAGCACCGGGTGGTCGTCACGATCGAGGACAACGGCCGGGTGGGCGGCGTCGGCGCGTCCGTGGCGCAGGCGCTGCGGGACGCGGACGTGGATCTGCCGGTGCGCGACTTCGGTATCCCGCAGGAGTTCCTGGACCACGCGAGCCGGAACGAGATCCTGGCGGAAATCGGCCTGAACGCCCCGGACATCGCCCGCAAGGTGACGGCCCTGGTATCCAGCCTGGACGCGACGCGGGTGGACGCGTGACCGGCGGTCGTCACGCCTGACCGGCGGTCGTCCAAGGAGCGGCAGCCTGATGACGGCGGGGGTTAGGCCATTCCACCGACGACCGTTCGTCGTAACTCTGTAACAGTTCGTCACGAAACAAGCTGACAATCGTACTGAAAGGCGGGACCGGCGCCATCAGCGCCGATCCCGCCCGGTAGGTTGTCAATCGTGCCGACCCCCACCCGCCTCCGCCCCGCCGGACTGGCCGAGCGCCTGCCCGAGCGTGTCCGTACCCAAGTCCGAACCGGGTATTGGACGAGGCTGGTGCCGGTGCTCGCGCTGGTCGCGCTGCTCACCCACATCCCCTCCTTCGCCCGGCCCGTGTGGAGCCCGGACGAGGGCTTCCTGGCCACCCAGGCCCGGATGCTGGCGGACGGCGGGGTGCTGTACGACACCGTGGTGGACCGCAAGCCCCCGCTGCTGCCCTGGCTCTACCAGGCCTGCTTCGCGGTCTTCGGCTCCGCCTCGCTCTGGCCGCTGCGCACCCTGGCCGTGGTGGCCCACCTGGGCACCGCGATCCTGCTGGCCTCGATCGCCCGCGGCCGCTGGGGCAACCGGGCCGGCGCCGGTGCCGGGCTGCTCTACCTGCTGGTCTCCATCGGGCTCTCTCCGGAGGACACCCAGGCGGCGACCTTCGAGGTCTTCATGCTGCCCGCCATGGTCGCCGCCTTCCGGTACGCCGAGCGGCGCCGCTGGCTGGCCGCGGGCATCGCGGTGGCGCTCTGTTCGCTGACCAAGCAGACCGGCGGCGCGGTGCTGCTGCCGGTGCTTTGGATGCTGTTCCAGGACGCCCGCCGGCGCGGGGTGCGCTGGCTCCCCGCACTGTTCAAGATCGGCTTCGGCTCCACCCTGCCGATAGCGCTGGTCGCGGTGATCCTCACCAAGCCGAAGGGCTTCCTCTTCTGGGTGGTCACCGGCAGCGGCGACTACGCCTCCTTCGGCGGCGCCTGGCTGCAGATGCTCGGCCGCGCGCTCGGCAACTCGGCCATCCTGGCCGCGGCCGGCCTGGGCTTCCTGCTCCCCGTCGGACGCAGGCTCTGGCTCCGGTACCGCCACCGCCCGTTGCCGGTGGCCGGCGAGGAGCACGGCTCGACCACCGACCTGTGGGTGTGGCTGCTCTCCTCGGTCGTCGCGGTCAGCGTGGGCTTCCACTTCTTCGGCCACTACTACCTGCAGCTGATCCCGCCGCTGGTGCTGCTGGGCACCGGGGCGGTCGCCACCTCGGCGATCCGCTGGAAGCCCGTCCTGGTGTACACCACGGTCGCGGCGACGGTGTTCTGGGGCCTGGCGCTGGCCTGGCCGGGGGAGCGGCTCAACCGCACCACCGAGGTCGCCACCGCCGTCGCGGCCCAGACCACCCCCAAGGACACCGTGCTGGTCTGGGGCATGCACCCCGAGCTGTACTGGCTGGCCGACCGCAAGCCCGCCACCCGCTACCTGACCGCCGGCTTCCTCACCAACTACAGCGGCGGCAAGGACGGCAGCGCCAACGTCGGCGAGCAGTTCAGCGTCTCCAACGCCTGGCAGACCTTCGACAAGGAGCTGGCCAACGGCCTGCCCGAGGTCGTCGTCGACGACTCCGGCATCGCCCCGTACCAGCCGGTCATGGTCCCCCGGATCGAGAACCTGCTGGACACCCACTACGAGATGGTCGGCGTCTTCGCCGACACCGTGGTCTACCGCCTCAAGCACTGAGACGTCCCGTACACGGGCCTCGCCGAGACGCCGCGTACACGGACGCACCACCGCGAAACGCCCACGTACACGGACGCACTCCGAAACGCCCGCGTACACGGGCAATCCGCGAAACGCCCACGTACACGGACCCCAGCCCCGAAACGCCCGTACACACGGAGGAGCCCCGGTGACCACCAGGTCACCGGGGCTCCTCCGTCCACGGGCTACGCCTTACGCGGGCACCGAGGCCACGCCGGGGGCGAGGAACGGCTTGCCGTTCACGCGCTCCGAGATGCCCTCACGGTCCAGGTACGGGGTGATCCCGCCCAGGTGGAAGGGCCAGCCGGCGCCGGTGATCATGCAGAGGTCGATGTCCTGCGCCTCGGCGACGACACCCTCCTCCAGCATCAGGCCGATCTCCTGGGCCACGGCCTCCAGGGCGCGGGCGCGGACCTGCTCCTCGGTGAGCACCGAGTCGCCGAAGGTCAGCAGCTCCAGCACCTCGGGGTCGAGGACCTGCTGGCCGTCCGTCCAGGTGTAGAAGCCGCGCTTGCCGGCCTTGACCACCTTGGCGAGGTTCTTGGAGACGGTGAACCGCTCCGGGAAGGCGCCCTGCAGGGTCTCCGAGACGTGCAGCGCGATGGCCGGGCCGACCAGCTCGAGCAGCACGATCGGGGACATCGGCAGGCCGAGCGGCTCGACGGCCTTCTCGACGTCGGCGATCGGGGTGCCCTCGTCGATGATGTTCTGGATCTCGCCCATGAAGCGGGTCAGGATCCGGTTCACCACGAACGCCGGGGCGTCCTTGCACAGCACCGAGGTCTTCTTCAGCTTCTTCGACACGGCGAAGGCGGTGGCCAGCGAGGCGTCGTCGGTCTTGTCGCCGCGGACGATCTCCAGCAGCGGCAGGATCGCGACCGGGTTGAAGAAGTGGAAGCCGACGACCCGCTCGGGGTGCTTCAGCTTCGAGGCCATCTCGGTGACCGACAGCGAGGAGGTGTTGGTCGCCAGCACACAGGTCGGCGAGACCACGTTCTCCAGGTCTGCGAAGACGGTCTGCTTGACGCCCATCTCCTCGAACACGGCCTCGATGACGAAGTCCGCGTCGCCGAAGGCGGCGGCCTTGTCGAGCGAGCCGGAGACCAGGCCCTTGAGGCGGTTGGCCTTGTCGTTGCCGATGCGGCCCTTGGAGAGCAGCTTGTCGATCTCGGCGTGGACGTAGCCGACGCCCTTGTCGACGCGCTCCTGGTCGATGTCGGTGAGGACCACCGGCACCTCCAGACGGCGGGCGAACAGCAGGGCCAGCTGCGAGGCCATCAGACCGGCGCCGACGACGCCGACCTTGGAGACCGGGCGGGCCAGCGACTTGTCCGGGGCGCCGACCGGGCGCTTGGCCCGGCGCTGCACCAGGTTGAAGGCGTAGATGCCGCTGCGCAGCTCGCCGCTCATGATGAGGTCGGCCAGGGCCGCGTCCTCGGCGTCGAAGCCGGCCTGCAGGCTGGCCTTGTCGGCGAAGTCGGCGTCCTTGACGGCGGCGATGATGTCCAGCGCCTTGTAGGCGGCCGGGGCGGCGCCGTGCACCTTGGCGTCGGCGACCATGCGGCCCCACAGCACGGCGTCGTCCCACGCCTTGCCGCGGTCGATGGCCTCGCGCTCGACGGTGACGTCGCCCTTGAGGACCTTGGCGGCCCAGAGCAGCGACTGCTCCAGGAAGTCGGCCGGCTCGAAGATCGCGTCGGCGATCCCCAGCTCGAACACGTCCTTGCCCTTGAGCTGCTTGTTCTGGTTCATCGAGTTCTCGATGATGACCTTGACGGCCTTACCGGCACCGATCAGGTTCGGCAGGATGGTGCAGCCGCCCCAGCCGGGGACGAGGCCGAGGAAGACCTCGGGCAGCGAGAAGGCCGGGACGCCCGCCGACACGGTGCGGTAGTCGCAGTGCAGGCCGACCTCGACGCCGCCGCCCATCGCCGCGCCGTTGTAGAAGGCGAAGGTGGGGACGGACAGCGCGCCGATCCGCTTGAAGACCTCGTGGCCGCCCTTGCCGATGGCCAGCGCGTCGGCGTGCTCCTTGAGCAGCTCGACGCCCTTGAGGTCGGCGCCGACGGCGAAGATGAACGGCTTGCCGGTGATCGCCGCGGCGACGATCTTGCCCTCGGCCGCCTCGGCCTCGACCTGGTCCAGCGCCTCGTTCAGCTTGAGCAGCGAGCCCGGGCCGAAGGTGGTCGGCTTGGTGTGGTCGAAGCCGTTGTCCAGGGTGATCAGGGCCAGCTTGCCGGCCTGCAGCGGCAGGTCCAGGTGGCGCACGTGGGCGGTCGTGACGACCTCGCCCGGGAACAGCTCGGCGCCGTGCTGGAGCAGCTCGGTGGTGTTCGTCATGGTCACTTACCACCCTCGAAGTGCGGGTTCTCCCAGATGACGGTCGCACCCATGCCGAAGCCGATGCACATCGTGGTGAGGCCGTAGCGGACGTCAGGGCGCTGCTCGAAGCGGCGGGCCAGCTGGTTCATCAGGCGCACGCCGGAGGAGGCCAGCGGGTGGCCGAAGGCGATCGCACCGCCGAACGGGTTGACCCGCTCGTCGTCGTCCGCGATGCCGTAGTGGTCCAGGAAGGCCAGCACCTGGACGGCGAAGGCCTCGTTGACCTCGAAGGCCTGGATGTCGTCGATGGTCAGACCGGCCTTGGCCAGCGCCTTCTCGGTGGCCGGCACCGGGCCGATGCCCATGACCTCGGGCTCGACGCCCGCGAAGGCGTACGAGACCAGGCGCATCTTGACCGGGAGGCCGAGCTCCTCGGCGACGTCCTCGGCGGCCAGCAGCGAGGCGGTGGCACCGTCGTTCAGACCGGCCGAGTTGCCCGCGGTGATGTTGCCGTGCGGGCGGAACGGGGTCTTCAGACCGGCCAGCGACTCCATCGTGGTGCCCGGGCGCATCGGCTCGTCCGTGGTGGCCAGGCCCCAGCCGGTCTCGCCGGCCTCGGGGTTGGTGTTGCGGATCGAGATCGGCACCAGGTCGGGCTGGATGTCGCCGTTGGCGTAAGCCTTGGCGGCCTTCTCCTGCGAGCGCACGGCGTAGGCGTCGCAGCGCTCCTTGGTGATGTGCGGGAACCGGTCGTGCAGGTTCTCCGCGGTCATGCCCATGAACAGGGCGGACTCGTCGACGAGCTTCTCGGAGACGAAGCGCGGGTTCGGGTCGACGCCCTCGCCCATCGGGTGGCGGCCCATGTGCTCGACGCCACCGGCCACGACCACGTCGTACGCGCCGAAGGCGATGCCGCCGGCGGTGGTGGTCACGGCGGTCAGCGCGCCGGCGCACATGCGGTCGATCGCGTAGCCGGGCACGGACTTCGGCAGGCCGGACAGCAGGGCGGCGGTGCGCCCGATGGTCAGACCCTGGTCGCCGATCTGCGTGGTGGCCGCGATGGCGACCTCGTCGATGCGCTCGACGGGCAGGTTCGGGTTACGGCGCACGAGCTCCCGGATGCACTTGACGACGAGGTCGTCGGCGCGCGTCTCGTGGTAGATGCCCTTCGGGCCGGCCTTGCCGAACGGGGTGCGGACGCCATCGACGAAGACGACGTCCCTCGCGGTACGAGGCACGGGGGCTCTCCTCCCAGGGACCAACATTTGAGGTGGGCAGGCTGCCGCCGTCGAAGACCCGAGCGGCGCCGCATCACCGCCATGCTACCGGTCGGTAACCAACCTGCCCAGGCCCCTCGGTCGGTTACGGCGGTGTGTCCCGCGACACGTCCGACCAGGAGAGCTGCTCCGAATACGACGAAGGGGACGTCGCCCGTACGGACGACATCCCCTTCCGAGGCTCTGCCGGGGTCAGCCCTGGGCCGTGGTGGTGGCCGTGGCCGCGGCTGCGGCGAACGCGGCGGCCACCGCGGGCGCCACCAGGTCCACCTGCCACTGCCGGGCGCCGAGCCGGCGCAGCGCGGCGGCCACGCCCTCCGCACCACGGTCGGCCGGCGGCTCCCAGGAGACCCGCCGGACCAGGTCCGGGGTGATCAGGTTCTCGGCGGGCAGGTTGTGCCGCTCCGCCAGCTCGCTGACCGCGGTGCGCGCGCCGGAGAGCCGGGCGGCGGCCACCGGGTCCTTCTCGGCCCAGGCCCGCGGCGGAGGCGGTCCGTCGTGCGGCGCGGCCGCCGGCGGCAGCTGCCCCTCCGGGACCTCCCGGCCGCGCTGAACGGCAGCCAGCCACTGCTCCAGCTGACGCCGGTGCACCCGCGGCCCGAAGCCCTGGACGGCCTGCAGCGAGGCGATGTTCAACGGCATGGCCAGCGCGGCGTTGACGATCGCGGCATCCGAGAGCACCCGTCCGGGGGAGACGTCCCGTTCCTGCGCCATCCGGTCGCGGGCCAGCCACAGCTCGCGCACCACGGCCAGCTGACGGCGCCGGCGGACCTTGTGCAGCTGCGAGGTGCGCCGCCACGGGTCGGTGCGCGGGGCCGGTCGGGGCGCGGCGGCGATCGCGGCGAACTCCTCCATGGCCCAGCCGAGCTTGCCCTGGGCGTCCAGCTCCTGTTCGAGTGCGTCGCGCAGCTCGACCAGCACCTCGACGTCCAGAGCGGCGTAGCGCAGCCACGGCTCGGGCAGCGGGCGGGTGGACCAGTCGACCGCCGAGTGCTCCTTGGCCAGGCTCAGGCCGAGCACGTTCTCGGTCATCGGTCCGAGGCCGACCCGGGCGAAGCCGGCGATCCGCCCGGCCAGCTCGGTGTCGAAGAGGCGCCGGGGTCTCATGCCCACCTCGGCCAGGCAGGGAAGGTCCTGGGTGGCCGCGTGCACCACCCATTCGGCGTCCTCGATGGCAGCGCCGAGCGCGCTGAGGTCGGGGCAGGCGATCGGGTCGATCAGGGCGGAGCCGGAACCCGCGCGGCGCAGCTGGATGAGGTAGGCGCGCTGCCCGTAGCGGTAGCCGGAGGCGCGCTCGGCGTCGACGGCGACAGGTCCGGTGCCCGCGGCGAAGGCGGCGATCGTGGCGGCCAGCGCCTGCTCGTCCGCCACGACGGGCGGGATCCCCTCCTTCGGCTCGAGGAGCGGGACCGGGGCTGCTTCTTCTGGGATGGCTGCTACGGCGTCGGTCACCCACCAAGGGTACGACGGTCCTCGCGACCGGGAGTGTTGTCCGACTGCGGCCGGACCCGGCGAACGGTGCGGCGGCCGAGGAGGAAACGTTCCTCCTCGGCCGCCGCGGCGGTACGGAGCGGTCGGCTCAGTGGATGATCCCGGTGCGCAGTGCGACGGCGACCATCCCGGCGCGGTCGCCGGTGCCCAGCTTCCGGGCGATCCGGGCGAGGTGGCTCTTCACGGTGAGCGCCGACAGGCCCATCGCCACGCCGATCGCCTTGTTCGACTGCCCCTCGGCGACCAGTCGCAGCACCTCGACCTCGCGACCGGACAGCTCGCGGTAGGCGGCCTGCTGCGGGCCCGGCGCTCCGGGGGCTCCGGGAGCGCCCGGGGCACCGGTGGCGCCCGGCATGCCCGGCATCCCGGGGCGGCGCATCCGGCCGGCCAGTCCGGCGGCGCCGAGCGGCAGGCCCGGGCGGCCGGGCATCGCGACGTTCGTCCGGGTGCCGGTGACGACGTAGCCCTTGACGCCGCCGGCCAGCGCGCTGCGGACCGCGCCGATGTCGTCGGCGGCGGACAGCGCCAGGCCGTTGGGCCAGCCCGCGGCGCGGGTCTCGGCGAGGATGGTCAGCCCGGAGCCGTCCGGCAGGTGCACGTCGGCGACGCAGATGTCGCGCGGGGTGGAGACCCGGGGGCGGGCCTCGGCGATCGAGGACACCTCGATCACGTCCCGGACGCCGAGCGCCCAGAGGTGACGGGTGACGGTGTTTCGGACGCGGGGATCGGCGATGACCACCATGGCGGTGGGCTTGGTCGGGCGGTAGGCGACCACGTTTGCGGGGTGCTCAAGAAGGACCGACACCAGGCCTCCTGCGGGGAGTGGCGGACGGAACCCCGATGGGGGCGGTCGGAGTGTTCCGCGTTCGGAAAGGGTCACAGTCTGCTTCGGCAGCAACCGTGCCCGGCTTTAGCGAAAGATCACGATCTAGTGAGTAACAATACGGACAAATCGCGCAAATGATTGATGCGACATGCCTGGTATTCGCACAAAATCGATCAGATTCGATGCAGATCGGTCGGTGTCGACCGGTTAATTGACACAGAGCGGATCCGAAGTCACACTCCGTCAGTCCTGGGGGTGGCGTCCGGCCGTCCGGTGCCGTCGGGTCCGGACACCACCCGTCAGTGCGACCGGGGGCGTCGCCGGGCGGGCATCGGGACCACTCCACCGAGTGACGGCACCTCGGCGGGGCCCTGCGGCGCCGGGGAGGCGGGCGGCAGGCCGGCGCTGATGCAGAGCAGGTCCCCCCAGGCCGCCAGGTGCCGCTCGAACCGGCCGTCGGCCGGCGTCCAGGAGGCCCGGATCTCGATCTCGGTCGACGTCGGGCGGTCCGCCAGACCGCCGAAGTACTGGGACGCGCACCTGGTCACCGTGCCGGAGGGCTCCGCGTACCCGGCGCCGTGCGCCTGCAGCGCGTCCAGCAGCCAGGCCCAGCCGACCTCGCAGAGCATCGGGTCGCCGGCCATCTCCGGCTCCAGCTCGGCCCGGGTCATCGTGACCACCCGGAACTCCCCGTTCCAGGCCTCCTGCCCGGCCGGGTCGTACAGCAGCACCAGCCGGCCGTCCGCCAGCTCCTCGCCGTCCACCTCGACCGCGGCGGTCACCGCGAAGGAGTACGGGGCGAGCCGGCGCGGCGCCGGTGCGGGGGAGAGCTGCACCTCGGGCCGCAGCCGGGCCCCGTCCAGGGCCGCCACGGCAGCCCGGAACTCGCTCGGCGCCCCCTCGCGACCCGTTCCGCCACCTGCTCCGCCACCCTGCGCGGGGTGCCCTCCGACCGCTGCCATGCCCCGAAGACTAGGTCGAAGACCCGGGTTATCGCCGCAACTTCTCTCCCAGCGGCGTGCCGGAACGGCAAACCCGGGCAGATCTTGGAGGAACCGACGAGACCGGCTGGGGAGAGGCCCCCGGGACGCGTGCGAAGATTTGACGCGTGAGCGAGACAACGGCAGACACGACGGCGGCCGTCAACGACGGCCGGACCACCCCCGCGCGCCGCGGCGCCGCGCACGACTCCGCGTTCCTGCGCGCCTGCCGGCACGAGCCGGTGCCGCACACGCCCGTGTGGTTCATGCGCCAGGCCGGCCGCTCGCTGCCCGAGTACCTGAAGGTCCGCGAGGGCATCCCCATGCTCGAGTCGTGCATGCGGCCCGAGCTGGTCAAGGAGATCACGCTGCAGCCGGTGCGACGGCACAAGGTGGACGCGGCGATCTTCTTCAGCGACATCGTGGTGCCGCTCAAGGCGGTCGGCATCGACGTCGACATCAAGCCCGGCATCGGGCCGGTCATCGCCGACCCGATCCGCACCTTCGAGGACCTCCAGCGGCTGCGCCCGCTCGAGCCGGACGACGTCCCCTACATCACCGAGGCCGTCGGCCTGCTGGTGGACGAGCTCGGCGGGACCCCGCTGATCGGCTTCGCCGGCGCGCCGTACACGCTGGCCAGCTACCTGGTCGAGGGCGGTCCGTCCAAGAACCACGAGAACACCAAGGCCATGATGTACGGGCAGCCCGAGCTGTGGGCCGCCCTGGTGGACCGGCTCGCGGACATCACCTCGGCCTTCCTCAAGGTGCAGATCGAGGCCGGTGCCTCGGCGATCCAGCTGTTCGACTCCTGGGTCGGCTCGCTCGCGCCGCAGGACTACCGCCGCTCGGTGATGCCGGCCAGCACCAAGGTCTTCGACGCCGTCGCCGGGTACGGCGTGCCGAAGATCCACTTCGGCGTCGGCACCGGCGAACTGCTCGGCCTGATGGGCGAGGCCGGCGCGGACATCGTCGGCGTCGACTGGCGGGTGCCGCTGGACGTCGCCGCCGAGCGGGTCGGCCCCGGCAAGGGCCTGCAGGGCAACCTCGACCCGGCGGTGCTGTTCGCGCCCACCGGGGTCGTGGAGGCCAAGGCCCGCGAGGTGCTGGACGCCGCCCGGGCGCTCGGCACCAGCGGCCACATCTTCAACCTCGGCCACGGCGTGCTGCCGTCCATGGACCCGGACGCGCTCAGCCGCCTCGTCGCCTACGTCCACGAGGCCAGCGCGCGCTGAGGCCTGCCGCGGCGGCGGGCCTCCGGAACCGGGGGCCCGCTACCCGGCGGCGACCTCGATCCCACGATCGACCTGGCGCGTGCAGCGGATTGAGGCGTCGGTGTAAAGACCTGCGAGACTGCGGAGCATGTCGGATGCACAGGTCGTCGTCGTCGGTGGTGGGATCGCGGGGCTGGCTGCGGCCGCCTTCCTGAGCGGAGCGGCCGGGGGGCCGGCGCGGGCGCGGGTGACGGTGCTGGAGGCTTCGGGGCGGGTCGGCGGGAAGCTGTGGGGCGGGGAGGTCGGCGGGGTCCGGGTGGACCTCGGGGCCGAGTCGGTGCTGGCCCGGCGGCCGGAGGCGGTGGAGCTGGCGCGGGCGGTCGGGCTGGGGGAGGAACTGGAGCCGCCGACCACCGCGAAGGCGGCGATCTGGACCCGCGGCGCGCTGCGGCCGCTGCCGGGCGGGCAGGTGATGGGGGTGCCGGGCGATCTGGAGGCGCTGGCGGCCTCGGGAGTGCTCACCGCCGAGGGGCTGGAGCGGGCCCGGCACGAGGAGCCCACCGAGGTGGGCGAGGACGTCGCGATCGGGCGCTACGTCGCCGCCCGGCTGGGCCGGGAAGTGGTGGACCGGCTGGTCGAGCCGCTGCTCGGCGGCGTCTACGCCGGGCGCGCCGACGAGATCTCGCTGCGCGCCGCGGTGCCGCAGCTGCTGGCGATCGCGCGCGGCGGCGGTTCGCTGGTCGAGGGGGTGCACGAGCTGGCCTCCCGGCCGAAGGTGGTCGGCAGCCCGGTGTTCAACGGTCTGCGCGGCGGCATCGGCACCCTGCCGGAGGCGGTCGCCGCGGCCTGCGGCAAGGCGGGGGTGGACCTGCGCACGGACGCCCCGGTGGACGAGCTGCGCCGCACGCCCGATGGCTGGCGGGTGGTGACCGGCGGCGAGGTGCTGCACGCGGACGCCGTGGTGCTGGCCGTCCCGGCCCCGGCCGCGGCCCGTCTGCTGCGCGAGGACGCCCCTGCGGCCGCCGCCGAGCTGGACACCGTCGAGTACGCGGGCATGGCGCTGGTGACGCTGGCGTTCCGGCGGTCCGACCTGGCCGAACTTCCGAGCGGCAGCGGGTTCCTGGTGCCGCCGGTGGACGGTCGGTGGATCAAGGCGTCCACCTTCTCCTCCAACAAGTGGGGCTGGCTGGAGCGTTCCGCGCCGGACGCGTTCCTGCTGCGGACCTCGCTGGGCCGGCACCGCGAGGAGGAAGCGCTGGGCCTGCCGGACGAGGAGCTGGTGGCCCGCTCGCTGGCGGACCTGGAGGAGGCGATCGGGCTGACCGCCCGGCCGTACGACACCTTCGTTTCGCGCTTCGCGGCCGGTCTGCCGCAGTACCCGGTGGGCCACCCGGAGAAGGTGGCCCGGGTCCGGGCGGCGGCCGAGCGGGTGGGCGCGCTGGCGCTGTGCGGCGCCGCGTACGACGGGGTGGGGATTCCGGCGTGCATCGGTTCGGCGGCCGTCGCGGCGGCCGCCGTCGACAGACTGTTGACCCCGGCGACCGGGGAAGGTTCCACGGAGAGGACAATGGGCGCATGACTGAGAGCGTTGAGCGGGAGCAGCAGCCCGAGAAGAAGAAGGCGCGCGACCTGAACCAGGTCATCCGCTACACCATGTGGTCGGTGTTCAAGCTCAAGGGCGCCCTGCCCGAGGACCGCACCGCGCTGGCCGCCGAGGTGGACGAGCTGTTCGAGCAGCTGGCCGCGAAGGACGTGACGGTGCGCGGCACGTACGACGTCTCCGGTCTGCGCGCGGACGCCGACATCCTGGTCTGGTGGCACGCCGGCGACTCGGACGACCTGCAGGAGGCGTACAACCGCTTCCGCCGCACCGCGCTGGGCCGCGAGCTGGAGCCGGTCTGGTCGAACATGGCGCTGCACCGCCCGGCCGAGTTCAACAAGTCGCACATCCCGGCGTTCCTCGCCGACGAGCGCGCGCGCGACTACGTCTGCGTGTACCCGTTTGTGCGCTCCTACGAGTGGTACCTGCTGCCGGACGAGGAGCGGCGCGCGATGCTCGCCGAGCACGGCATGATGGCGCGCGGCTACCCGGACGTGCGGGCCAACACGGTGGCCTCGTTCGCGCTCGGCGACTACGAGTGGCTGCTCGCCTTCGAGGCGGACGAGCTGCACCGGATCGTCGACCTGATGCGCGACCTGCGCCCCTCCCGGGCCCGGCTGCACGTCCGCGAGGAGGTGCCGTTCTTCACCGGGCGCCGCAAGCCGGTCCGCGAGCTGCTCAACGGCCTGGTCTGAGCGACTCGACGGTCCGGTCCGAGCGACCGCGGTTCCCGCAGGAGGCCGGTTCCCCCGTACGCCGGGGGAGCCGGCCTCCGCGCGTTCGCAACGGGTGCGGCCGGTTCCGGTCAGGTGCGGTGCGGGCGCAGGGCGGCGCGCAGGCGGGCGTCGGGGAGGACGGCCGGGCCGTTCATGGCGACGGCGGTGAGCAGTTCGCGCTCCTCGTCGTCGACGAGGCCGCGCTGGCGGGCCGGGCGGACCTCGCGCAGCACCTCCTGGCCGATCGGGGAGGCCCAGCGGGTGTAGGGGTAGACGTCGACCCGGGCCATCAGCAGGGTGCCGGAGGTGAGCACCAGCGGCAGCGAGAACCAGGCCAGCGGGGCGAGGGTGTCACCACCGGTGAAGCCGCTGAGGGCGAGCGAGGCGGCCAGCAGGAGCAGGGACAGCAGCAGCGCGTGCCGTACGTGCCGGACCACCACCACGGTGTTGCGCTGCACCAGGGCCGGGGTGGCCAGGCCGGCCAGCGCGAGCCGGGCGCCGATCTCCAGCACGGTCGGGTGCTCGGCCATCGCCCGGCGCAGCTCGTCGGTACGGCACTGCCCCTCCGGGCCGACGGTGGCGATGACCGCCCGCTCCAGACGGCTGCGGCCCTTGGGGTCGACCACGGTGGTCCAGCCGGTGTGCGCGAGGTGCAGCCGGCCCCGGCCGGCCATCAGGACGAGGGCCAGTTCGACCACCCGGTCCGGGCCGCCGGCCAGGTAGGCGGTCTCGTAGAGCCCGATGCCGACGGCCTCCGGCGGGCGCGGTCCGCCCTGGTCGGCCAGGGCGTCGGCGGTGGCGGTCATCCGGACCAGCCGGAGGCAGGAGAGCACCGCCGCGACACAGGCCGGTATCAGGAAGAGCAACCACATGGCCTTGTTGTATGCCTGGCCCGTCGGCGCGGGGAACGTGTTCCCGGTCCGCGATACCGAACTGTGACGTCAGGAGCCGCCACAGCCGCCGCCACCGCAGCTGGAGCCGCAGCTGGAGGAGGACGACGAGCCACAGCTGGACGAGGAGGACCCGCAGCTGCTGGAGCCGGAGCCGCAGCTGCTGGAGGAGGATCCGCAGCTGGACGAGCCGCAGCCGCTGCTGCCGGAGGACCCGGAGTCGGAGGAGCCGCACCAAGCGGCGGTGCTGCCGCAGGAGCTCGACGAGCCGGAGGAGGACGAGGAGTTCGAGGACGACGAGAGGAACGAGGACGAGCTCGCGGCGGCCTGCCGCATCGCCTCCTCCTCGGCCTCCGCCGCCAGCATCGTGGCCTCCAGCTCCGGGTTGTCCAGCCCGGCGGCGGCGAGCCCGCCGAGGGCGAGCGCGCCCAGCAGCGCGCCGCCCGCCAGCGCGGGCGAGAACCCCGAGTGGGGCGTCCACGGCGAGCCGCCCATCAGGGACAGCTGGCGCGTTCCGGCCGGGGTGATCCGGCCCCTGACCGGCTTCGTGACGAGCAGGGTGACGGCGCCCGCCATCAGCAGGACGGCGGGGATCCACAGGTTGGGACGGTCGGGGCCGTGGGCGCTGTCGATCAGCTCGGCGGCGATGGTGAAGGCCACGACGACGAGCATGGCGAGCCAGAGCAGCCGGCGCGCGGTGCGGGCCCGTCGCATCCGCTCGGGGCGGCGCATCAGACCGCGGTCGGCGAGCCGGTCGCCGATCTCCTGGACGGCGGCGGAGCGCATCACCATCCGGCGCAGCGGGGCGATCTCGCGGCTGCCGGTGGGACCGACGGCGTCCTGGATCGCCTGGTCGACGGCGTCGTACGGCGTGCCGCCGGTGAGCGTGACCAGGCCGGAGCGGCTGATCACGACCTGCTCGCCCAGGTGCATCCGGACGAGCGCGGTGTCGAACACCCGGCCCGGCCCGCCGGACAGGAACGCGGTGTCGAGCAGCGGCAGACCGCGCCCGCTCAGGCCCTGGGGGCGCGGGACGTGGCCGATCCGCTGGCGGGTTTGGGCGGCGTACAGGGCGGCCGCGGCCAGCAGGACGGCCGGAGTGACGAAGTAGCTGTTCTGCCACATGGGCGATTCCCCCCAGAATGACGATGAGTCGGGTCGTTGGGCGTGTCTCGCGGGCCCGGCGAGGATCCGCAGGACGCGCCGCTAGCCGTACAGCGCTCGGCGCAGGCGTGCGAGCGGGCCGGGCGGCCGTACGGGGGCCGGGTGGAGCCACTGCTCCAGGGCCCGGCGGTCGTCGGCGGCGAGTGGGCCGCCGTCGGTGAGCACCCACTTGCCGAAGGCCCGGGCGTCGGCGCGGTAGCCGCCGGTCTGCGGGTGGGTGCGGGCGTAGCCGAGGAACAGCTGCCCGTACCGCTCCCCGAGCAGGCGGGGCAGCTCCGGGGCCACCTTGGCGGTGGTGTCGCGCCGCTTGGCGGCGAGGCCGGTGGACTGGGCGCGGACCTGGGCCGGGTCGAAGCCGGGCGGGACGGGCCCGCCGGCCACCAGGGCGGCCAGCAGCTCCTCCTGGCGGCGGGCCAGGCGCTCCCGGGCGGCGGTGGTGTCCCGGTCGCCGGTGCGGTCGTGGACCGCGGTCGGGTCGCTCATCGCCGGGTGCTCCCCTCCAGCACCCGGCGGATGGCGTCCAGTTCACCGGCCAGCTCGCTGGGCGGCGGGAAGTCGGCGTCCCGCTCCAGCAGGACGCCGGGCGGTGCGACCCGCGCGCAGAGCTCGGCCAGCACCTCCAGCACCGGTTCGGTGACGGGGTGGGCGTGCGTGTCGTGCCAGGTCCCGTCGACCAGGGTGCCGCCCGCGACGTGGACGTAGGCGAGCGCCTCCAGCGGCAGGCGGTCGAGTTCGGCGGCCGGGTCGACGCCGAGGTTGACCCGGTTGGTGTGCAGGTTGGCGACGTCGATCAGCAGCCGGACGCCGGTGCGCCCGACCAGCTCGGCGAGGAACTCTCCCTCGGTGAACTCGTCATCCGGCCACGCGAGTTGGGCGGCGACGTTCTCCACGGCGAGCGGCACCGGAAGCTGGTCCTGGGCGATCCGGATGTTCTCGGCGATCACCCGCAGCGAGTCCCGGGTGCGGGGGACGGGCAGCAGGTGCCCGGCCTCCAGGCCGCCGGCCCGGACGAAGGCCAGGTGCTCAGTGACCAGCGGGGATCCGAGCGCGAGCGCGGTGTCGGCGAGCCTGGCGAGGCGGTCGGGGTCGGGCAGGTCGGCGCCGCCGAGGCCGAGGCCGACGCCGTGCGGGACGACGGTGACGCCGCGTTCGCGCAGCACCGTCAGGGAGTCGGGCAGGTGGCCGGTGCAGACGTTCTCGGCGACCACCTCGACCCAGTCCAGGCCGGGTTGGCGTTCGACCACGGTGTCGATCTCGCTGCGCCAGCCGAGGCCGACGCCCAGGCGGGTGGGGCTGGTGGAGCCGGTGGGGTTGGTGGAGCCGGTGGGGCCGCCGGTGGCCCGTGCGGGCAGGTCCAGGGCAGGGGAAGTCATCGGTTCGCCCCCTTCGGAGGGCTGGGGTGGGAAGGGCCGTCGGGTGGTGCGGGCGTCGTCGCCAGGACCACGCGGCCGTGATGCTGAGGATGTCCCCGGGCGGGGTGGCTGCCAAGCCTCACCCGGTCTTCTCAGAGCATTATTTGAGCTTGCCGTCCTGTCGATGACGGACTCTAGCCTCCCGTCGCGGCCATCACCGCAGGTGGGGTGCCCTGTCAGCGGGAATAACCGGAGGCGGAGCGGGGCCGGTGCGGCTAGCGTGGGAACCCATGACTTCTTTGACCATTCGTGAATTCCGCTCCGACGACGCCGATGCGGTGGCGGCCGCCCACCGGGCCGGGCGCGAGCACCTGGTGATGTCCGCCGAGGCCCTGCTCTGGCTGAACGGCCAGCCGAACCCCGACGGGCACTTCCGCACCTTCGTCGCCGAGTACGAGGGCCGGGTGGTCGGCGCGGTGCGCTGCGCGCTGGTGCTCGGCTCGACGACCACGGGCGTCGGCTACGCCAACGGCAGTGTGCTGCCCGAGTTCCGCCGGCGCGGCGCGGCCACCGCGCTGCTCGCCGCGGCCGAACGGCACCTCGCCGAGCACGGGGTGACGGACCTGCACACCTGGCTGGACGACGAGCCCGCCGCGCTGGCCTTCGGCACCGCCCGGGGCTACGAGCTCGGGCGGGCGGCGCAGTTCGGCGCCCGGGACCTGGCGCTGCCGCTGCCGCAGGCGCCCGTACGGCCCGCCGGCGTCGAGCTGCGCCCGGCCTCCGACTGGGCGGACGACCCGCGCCCGCTGTTCCTGGTCGAGGCGGACGCCATCCGGGACGAGCCCGGCGAGGTGCCGATGGACGCCCTGGAGTACGAGGAGTGGCTGCGGGGCGACTGGGCCCGACCGGACCTGGACCTGGGGCTGAGCCTCGTCGCCGTGGTGGACGGTGAGCCGGTCGCGTTCACCATGGCGCAGACCGACGGGGTGGACCGCTATTGGTCCGCGTTCACCGCCTGCCGCCGGGACTTCCGCGGGCGCGGGCTGACCAAGCTGGCCAAGCTGGAGTCGCTGCGCCGGGCGGCCGGGGCGGGCTTCCGGCACGCGTACACCTCCAACGACGAGACCAACGCGCCGATGCTGGCGATCAACGCGTGGCTCGGGTACGAGCGCTGTGCCGGGGAGCGCAAGGGGATCAAGCGCCTGACGTGACGCTCGGCGCGGTGGTCCCGGTGCTCCGCGCCCTGCCCCGCCTCGCGGTCCGGCGTCCCGTCGGGCCCGCGAGGCGGGGCGGGCGAGGTGCGCGAGGCGGGCGGGGCGGGCGAGGTGCGCGAGGTGTCCGCGAGTCGTCCCGAGCAATGAGACAATTGGTCTCGACCATCCGGGGCGAATCCGGACAGCCCGGGAGAGACCGGGGCATGAACTCCCGGTGTTCGTAAAGGTTTTACCCCGCCCACGACCCATCATGGGCATAATCGCGCACATGACGATCAACCGTGCGAACGTGAGCGCGATTGCCGAGGACCTGTACGTGTGGCTCCCCCCGAAGCGGGGCTGGGGCCTGGCCAACTGCGGCCTGCTGGCCTCCGAGACCACCGCGCTCTGGATCGACACACCCTACGACCCCTCGATGGCCGGGGAGTTCCTCGCCGCGAGCCGTCGGCTTCTGCCGACCGGAGTCGAGATCGACCGAGTGGTCGTCACCCACGCCAACGGAGACCACCTGTGGGGCGCGGGGGTGCTCCCGGACGCCGAGGTGATCGCCACCCGCGAGGCGCTGGACCACATCCACTGGGAGCCCACCCCCCAGCAGCAGCACGCCCTCGTCACCGGCAGCGACCCGGACTCCCTGCTCGGCGGCTACCTCAAGGAGCACTTCGGGCGGTTCGACTGGTCCACCACCGAGCCGGTGCACCCGGACACCGTCTTCACCGGCGAGCTTGAGCTGCGGGTCGGACGCCACCCCGTGCGGATCACCAGCCTGCCCGCCGCCCACACCGGCGGCGACCTGATGGTCCACCTCCCGCACCAGCGCGCGGTGTTCACCGGCGACATCATCTTCTCCTCGACGCCCGAGCAGCCCGGCGACCACCCCTCGCACTGGGCCGGCCCGTTGGAGAACATCATCGGCGCCTGCGAGCAGGCCCTGGCCACCGGAGCGGAGATCTTCGTCCCCGGTCACGGCCCGGTGCTCGACCGCGACGGCGTCCGGGAGCACATCGCCTACCTCGCCTACGTCCGCGAGCGCGCCCACACCCTGCACGCCGCCGGGATACCCGCGCTGGACGCCGCCCGGCGGGTGATCGCCGAGCAGCGCCACCCCGAACTCGGCCTGCCCGAGCGGCTGGTGCTCACCGTCGCGGCCGAGTACCGGCACCTGGACGGCTCGGCGGCGCCGGGCGCGCTGGACGCCATGGGCCAGGTCGCGCTGGTCGCCCGGGAGCTGGCCGAGGACGCCGCCCGGATCCCGGGCCCGCGCACCGCCCAGGGCTGACGCCCGTACGGACCCCGCGCCCCCGCCCGGGAGCGCGGCCCGACCTGATCCGCCCGGCCCGACCCGGCTCGCCCGACCCGCACGCACTCCGAGGACCCCGAGGACTCCGATGACGCAGATCGCGCTGATCGCCCTGGCGCTGGTCGCCGCCGTGGCCGCGGCCGTGCTCGCCCGCGGCCGGGCCGGGGCCGTCGCCCGGGCGGCGGCCGCCGAGACCGCGCTCACCCGGGGCGAGGAGCGCGCCCGCGTCGCCGAAGGCCGCCTCGCCCGTGCCGAGCAGCAGCTGCGCGAGGCGCAGGAGACCGCCCGGCGCGCCGCCGACGAGGCCCGGCGGGCCGAGGGCCACGCCCGCGCCGCCGAGGATGCCGCCCGCGAGGCGCACGACGCGACCCGCGAGGCCCAGGAGGCCGCCCGGGAGGCCGACCGGCAGGGCGCCGTCGCGACCACCCGCGCCGATGAGGCCGATCGCCGCCTCGCCGCCGCCGACGCGCACGCCGCCGCGCTGCTCGCCGAGATCGGCCACCTCGCCCGGGAGCGGGTCGCCGCCACCGCCGTACGGCTCACCCACGCCAACGCCCCGCTGGTCGGCCCGCTGGACCCGCAGGCCGTCGGCCCCGAAGCCGTCCGGGCACTGCAGTCCGTGCTGGACGCCGCCGCCACCGCCCTCGCCGAGGAACGCGAACGGGTGGACGCCGCCGCCCGTGCCGCCATGCGCGGCGCCACCTCCCGGATCCAGACCCTGCTCTACCAGATCCAGAGCCTGGTCCAGCAGCTCCAGCACGACAACGACGACCCCCGGCTGCTGGAGGTCGACTTCCGCAACGAGGTCGCGCTGCGCCGGATCCAGACCGTCGCCGTGCTCTGCGAGGCCTGGCCGGGCCTGGCCCGCACCGACTCACCGCTCGCCGAGGTGGTCGTCGGCGCGCTCTCCCGGGTGCCCGGCTACGCCCGGATCAGGGTTGCCAACCACCTGCGGGAGCACCGGCTCGCGGTGGTCGCCCGGGCCGCCGAGCCGATCGCCGTCACCATCGCCGAACTGCTCGCCAACGCCACCGCCTACTCCCACCCGGAGACCGACGTCCCGGTCACCGTCCAGCAGACCGGCCGCGGCGCGCTGGTGATCATCGACGACAGCGGCATCGGCATGGACGAGGACCAGCTGCGCCGCGCCCGCCGACTGCTCGCCGGGCCGCCGGACCTGCTGCTCACCGAACTCGGCAACCCGCCCAAGACCGGCTTCGCGGTGATCGGCAAGCTGGCCCGCCAGTACGGCTTCGCCTGCCACATCGAGCCCTCGCCGTACGGCGGCATGCGGACCATCCTGCGGATCCCGGCCGGACTGGTGACCGTCGTCGACGACGAACAGCCGCTGTCGGTGCTCACCCCGCTGCCGCTGCGGGCCGGCTCCGGACCCGCCCCCGCGCCCACCGTCGCCGCCGTCCCGCCGATGCGCGACGCCGACGAGCAGGGCGGGCCGCAGCTCGCCGACCGCCACCACCAGCCGGGCCCGCACCCGGCACCGGCCATCCACGTGGTGCCCGACCCGGGCGCGGACGGCGCGACGGCGGGCGCCCCGACGGTGGACCCCCTGGCCTCCGCGGAGGCGGCGGGGGCCGCCGGCTCCCCGGTGGAGGACGGCACCGGACTGCCCACCCGGCGCCGCCGCCGTCCGCTGGCCGCCGAGGACCCGGGCGCGCCCGCGACCGCCGCCGCTTCCGACCGGGCCTCCGACCCGGCCTCCGACCGGACGCCCGAGCGGGCCGCCGCCCGCTGGCAGGCGCTGCAGCAGGGCACCGGCTCCGGCCGGGCCGCCGTGGCGCAGGCCGCCCGCGAGAGCGCCGTACGCGAGGACCCCGTACGCGAGGACCCGGCTCGCGAGGACCCCGCCCGCGAGGGCAGCAAGAGCACCGCCGGCGACACCACCGCCGACCGCAGCACCGGCCCGACGACCCTTCCGACGTCCTTAGAAGGAGCAGAGCAGTGAGCAGCTCGCCCAGCCCGACCGCCACCGACGAGATCTCGTGGGTGCTGACCCCGCTGCTGGAGCTGCCGGGGGTGCTGCACGCGGTCATCGCCACCGGGGACGGCCTGGTCGAGGGCGCCTCGGACGGCCTGGGGCGGGCCTCCGCCGAGCGGGTCGCCGCGATGACCGCCACCGTGCACGCCGCCGCCCGCGCCTTCACCACCGCGTTCACCGACACCGAGCGGCCGCGGCTCGCCCAGACCGTGGTGGAGTCGGACCTCGGCTACGCCATCGTCGTCCCCGCCGGGGAGAACACCTCGCTCGCCGTGTTCACCGCCCCGGACGCCCAACTCGGCAACGTGTCCTACCAGATGCAGGTACAGGTCGCCGCCCTGGGCCGCGCGCTCGCGAGCCCGTCCCGGCGGCAGGACGACACCGTCCGGTCATGACCGCCGCACCCCGCAGGCGGATGGTGCCCGCCTACCTGGCCACCGGCGGCCGCAGCCGCCCCGGCAGCGAGGGCTTCGAGCGGCTGACCGTCCTGTTCGCCGACCGTGCCGAACCGCCGACCGGGCTCGAACCCGAACACCGCCGGCTCTGGGACCTGCTGTGCCCCGGCGCGCTGACCGTGGTGGAGGCCGCCGCGCACCTGCGCCTGCCGGTCAGCGCCACCGTCTTCCTCGCGGCCGACCTGGTCGAGGCGGGCTGCCTGCGCGCCCGCGCGCCGATCCCGCGCGCCCAGCAGACCGACCGCTCCATCGTCGAGAGGCTCCTCGTTGGACTCCGTGCGCTCCGGTGACCGGGTGGGCTACCTGCCCGACCGGGACCAGACGCTGATGAAACTGGTGGTCGCCGGCCCGTTCGGGGTCGGCAAGACCACGCTCATCCGCACCCTCTCCGAGATCGCCACCCTGCACACCGAGGAGGCGATGACCGAGACCGGACGGCCGGTGGACGACCTGGCGGGCCTGCCCGAGAAGACCACCACCACCGTCGCCGTGGACTTCGGCCGGCTCACCCTGCCCGGCAACGTCGTGCTCTACATGTTCGGCACCCCCGGCCAGCGCCGGTTCTTCCCGCTCTGGCAGGACATCGCCCGCGGCGCCCTCGGCGCCCTGGTGCTCGCCGACACCCGGCGACTGGCCGACTCCTTCGAGATCATGGACATGGTCGAGGAGCAGGGCCTGCCGTACGCCGTCGCCGTCAACTGCTTCCCGGACGCGCCGGTCCACCCGGTCGAGGTGCTCCGCGCCCACCTGGACCTGCACCCTGCCACCCCCCTGCTGCTCTGCGACGCCCGTGAGCGGGAGGCCAGCCTGGACGCGCTGATCGCGCTGGCCGAGCACGTCCTCGACGCCCTGCCCGCCGCCTCCACCGCCATCCAGGAGCGCCCATGACCGTCGAGACCCGCCCGACCCCGATCCACGGCCCGGTCTTCGCCGCCGACCCCCAGCTGGTCTACGAGCGGCTGCGCCGGCACGGTCCGGTCGCCCCGGTGGAGATCGCGCCGGGCGTCGAGGCCCTGCTGGTCACCGACTACCAGGCCGCGCTGGACCTGTTGCGCGACACCGACACCTTCTCCAAGGACTCCCGCGCCTGGCAGCGGACCGTCCCGCCGGACTCCCCGCTGCTGCCGATGCTCGGCTACCGCCCGACCGCCCTGTTCAGCGACGGCGAGACGCACGCGCGCTACCGCGCCGTGATCATCGACGCCCTCGCCCTGTTCGAGCCGCACCGGCTGCAGCGCCAGGTCGCCGAGACCGCCCACCGGCTGATCGACCGCTTCGCCGCCGTCGGCCGCGCCGACCTGATCGCCGAGTACGCCCGCCGACTGCCCGCCTCCGTGCTCACCACCTGGTTCGGGGTGCCCGAGGAGCAGCACGAGGATGTGGTCGCCGCGATCACCGGGCTGATCGAGTCCGGCGCGCAGGCGGGCGCCGCGTACGGGAAGCTCCTCGCGGTGGTCACCGCCATGGTCGCCGAGCGCCGCAAGCGCCCCCGGCACGACCTCGCCTCCTGGTTCGTCACCCACCCGGTCGGGCTGGACGACGACGAGGCGATCCGGCAGATCAGCCTGACCATGATCGCCGGGCACGAGCCGACCACCAACCTGATCGGCAACGCCCTGCTGCGCCTGCTCACCGACGCCCGCTACGCCGGCTCGCTGTTCGGCGGCGCGATGACCGCCCACCAGGCGATCGACGAGGTGCTGTGGCACGAGCCGCCGCTGGCCAACCTCTCCGCCCACTACCCGCGCTACGACATCACCTTCCACGGCCGCGAGATCAAGGCCGGCACCCTCCTGCTGGTCTCCTACGCGGCCGCCAACTCGCAGGCCGCGCCGCCCACCGGCGACGGCGAGCTGCGCAGTGGCGAGAGCGCCCACCTGGCCTGGGCGGCCGGCCCGCACGCCTGCCCGGCCCGCGACCCGGCCCTGCTGATCGCGATCACCGCGATCGAGCAGCTCGGCAGCCGCCTCAGCGACCTCGAACTGTCCACCCCCGCCGAGGAGTTGCTCTGGCGGCCGGGCCCGTTCCACCGCGCCCTGGTGCACCTCCCGGTCCGCTTCGACCCGGTTGCCGGGTAGCCGAGGCGGGTGACCGAGCCGGACAGCCGAGCCGGACAGCCGAGCGGACAGCGCGAAGGCCCGGACTCCGTCCGCGGAGTCCGGGCCTCGGTGCGGGTGCGACCGGTACTACTCGGCCGGCCTGAGCGTCAGCGAGATGCTGTTGATGCAGTAGCGCTGGTCGGTCGGCGTGCCGTAGCCCTCGCCCTCGAAGACGTGCCCCAGGTGCCCGCCGCACCGCGCGCACCGCACCTCGACCCGGCGCATGCCGAGCGAGGTGTCCTCGATGTACTGGACCCGGTCCTCCGCCAGCGGCGCGTAGTACGACGGCCAGCCGCAGTGGCTGTCGAACTTGGTCTCGGAGCTGAACAGTTCGGCCCCGCAGGCCCGGCAGCCGTACACCCCGACGGTCTTGGTGTCGGTGTACTCACCGGTGAACGGGCGCTCGGTGCCCGCCTCGCGGAGCACGTGGTACTCCTGCGGGGTGAGCTGCTCGCGCCACTCGGCCTCGGACTTCTCGATCTCGTAGCTCATCACGGCTCCCGGTCGGGGTACGTCAGACGTTGGAGGCAACGTTCGCGAGGTGCTCAAGAATTTCGGGTCCGAGGTTGGTGACGTCCCCGGCACCCATGGTGAGCAGCAGGTCGCCCGGGCGGGCGAGGCCGGCCAGCAGGGCGGGGGCGGCGGCGAAGGAGTGCTCGGCGGTGACCTCGGCGCCGGCCCGGCGGGCGGCGTCGATGATCAGCTCGCTGGTCACGCCCGGGATCGGGTCCTCGCGGGCGGGGTAGATGTCCAGCACCACCGAGGCGTCGGCCAGCGCCAGGGCCTGGCCCATCTCCTCGGCGAGCTGCTGGGTGCGGCTGAACAGGTGCGGCTGGAAGACCACCAGCACCCGGCCCGCGCCGTCCAGGCCCTCGCGGATCGCCTCCAGGTCGGCGGTCATCTCGGTCGGGTGGTGGGCGTAGGAGTCGATCACCTGGACGCCGGCGGCCTCGCCCTTGAGCTGCAGGCGGCGGCGCACGCCGGTGTAGGCGCCGAGCGCCTTGGCCAGGTCGGCGGCCGGGACGCCCAGCGCGACGCCGGCGGCCAGCGCGGCGACGGCGTTGTGGGCGTAGTGGCGGCCGGGCACCGAGACGGTGAAGGTCAGCTCGGAGCCGTCCAGGACGACGGTGACCTCGCTGGTCATGCCGCGGGCGACGACCGAGAGCACCCGCACGTCGGCGTCCTCGGCGGAGCCGACCGTCACCACGTTCAGGCCCTCGCGGCCGGCCACCCGGGAGGTCAGCTCGCGGGCGCCGTCGTGGTCGGCGGAGACCACCAGGGTGCCGCCGGGGACGATCCGGCCGACGAAGGTCTCGAAGGACTCGTAGATCTCGTCGATCGAGGCGTAGTTGGCGTGGTGGTCCAGCTCCACGTTGAGCACGATCGCCACCTCGGGCGCGTACTTGTGGAAGCTGCGGTCGCTCTCGTCGGCCTCGGCGACGAAGATCTCGCCGGTGCCGTGGTGGGCGTTGGAGCCGGGGGTGTCGAGGTCGCCGCCGATCGCGTAGGACGGGTCCAGGCCCAGCTCGCCGAGGGCGACGGCGAGCATGCTGGTGGTGGTGGTCTTGCCGTGGGTGCCGGCCACCGCGAGCGCGCGGCGGCCGCCCATCAGCGCGGCCAGCGCGTCGGAGCGGTGCACCACCGGGATGCCGCGCTCGCGGGCGGCGGCCAGCTCCGGGTTGTCGCTGCGGATCGCGCTGGAGACGACCACGCTGCTGGTGCCGTCCGGCACGTGCTCGGCGGCGTGGCCGACGTGCACGGTGGCGCCGAGGGCGCGCAGCGCGAGGACGGTCTCGGACTCCTTGGAGTCGCTGCCGGAGACGCTGGCACCGCGCACTGCGAGGATCTTCGCCAGGCCGGACATCCCGGCGCCGCCGATGCCGATGAAGTGCGGGGCGTGCAGGTCGTGCGCGGCGTCGTTCAAGGCGTGGCTCCGTACGGGCGGGGGCAGACAGGTCGGGCGGACGGTTCGGTGCGCGTCGACGTCACCTGGGTCACCGACGTCGGCAACGTCGCAGACGCCGGAACCGTCCTCGCGGGCGGACCGCAAGGACGATTCTGCACCACCGGCGCGCGGAGCCGGGGCCCTAGGAGTCGCTGGCGAACAGCCGCAGCACCGGGACCCCCACCTTGTGCCGGGCCTGGGAGGCCCAGTCGCGGTGGAAGAACTCCTCCACGAAGTGCGGTGAGGTGAGCACCACCACCTCGTCGGCCTGGTGCTCGTCGACCACCGCGCGCAGCCGCTCCAGCGGCTTCTCCTCGACCAGCTCGCCCACCGCTTCGGCCCCGGCCGAGCGCAGGTGGCGCAGGCTGTGCTCCAGCGACTCGGTGGCCAGGGTCGGGGCGTTCTCGGACTCGTCGTGCTCGTGCACCACCTTGTCGAGGTGGCCGAGGGCGACGTCGTCGAGCGCCCGCAGCAGTTCGTCCTGCTTGCCGCGCGGCTGCATCAGGACGACGAAGGAGACCTTCTCGTCGCTGTGGAGCGTGGTGACGAGCTCCACGTCCGCGTCGGAGAGAGCCTTTTCGATCATCAGTACCGTCTTGAACACGTGAGTCCCTTCCAGTGGCCGGCCCCCGGGCCCCGGCATCGCATAACGGGATCACGAGCGGGGGGTCACGGGGTCATTCCGAACCCAGGTGACGCAGGTAACGGGTGAAAAGGAATCCTTTCTGCTCGATCAATGAGACCAGCCGCATCCGCTGCACGTCAGGCATTTCCGCACGGTGGAGGATGCGCGGCGCGTCGCCGCCGGTGAGCAGCGGAGCGAGCGACAGGCACAGCTCGTCCAGCAGGTCCGCCGCCGCGAGCTGCCCCAGCAGGCGGGGGCCGCCTTCGGTCAGCAGCCGGGTCCAGCCGCGCTCGGCCAGCGCCGCCACGCCCGCCCGCAGGTCCACCGAGCCGGTGCCGGCGAGCACCAGGTCGGCGACCTCGGCGACCGCCCGGCGGCGTTCCTCGGGGGCGTCCTCGGTGGTGATCACCACCGTTCTGACCAGGGGTTCCGTGAACAGCGGTGCGGTCAGGTCCAGCTGCAGCGAGCGGGTCACGATCGCGATCGCCGGGGCCGGCGCCTGCCCCGCCGCGGCCCGGGCCGCCGCGAACTCCTTGCGGGCCCGGGCCGGCCGGTAGCCCTCGGCGCGGACCGTCTCCGCGCCCACCAGCACCACGTCGGACAGCGCCCGCAGCACCCCGAAGATCCGCTTGTCGGCGTCGCCGGAGAGCCCCTCGGACAGGCCGTCGAGCCTCGCCCCGCCGTCCAGCCCGGCCACCATGTTGGCGCGCAGCCAGGGGAGGCCCCGATTCACCTGTTCGGGGTACGCGTACACGGCGGCGAGCGACTCCAGCGCGGCCGGATCGGCGACCGGCTCACCCAACGGGCTGATCAACTGTTGCATGCCCTCAGTGTTCCACCGTGGGCCGTCCGCGGGCCCCTCCGGAGGCGGCCGGGAGGTCGGTCCGGAGGCGGTTCGGAGGCGGCGGGGAGCAGGCGTACCCTCTACTACCGTGCCCGCAGCCTCCCGCCCCGACACCGCGACCGAGTCCATAGCCGCCGACGGCTTCCCGATCGCGCTCACCGACCGCCGCCCCGTCGTCCCCGCCGAGCGGCTGGTCGCCGAGATGGTCCCGCCGCCCCGGTTCGCCGGCGTGAGCTTCGGGTCGTACATCCCGGACCAGAGCCAGCCGAGCCAGTACGAGGCCGTCCAGGTCCTGGAGCAGTTCGCCGGCACCCTCGCGGGAGGAAACGGTTCCGCGCCCAAGCGCGGCTGGTTCCGCCGCTCCGCCCCCGCGCCCGCCGGCCCCGCCGGGGTCTACCTCGACGGCGGCTACGGCGTCGGCAAGACCCACCTGCTCGCCTCGCTCTGGCACTCCGCCCCCGGCCCCAAGGCCTTCGGCACCTTCGTCGAGCTGACCAACCTGGTCGGCGCGCTCGGCTTCCAGCAGGCCGTCCAGACCCTCTCCGGGCACAAGCTGCTCTGCATCGACGAGTTCGAGCTGGACGACCCGGGCGACACCGTGCTGGTCTCCACCCTGCTCGGCCGCCTGGTCGACGCCGGCGTCAAGCTGTGCGCCACCTCCAACACCCTGCCGGAGAAGCTCGGCGAGGGCCGCTTCGCCGCCGCCGACTTCCTGCGCGAGATCCAGGGCCTGTCCGCGCACTTCCGCCCGCTGCGGATCGACGGCCAGGACTACCGCCACCGCGGCCTGCCCGACGCCCCGCCGCCGTACACCGACGAGGCCGTCGAAGCCGCCGCCGCCCGCACCCCCGGCGCCTCCCTGGACGACTTCGACGCCCTGCTCGCCCACCTCTCCGCCGTCCACCCCAGCCGCTACGGCGCCCTGCTGGACGACGTCACCGCCGTCTGCCTGCGCGGCGTGCGCCAGGTGGACGACCAGTCCACCGCCCTGCGCCTGGTCGTCCTGGCCGACCGCATGTACGACCGCGAGCTCCCCGTCACCGCCTCCGGCATCCCCTTCGACCAGGTCTTCCCCGAGGACATGCTCCGCGGCGGCTACCGCAAGAAGTACCTGCGCGCCGTCTCCCGCCTCGTCGCCCTCGCCCGCGACAGCGCCAAGTAGGCCCCGGCTGTCAGTGGTGGGTCGTACGGTGGAGTCGTGCGTCCCATCACGAGTATTGAGCGGTCCGTGGCGCCCTTCGAGGTCGTCAGCCCCTTCCAGCCGAACGGTGACCAGCCGGCGGCGATCGCCGAGCTGGAGCGGCGGATCAGGGGAGGGGAGAAGGACGTCGTCCTGCTCGGTGCCACCGGTACCGGCAAGTCGGCCACCACGGCCTGGATGATCGAGAAGCTGCAGCGGCCCACCCTGGTGATGGCGCCGAACAAGACGCTGGCCGCTCAGCTGGCGAACGAGTTCCGCGAGCTGCTGCCGAACAACGCGGTCGAGTACTTCGTCTCGTACTACGACTACTACCAGCCCGAGGCGTACGTCCCGCAGACGGACACCTACATCGAGAAGGACTCCTCGATCAACGAGGAGGTCGAGCGGCTGCGCCACTCGGCGACCAACTCGCTGCTCACCCGGCGGGACGTGGTCGTGGTCGCGTCCGTCTCCTGCATCTACGGCCTCGGCACCCCGCAGGAGTACGTGGACCGGATGGTGCCGCTCAAGGTCGGCCAGGAGATCGACCGGGACGTGCTGCTGCGCCGCTTCGTGGACATCCAGTACGCCCGCAACGACGTCGCGTTCTCGCGCGGCACCTTCCGGGTGCGCGGCGACACCATCGAGATCTTCCCGGTGTACGAGGAGCTCGCCGTCCGGATCGAGATGTTCGGCGACGAGATCGAGGCGCTGTACACCCTGCACCCGCTCACCGGCGAGATCATCAGCCAGGACGACTCGGTCTACGTCTTCCCCGCCTCGCACTACGTGGCCGGCCCCGAGCGCATGGAGCGCGCGATCACCGGCATCGAGCAGGAGCTGGAAGGGACGCTCGCCAGGCTGGAGAAGCAGGGCAAGCTGCTGGAGGCCCAGCGGCTGCGGATGCGCACCACCTACGACATCGAGATGCTGCGCCAGATCGGCACCTGCTCGGGCGTCGAGAACTACTCGATGCACTTCGACGGCCGCGAGCCCGGCTCCCCGCCGAACACCCTGCTCGACTACTTCCCGGAGGACTTCCTCCTGGTCATCGACGAGTCGCACGTCACCGTCCCGCAGATCGGCGCGATGTACGAGGGCGACGCCTCGCGCAAGCGCACGCTGGTCGAGCACGGCTTCCGGCTGCCGTCCGCGATGGACAACCGCCCGCTGAAGTGGGAGGAGTTCCTGGAGCGGACCGGCCAGACGGTCTACCTGTCGGCGACGCCCGGCCCGTACGAGCTGTCGCGCGGCGACGGCCAGGTCGAGCAGATCATCCGCCCGACCGGTCTGATCGACCCCGAGGTGATCGTCAAGCCGACCGAGGGCCAGATCGACGACCTGGTGCACGAGGTCCGCAAGCGGGTGGAACGGGACGAGCGCGTGCTGGTCACCACGCTGACCAAGAAGATGGCGGAGGACCTCACCGACTACATGCTCGGCCTGGACATCCGGGTCCGGTACCTGCACAGCGACGTGGACACCCTGCGCCGGGTGGAGCTGCTGCGCGAGCTGCGGGCGGGCAGGTACGACGTGCTGGTCGGCATCAACCTGCTGCGCGAGGGCCTGGACCTGCCCGAAGTGTCGCTGGTGGCGATCCTGGACGCGGACAAGGAGGGCTTCCTGCGCTCCGGCACGTCGCTGATCCAGACGATCGGCCGCGCGGCCCGCAACGTCTCCGGCCAGGTCCACATGTACGCGGACAAGATCACCCCGGCGATGGAGAAGGCCATCGACGAGACCAACCGCCGCCGGGCCGTGCAGCAGGCCTACAACAAGGAGCACGGGATCGACCCGCAGCCGCTGCGGAAGAAGATCGGCGACATCCTGGACACCCTCGCCCGCGAGGACGTGGACACCGACGAGCTGCTCTCCACCGGCTACCGCGGCCAGGGCAAGGGCAAGGCCCCGGTGCCGTCGCTGGGTGCGGAGCGCAAGCCCGCCAAGTCCCTGCCGGCCGCCGAGCTGGCGGACCTGATCCAGGAGATGACCGACCGGATGCACACGGCCGCCGCCGATCTGCAGTTCGAGGTCGCGGCGCGGCTGCGCGACGAGGTCAAGGAGCTGAAGAAGGAGCTGCGGCAGATGCGCGAGGCCGGTGTGGCGTAGGGCGTGTCGTGAGGGACCGCCCGGGCTTGGCCGGAATGGCACCGGTCAAGCCCGGCGGTGTCTCAGCCTTGCCACAAACGGGGAAACCCTGGGGAGGTCGGGGTGTCGCAGGGCCTAGGCTGGCCTGCGGCATCGCGCTCATGGGACGGGCGCGGGCCGTATGCAGAGGGGGCCTCAGCCGGGGGACGGCGACGGGGTGTTCCACGGGGGCCGGGCGGTATCGACCGCGTGGCCGGCAGAGAGGACAACGTCGTGTCGGTGAACCTTGCCAAGGGGCAGCGGGTCAGCCTCCAGAAGGGGCCGGGCGCCGCCCTGACCGTGGTCCGGATGGGCCTCGGCTGGCAGGCCGCCCCCAAGCGGGGCCTGTTCGGCAGCCGCACCAGGACGATCGACCTGGACGCCTCGGCGCTGCTGTACGCCGAGAAGACCCCGTCCGACGTGGTGTTCTTCCAGCACCTGGAGAGCAACGACGGCTCCGTCCGGCACACCGGGGACAACCTGGAGGGCGGCTCGGGACAGGAGGACGACGAGGCGATCCTGGTCGACCTGGTGCACGTGCCGGCGCACATCACCCAGGTGGTGTTCACGGTGAGCTCGTACACCGGGCAGACCTTCGCCGAGGTGCAGCGGGCGCACTGCCGCCTGGTGGACGAGACCACCGGGCTGGAGCTGGCCCGCTACGAGCTGGCCGGCGGCGGGCCGCACACCGGGCAGATCATGGCCAAGGTGTTCCGGGACGGCTCCGACGGCGGCTGGGCGATGCAGGCGATCGGCGCCCCGGCGAAGGGGCGCACCTTCCAGGACCTGCTGCCCGCGATCGAGCCGTTCCTCTGACCGTCGAACCCTGACGGCCCTTTACCTTCTTTACCTTTCTTTGCCTTCCCTGTTACTCTCGATGGCAGCGGAGGGGAGTATTCCTCGACAGCCGACCCCGTCATCACGGGTGCCCGTCGCGGCACCCCGGGGCGCTGGCCCGATGGGCGGAAGAGACCTCCGGCAGTGACGACCTGTCTCGCCTAGCTGCCGGAGGAGCAGTAATGGACGTTTCCGTGACCATGTGGGCCACCACGATCGGTGTGCTGATCGCACTGATCGTGGCGGACTTCTTCATCGGCGGGCGCAAGCCGCACGAGGTCTCGATCAAGGAGGCCGGGATCTGGACGGCCGTCTGGGTCGCGCTCGCGGTGCTCTTCGGCGGGTTCCTCTGGTGGCACTCCGGCGGGCAGCCGGCGGGTGAGTTCTTCGCCGGCTACATCACCGAGAAGTCGCTCAGCGTCGACAACCTCTTCGTGTTCATCCTGATCATGGGCAAGTTCGCGGTGCCGAGGATCTACCAGCAGCGCGTGCTGATGTTCGGTGTGATCATCGCGCTGGTGCTCCGGGCGGGCTTCATCGCCGGCGGCGCGGCGCTGGTGGCGCAGTTCTCCTGGGTGTTCTTCCTCTTCGGCGCCTTCCTGATCTGGACGGCCTGGAAGCTGATCAAGGAGGCCCGCGCCGACGAGGAGGACGAGGAGTTCGAGGAGAACCGCCTGCTCAAGTCCATCACCCGGCGCTTCCCGGCCACCGAGGACTACCGCGGCACCAAGCTCCTGGTCCGGGAGCACGGCCGCCGGCTGATCACCCCGATGCTGATCGTCATGCTGGCGATCGGCACCACCGACGTGCTGTTCGCCCTGGACTCGATCCCGGCCATCTTCGGCCTCACCCAGGACCCGTACATCGTCTTCACCGCCAACGCCTTCGCCCTGATGGGCCTGCGCCAGCTGTACTTCCTGATCGGCGGCCTGCTGAAGAAGCTGGTCCACCTGAGCTACGGCCTGTCGGTGATCCTCGGCTTCATCGGCGTGAAGCTGGTGCTGCACGCCGCCCACGAAGCCGGCGCGAGCTGGGCCCCGGAGATCGGCATCCCGGTCTCCCTCGGCTTCATCGTCGTCGTCCTGGCCGTCACCACCTTCACCAGTCTGCGGGCCTCCAAGAAGGCCGCCGCCCTGGCCGAGCGCGAGCAGGAGAAGCTCGACGCCTGATCGGCATAGTACGGATCGGGGCCCCCGCCGCCGGATGCGTCATCCGGCGGCGGGGCTCAGCTCTGTGGGCGGCGACCGTACTCGGCGACCCATCGCGAGCCGAGTAGGACGACGTCGGCGGTCTCGACTGGCCGGCCGGTGGCTTGGTCGCAGTAAGTTACACATCCGAGTCTGACGGCTTGTCAGATCTGGTGCGCCGAACGGCCCTCGGGGACTGGTATGTTCCAGGAGTGAATCGCGACGCCAGCGCTCTCGTCTGCCACCTTGGACGGCCCCTTCGGCTGATCGTCACCGGTGGTGGAACGGGCGGGCACACCTATCCGGCCCTCACCGCGATCCGTGCCCTGCGATCCCGGCTCAGCGAGGCCGGAGGCGCCTTGGACGTGCTGTGGATCGGCACTGCCACCGGTCTTGAGACCAAGGTGGCCGCCGCCGAGAACATCCCGTTCAGGACCGTCGCCACCGGGAAGATCCGGCGCAGCGCCAACCCGCTCAAGCTGGTGTCGCCCGCCAACGTGAAGGACATGGGGCGCGTCCCCCTCGGTGTCGCCCAGGCCCGCTCTGCGGTCGCAGCCTTCGATCCGGATGTGGTCCTTGGCACCGGCGGTTACGTCGCGGTGCCGGTCGGGATGGCCGCCCGGCTGTGTCACCGGCCGCTGGTCGTTCACGAGCAGACTGTCCGGCTCGGCCTGGGCAACCGGGCCCTGGCCCGGATGGCGACCCGCGTCGCGGTCTCCTCCGAGTCCACGCTGGAGTTCCTGCCCGAGGGTGCCCGAGCCGCCGCCGTGGTCACCGGCAACCCGGTGCGCCCCGAGGTGCTGATCGGCCAGCCGGACAAGGCGGTTCAGGCGCTCGGCCTGTGGGGCTTCGACCGCTCCCGGCCGACCGTGTACGTCACCGGCGGCGCGCAGGGTTCCCAGCAGATCAATGGGTTGGTCAGCGAGATCCTGCCGTGGCTGCTCGGCCACGCCAACGTGATCCACCAGTGCGGCCCCAGCCACGAGACCGACCTGCGCGACCGCGCGGCCTTGCTACCGGAGTACCTGCGCGGCCGGTACCTGGTGACCGGCTTCGTCGGCCCGGAGCTGCCCGACGTGCTCGCCCTGGCGGACGTGGTGGTCTCGCGCAGCGGCGCGGGGACGCTGGCGGAGCTGACCGCCCTGGGCCGGGCGGCGGTGTTCATCCCGTTGGCGACATCGGCCGGGAACGAGCAGGAACACAACGCCCGCCACCTGGTCGACGCCGGCGCGGCGGTCGCGCTGCTCGGCCACGCCACTCCGGACACCCTGCGGGCCGCGATCGGCCCGCTGCTGACCGACCCGGCCCGCCGCGCGGACATCGCGCGGCGGGCCGCCGAGCACGGCCGTCCGGACGCCGCCGACCGGCTGGTGGACGTGCTGCTGTCGGTCGTGGACCGCTAGGCGCCCAGGTCCAGCAGGTGCCGGACGGCGCCCGCCTGGATGACGGCCACGCAGGACTGGTACGCCGTGTAGTCGCCCTCCCAGGGGTCGAACACGTCCTCGCCCGAGATGTACAGGCCGAGCTTCGGCTCATCCGGGGTGCCGTCCGTCATGGCCAGGAGCTCGGCGAGGACGGCATGGTCCATGGCCAGCACCACGTCGGCCCAGTCGAGCATGCGACGGTTGACCTTGACCGCACGGTGGTCGCGGATGTCGTACCCGGCCTCCCCGGCGGCCCGGATCGCGTTGCTGTGTGCCGGGCCCCCGACATGGCGCTCGCGCAGGCCGGCCGAGCGCACCTCGACCTTCTGGCCGCCGATGTGCGCGAGCACCGCGGCGGCGATCGGCGAGCGGTTGTGGTTGCCCAGGCAGACCACCAGGATGCGGTGGCGCTTCGGGTGCCGGAACTGGTCATCGCTCATCTTCGACTCCTTGGTGTCGGTCACGCGGTGGCCTTGATTGCCTCGGCGAGCGCGGCAACCGCGTAGCGGGCGCTGTCGTAGGTCATGGCGGGGTGGAACGGCAGGCCGAGAATCTGGTTGGCGACCCTTTCCGTGACCGGCAGATCGCGGCGCCAGGCGGAGAAGCCGGGCTGGGTGTGATTGGGCGGGTAGTGCACGGCAACGCCGATGTTCCGCTCCCGCAGGTAGTCAAAGACCTTGTCCCGGCCGCGGTTCAGGCGCACCGCGCAGTTGAACGGCACGGTGTTGGTCACGTCCACGTCGACCAGCTGGACGCCGTCCAAGCCGTCCAGCTCGGCCTGGTAGGTGCGCCACAGGTGCTGGCGCAGCGCGGCTACCTCGGTAAAGTGCTCCAACTGGGCGAGGCCGATCGCGGCGTTCAGCTGGGACATGTCGAAGCGCATCCCGAGGCCCTGGACCTCATAGGAGGTCAGTGAGGCTCGGGCGTCCTTGGACTGGACGATGCCGAACAGGCGCAGGCTGCGCAGGTCGTCGGCCTCCGCCCGGCTGCGGGGGATGATCGTGCCACCCTGCCCCGTGGTGAGGTTCTTGATGGGGTCGTGCGAGAAGCAGGTCAGCACGCCCGGAACGGCGCCGACCATGGTCCCGTCCGCGTGGCGGGAGCCGAAAGCATGCGCGGCGTCCTCGACGATCTGGATGCCGCGCCGGGCCAGTTCGTCGCGGATCGGGGAGAGGTCAACGGCCCGGCCGCCGTACAGCACGGGCATCACGGCCTTGGTCCGCGGCGTCAGGGCTTCCAGCACGGTGTCCGCCGTGACGGCCAGCGTGTCGGGGTCGATCTCGGCGAAGCGGGGAGAGGCGCCGTTCCAGGTGATGGCCTGGACGCTGGCGCAGAAGGTGAGCGAGGGGACGATGACGTCGTCGCCGGGGCCGATGCCGACCGAGCGCAGCGCGAGGTGGAGCGCGGTGGTGCCGGAGTTCACGGCGACGGCGTCGTTCACGCCGATCAGGTCGGCGACGCCGGCCTCGAATTGGTCGGTGGCTGGGCCGTGTCCCCACTGGCCGCCGGGCAGGACGGCGGCCAGTGCGTCGGCCTCGGTGCCGTGCACGAGCGGGGCGGCGTTGCGCTCGACGCCGGGAGGCGGGGTCTGGGTCTGGGTCTGGGTCAAGGCTGATCCTCCTTCGTCAGGCCGTGTCGGGGACGGCACGGGGTTCGGTGGACATCACGGCGACGTACTTGGTGAGGAAGGTGCCGCTGCGGTAGGACAGCCGCCGGTGGTCGATCGCCCTCTGGAAGAGCCCGTTCACAATTTGCTCGACCAAGTTGGCTCCGGCTTCCTCGGAGAGCAGGAACCCGGCGGCGAGCCGGGAGTTGATCTCGGTGATGACAACGCGAGGGTCGGAGCCTTCGGTGATGAAGCCCTGGACGTCGACCGGGCCGGTTGCGCGGATCGCCCGGATCGCCTCGGTGACGCGCTTGGTGGCCTCGGCGTCGTCGATCGTCACGGCGACCACCGACATGCCGGCCTGGACCATCAGACGACGGCGCAGCACCACCGAGGCGCGGCCGTTGTGGTCCACCAGACAGTCGGCGGAAAACTCGACTCCGGGGATGCGCTGTTGGACGATCGGATCAGGCACCAGCTCGCACAGCACGCGGGCCTGCTCGCGGGTGTGGCAGAAGTGGACGTTCTTGGAGCCCTGGCCCCGGCGCGGTTTGACGACCAGATCAGTCCCCTCGGGGATCTCGTCGGTCTGGTCGGGCAGCCAGGTTGCGGGTGTGGGCACCCGGCTGCCCACCATTGCCCGGTGGAAGGCCCACTTGTCGCCTGCGGCGGTGACGGTGGCCATGTCGGGCAGCCACGTGCGGACTCCCGCGCGCTGGAGGTGGCCGCGCAGGTGGACCAGTTGGGGTAGCTCGTTTTCGACGCAGCACAGCAGGGCGTCCGGCTTGAGGCCGTGCACCAGCTCCATCAAGTCGGCGGCGAACAGCGGGCTGTCGGCGCGGGTGATGGTGCGGGCGGTGATGCCAGGGGCAAGCAGGCCCGGCGCGAGGGGATTGGAGTCGGTGCCGATCACTTCGTGCCCGAGCTTGCGGAGGGTGAGCGCCAGGTCGAGGCCGGGCGCACCGCCGACGCCGGTCACCACGATGCGTCGAGGTTCCGCCGGGTTGGAGGTCTCCACGGTCCGGCCCTTCACGTGGCGGCCCGCGCGGTCGCGGCGGTGTCCCACCAGTCCGGGTTGCGGCGGTACCAGTCCACGGTCTCGGCGATGCCGGCCGCCAGGTCCTGCTGGGGCTTGTAGCCGAGCTGGGCGAGCTTCGACCAGTCCATCGAGTACCGGACGTCGTTGGCGGCCCGGTCCGGCACGTAGGTGACCTGGTCCCAGCTCGCGCCGGTCTCGCGCAGGAGCATCCCGGTGAGCTCGATCGTGGTCAGGTCGGTGCCACCGCCGATGTTGTACGCCTCGCCGGGGATGCCTTTGTGGAGCACCAGCTCCACCCCGGCGCAGTTGTCGGTGACGTGCAGCCAGTTCCGGATGTGTTCGCCGTTGCCGTGAATGGTGACCTTCTCGCCGGCCAGCAGCCTGGTGACGAACAACGGGATGAGCTTCTCCGGGAACTGGCGGGGCCCGTAGTTGTTGGAGGAGCGGGTCACGCACACCGGCACGCCGTAGCTGGAGTGGTAGGCCAGGGCGATCATGTCGGAGGCGGCCTTGGACGCCGAGTAGGGCACGGTGGGGCGCAGCGGGTCGGTCTCGAACGCCGTGCCGGTCGGCAGCGAGCCGTACACCTCGTCGGTCGAGATGTGGACGAACTTACGGGTGCCGATGCGGCGGGCCGAGTCGAGGAGGGTCTGGGTGCCCAGCACGTTGGTGGAGACGAAGTTCCCGGCGTCCGTGAGGGACCGGTCCACGTGCGACTCGGCGGCGAAGTGGACCACCGCGTCGTGGGTCTCCATCAGGGCGTCGACCATGGCGCGGTTGAGGATGCTGCCCTGGACGAAGGTGAACTTCTTCGAGTCGGTGATGCCGGCGAGGCTGCCGAGGTTGCCCGCGTAGGTGAGGGAGTCCAGGACGGTCACCTTGGCGACGTCGTCGGCGTCGACGAGGCGGCGGGCGAAGTGCGATCCGATGAACCCGGCGCCGCCGGTGATCAGGATGTTTTCCATTAAGGGCCACCAATCTGGGTGAGGTGTGGCAGTGGTCCGTCGGTGTAGCCGGGCAAAAGGCCCCGGTCGCGGGCCTCGGCGAAGCTGAGGTTGCTGCCCGCGACGATGGCGGCCGGCTCGGGTGGCCACCCGATGGCGAGGTCCGCGTCGAGAGGGTCGATCGACAGGAACTGTTCGGGATGGTGCAGTTCGTTCAGCAGATAGGTGACGCAGGAGCGGTCCGCCAGGGCGAAGGTGGCATGGCCGACGCCGGGCGGCACGTACAGCGCGGTGAGCCGCTCGGCGTCGAGGTGCGCCAGGTGCCAGGTGCCGAAGGTGGGCGATCCGGTCCGCAGGTCGACCAATGCGTCCAGGACCGCCCCGCCGGTGCAGGTGATGTACTTTGCCTGGCCAGCGGTGGCGACGCTGATGCCGCGCAGTGCGCCGAGCCGGGACGTAACGGTGTTGGCCTGGGCGAGGTGGAACACCATGCCGGTGGCGGTCCGGAAGTCGTCTTCCCGGAAGAACTCCCGGAGTTCACCCCGGGTGTCGTAGTGCGCGTTGGGCTCGAAGGCGAAGGTCCCGGGGATGTTGAGCTGTCGGGCATTCATCGGGGGCTCCCTTGAGCGGCTGTTTCGCCGGGCGAATATGGGCCCGGCGCACGACGACGCGAGTCGTGGCGATCGAGCCGTGGGGACGGCTGGCCGCTGCACTGGACGGCAGCGGCGTCGATCAAGCAACGGTGACCCACCTGGAGGACATCACCGCGAGCATGTTCGGCGTCGAGGAGCACACCCCGTCCCGGCTACTCGCGACTCGGTTGTCCGCACACCTGGACACGATCACCGCTGTCCTGCCAAACGCGGGCACGTACCGAACAGCGTTGACCATCGCAGCGGGGGAGACGGCTGCGCTGGCCGGTTGGACCTGCTGGGACCTGGGCGACTATGAGCGGGCGAAGGAGTACTACCGCACTGCCCGGATGGCCGCCGACTGGTCCGGGCACGGCCCCCTGCATGCCCTGGTGCTGGGGTACGCCTCGTACGGCGTTGCACCCAATCAGGCGCGGCCGATGCTGGCAGCCGCGCAGGAACACGTGCGTGGCCGCGACCACGCGGCGGCCCGGGCATGGCTCGCCGCGCGGGAGGCCGAGGAAGCCGCAGCTGCCAATGACAGGGAGTCTGCGGTGTGTGCGCTCGACCGCGCCCAAACTGCCTTCGACTATGCCGACCCTGCGACCGCCGCTGCCTGGATGTCCTTCTTCGGGCGGGCCAGGCTCGGCTCGATGCAGGTCTCTACGTACGCCCGTCTCCGGCATCAGGGTCTCGGGGCCGCAGCTGATCAGACGTTGTCCGACCTGGGCGAGGACGACCGAAAGGTTCGCGTCGCGGTGCTCGGCGACGTTGCGGCCGGATACCTGACCGCTGGCGCCGTCGACCAGGCCGTAGAGATCGGTCGGCGGGCCCTCGCCGCGACGGTAGCGAGCGAGACCATGATGGGCCGAGTCCGACTGTCCGCACTCGCCGATCGACTCCCGGAGACGACAGCGGCCCGTGACCTCCGGGCAGAGATCCGGGCTGCCTTGGCGTAGCCGGTTACTCCGCGCTCGTCTCCGCGTTCACCCAGTCCAGGTACGCATTCGAGCCAGTGCTTACCGGAACGCCTACGACCTCCGGGGTGTCGTAGTCGTGCAACTCTGTGATGCGGGCGCCCAAGCGGTCCGAAAGGTCGGCACGCGTCTTGAAGTCGACCCGCCACTCGGCGGCATCCTGGACCTCGCCGTCCCACCAGTACACGGACTGGATGCGGTAAACCTGCGCACATGCGGCCAGTCGGTCACGCACCACCGCCGCCGCGAGGTTGCGGGCCTTCGTCTCGTCGTCATGAGTGGTGGTGACCACGATGAAGTCACGGTTCGTCATGGCAGAACGCTACCCGGCTCGACTCCCCTTGAACGCCCCTTCCAGTTTTGGGCGGAGTGGTGGCCGATGGCGGCTTCCGGGCCGGTCGGCTCCGGTGGGAACCGGCCGGCCCGGACATGGTCACCAGCCGCGTTCGCGCCATTCCTCCAGGTGCGGGCGCTCGGCGCCGAGGGTGGTGTCGTTGCCGTGGCCGGGGTAGACCCAGGCCTCGTCGGGGAGGACGTCGAAGATCTTCTCGTTGACGTCCCGGAAGAGCGTGCGGAAGGCCTCCGGGTCGCCCCAGGTGTTGCCGACGCCGCCGGGGAAGAGGCAGTCGCCGGTGAACACGTGCGGGTGGCCCTGCGGGTCGTCGTAGATCAGCACGATCGCGCCGGGGGTGTGCCCGACCAGGTGGCGGACGGTGAGCTCGACGTCCCCGACCCGGAGCTTGTCGCCGTCCGCGAGCAGCAGTTCGGTGGGGACGTCGATGCCCTCGGCGTCGTGCTCGCCCGCGGCGGTGCGGGCGCCGGTCGTGGCGACCACCTCGGCGAGGGCGCCCCAGTGGTCGTGGTGCCGGTGGGTCGTGACCACGGTCTCCAGCTCGTCCCCGACGGTCTCCAGCAGTACCGGGGCGTCGGCGGCCGCGTCGATCAGCAGCTGCTCGTCGGTGGCCCGGCAGCGCAGCAGGTAGGCGTTGTTGTCGTACGGGCCCACGGCCACCTTGGTGATGATCAGGTGGGCCAGCTCGCGCACGTCCGGCGGCCCGCCGACCTTGACCGCTCCGTGGTACGTCATCCGTCCGCTCCTCGTCCGAGTTCAGGGGTCAGGATCATCGTCCCGCCGTCAGCCCATCGGGGGAAGCTGGGGGAGCGCGGTGTCGGGGGTGCGGCGCAGGCCGGTGCCGTCCGAGCGGCCGGAGAGCCAGGCGGTGAGGGCGCGGACGGGGCCCCGGACGGTCAGCGAAGCCGTGCCCGACCCGATCGCGCCGTGCTCCTCGGTGTCCTCGGAGATCAGCTCGACGGCGGGGAGGTCGGCGCCGGCCAGCTTGGCGGCGAGGTTGCGGAACTCGGCTACCGCGAAGTCCGTCGGCCACTGCGCGGGGGTGTGGCCGGCGTCCAGGTCGACGTGGTGGTACTCCAGCTCCAGTAGGCGCTTGCGCGGGATGTCGGAGGCCGGGAAGACGTAGCCGCTGCGGTGCTTGACCGATGCCTCCCAGGCCTCGGCGGGCAGCTTGGCGGCGGCCTCGGCGAAGCGGGCGTGCGAGCCGCGCAGGTCGGCGAGGTGGACGTCCAGCGGGCGGGGCGCGTCGCGCTCGATGTCCCCGTCGCGGGCCTCGTTGCTGGCGTACTGCGGGATGTCGGTGCCGGTGCGGGCGCCGTCGAGCAGGTTGACCAGGGAGTCGGCGTTGCGGGCGAGGTGGGCCAGCACGTGGCCGCGGGTCCAGCCGGGGAGGGCGGAGGGCTCGGCGACGGCCCCGGGCTTCAGCTCGGAGACGGTCTGCAGCAGGCGCTGGGTGCTCTCCTCGACCTGGTTCAGCCAGGAGGTGGCGGAGGCGGCGGCGGACTGCGGGTCGGTCATCGATATCGGCCTTCTGTCAGGAGGCGGAGCGTTGCCCGTCGGGGGTTTCGCTCGTTGACCAGTCGACGCTACCGCCGAATCCGGGCCCTGAGCAGGGGCTTTTTCGGTCCGGGTACGGACGGTCCCGGGGCGGGCCTCACTCGTTCGGGTGGTCTCCACTGGACAGAGTCGAGATTCGAACGTCTGAGCTATAGGCTGGCTGCCGCATCCTGGAAGAAGTACAGATCTCTCACGCAAGCCGTCTCGCCCCGGAGAAAGGCGCCAGAAGCAGTGGCCGACCGCCTCATCGTCCGCGGTGCTCGCGAGCACAACCTCAAGAACGTCTCGCTCGACCTGCCCCGCGACTCCCTCATCGTCTTCACGGGCCTCTCCGGCTCCGGCAAGTCCTCGCTCGCCTTCGACACGATCTTCGCCGAGGGCCAGCGCCGCTACGTCGAGTCGCTGTCCTCCTACGCCCGTCAGTTCCTCGGGCAGATGGACAAGCCCGACGTGGACTTCATCGAGGGCCTCTCCCCGGCCGTCTCGATCGACCAGAAGTCCACCAACCGCAACCCCCGTTCGACCGTCGGCACCATCACCGAGGTCTACGACTACCTGCGCCTCCTGTTCGCCCGCATCGGCAAGCCGCACTGCCCGCACTGCGGCCGCCCGATCGCCAAGCAGTCGCCGCAGGCGATCGTGGACAAGGTGCTCGAGCTCGCCGAGGGCACCCGGTTCCAGGTGCTCAGCCCGGTGGTGCGCGAGCGCAAGGGCGAGTTCGTCGACCTCTTCGCCGACCTCCAGTCCAAGGGCTACTCCCGCGCCCGGGTGGACGGCGAGACGATCCAGCTCGCCGAGCCGCCGAAGCTCAAGAAGCAGGAGAAGCACACCGTCGAGGTGGTCGTCGACCGCCTGACCGTCAAGGAGAGCGCCAAGCGGCGGCTCACCGACTCGGTGGAGACGGCCCTGCGGCTGTCGGGCGGCATGGTCGTGCTCGACTTCGTCGACCTCCCCGAGGACGACCCCGAGCGCGAGCGGATGTACTCCGAGCACCTCTACTGCCCGTACGACGACGTGTCGTTCGAGGAGCTGGAGCCGCGCTCGTTCTCCTTCAACTCGCCGTTCGGCGCCTGCCCGGACTGCTCGGGCCTGGGCAACCGGATGGAGGTCGACCCGGAGCTGGTCGTGCCGGACCCGGAGCGCTCGCTGGACGAGGGCGCGATCCACCCGTGGTCGGCCGGGCACGCCAAGGAGTACTTCCAGCGCCTGATCGACGCGCTCGCCGAGGAGCTCGGCTTCCGCACCGACATCCCCTGGGCCGGGCTGCCCGCCCGCGCCAAGAAGGCGCTGCTCCACGGGCACAAGCACCAGGTGCAGGTCCGCTACCGCAACCGCTTCGGCCGCGAGCGCTCGTACAGCACCGGCTTCGAGGGCGCCGTCCCGTTCATCCAGCGCCGGCACACCGAGGCGGAGAGCGACAGCAGCCGCGAGCGCTTCGAGGGCTACATGCGCGAGGTGCCGTGCCCGACGTGCCAGGGCACCCGGCTCAAGCCGGTGGTGCTCGCGGTCACCGTCGAGGACAAGTCGATCGCCGACGTCTCCTCGATGTCGATCGCCGACTGCGCCGAGTTCCTCGGCGCGATGAAGCTCAACGCCCGGGACAAGCAGATCGCCGAGCGGGTCCTCAAGGAGGTCAACGAGCGGCTGCGCTTCCTGGTCGACGTCGGCCTGGACTACCTGTCGCTCGACCGCGCGGCCGGCACCCTGTCCGGCGGCGAGGCCCAGCGCATCCGGCTGGCCACCCAGATCGGCTCCGGCCTGGTCGGCGTGCTCTACGTGCTGGACGAGCCGTCCATCGGCCTGCACCAGCGGGACAACCACCGGCTGATCGAGACGCTGGTGCGGCTGCGCGACATCGGCAACACCCTGATCGTCGTCGAGCACGACGAGGACACCATCAAGACCGCGGACTGGGTGGTCGACATCGGCCCGGGCGCCGGCGAGCACGGTGGCAAGGTGGTGCACTCCGGTTCGCTGAAGCAGCTGCTCGGCAACAAGGAGTCGCTGACCGGCCAGTACCTCTCCGGCAAGCGGTCCATCCCGATCCCGGCCGCCCGCCGCGAGCGGGACAAGAAGCGCCAGCTGACCGTCCACGGCGCCCGCGAGCACAACCTCAAGGACGTCACGGTCGGCTTCCCGCTCGGGACCTTCACCGCGATCACCGGCGTCTCCGGCTCCGGCAAGTCGACGCTGGTCAACGACATCCTCTACACCCACCTCGCCCGGGAGCTGAACGGCGCCCGCAGCGTGCCCGGCCGGCACACCCGGATCACCGGCACCGACCAGGTGGACAAGGTGGTGCACGTCGACCAGTCGCCGATCGGCCGCACGCCGCGCTCCAACCCGGCCACCTACACCGGGGTGTTCGACCACGTCCGCCGGCTCTTCGCGGAGACCCAGGAGGCCAAGGTCCGCGGCTACCTGCCCGGCCGGTTCTCGTTCAACGTCAAGGGCGGCCGCTGCGAGAACTGCTCGGGCGACGGCACCATCAAGATCGAGATGAACTTCCTGCCGGACGTCTACGTCCCGTGCGAGGTCTGCCACGGTGCCCGGTACAACCGGGAGACGCTGGAGGTGCACTACAAGGGCAAGTCCATCGCCGAGGTGCTGGACATGCCGATCGAGGAGGCGCTCGCCTTCTTCGAGGCCGTCCCGGCGATCGCCCGGCACCTCAGGACGCTCAACGACGTCGGCCTCGGCTACGTCCGGCTCGGCCAGTCCGCGCCGACGCTTTCCGGCGGCGAGGCGCAGCGCGTCAAGCTCGCCTCGGAGCTGCAGAAGCGCTCTACCGGGCGGACGGTCTACGTGCTGGACGAGCCGACCACCGGTCTGCACTTCGAGGACATCAGCAAGCTGATCAAGGTGCTCAGCGGGCTGGTCGACAAGGGCAACACGGTGATCGTCATCGAGCACAACCTCGATGTGATCAAGACCGCCGACTGGGTCGTCGACATGGGCCCCGAGGGCGGCTCCGGCGGCGGCACGGTGGTCGCCGAGGGCACCCCCGAGCAGATCGCCGCAGTCCCGGACAGCCACACCGGCAAGTTCCTGCGGGACATCCTGCCGAGCGACTTCGCGGACGCCCCGGCCGCCGCCCCGGCGAAGAAGGCGGCACCGCGCAAGCGCGCCGCCGCCGCGAAGAAGTAGCGGCGGACGAACATCCCCCGCCCCGCCGCCCCGGGCCCGCCGAACAGCGGGAGTCCCCGGAGCGGCGGGGCCGGCGCCGCATAGACTTCCGTGGTCCCCCGCAGCAGCGAACCGTAGGAGCGCACCGATGTCCGAGGCCCCCGAGACCAGCCCCACCGCCTCCCGCCGCACCCTGCTCTGCGGGGCCGCGGCCGTGCTGGCGGCCGGCGGCACGGTGGCCGTCACCGGCTGCAGCTCCTCGTCCTCCACCGGCACCGGCAGCGCCGCCAAGACCCCGGTGGACCTCGGCCCGGCCTCGGCCGTGCCGGAGGGCGGCGGCACGGTGTTCCGCGAGCAGAAGATCGTGGTGACCCAGCCGGCCGCCGGCCAGTACAAGGCCTTCAGCGCCAAGTGCACCCACGCCGGCTGCGTCGTGGACCAGGTGAAGAACCAGCAGATCCAGTGCCCCTGCCACGGCAGCCGCTTCGGCATCGCCGACGGCTCCGTGCAGGACGGCCCGGCCCCCTCCCCGCTGCCCGCCTACACCGTCACGGTCGAGGGCGGAAACCTCAAGGTGACCCCGAGCTGAAGCAGTTGATCCCCTCCCCGTCGATCACCCCTCCGCGGCCCCGCCCCCAGTCGGTACGGTGGACCCATGGCTGACCCGAGCACCTACCGCCCGGCGCCCGGCGCGATCCCGGTCTCCCCGGGCGTCTACCGGTTCCGCGACGCCCACGGCCGGGTCATCTACGTCGGCAAGGCCAAGAGCCTGCGGCCGCGCCTGTCGTCCTACTTCCAGGACCTGGCCGGCCTGCACCCGCGCACCGCGACCATGGTCACCACCGCCGCCTCGGTGGAGTGGACCGTGGTCGGCACCGAGGTCGAGGCGCTCCAGCTGGAGTACTCCTGGATCAAGGAGTTCGACCCGCGGTTCAACGTCAAGTACCGCGACGACAAGAGCTATCCGGAACTCGCCGTCACCCTCAACGAGGAGTACCCGCGGGTCCAGGTGATGCGCGGGGCGCACAAGAAGGGCGTGCGCTACTTCGGCCCGTACGGGCACGCCTGGGCGATCCGCGAGACGGTCGACCTGCTGCTACGTGTCTTCCCCGTCCGCACCTGCTCCAACGGCGTCTTCAAGCGCGCCCGGCAGGTCGGCCGGCCCTGCCTGCTCGGCTACATCGGCAAGTGCGCCGCGCCCTGCGTCGGCAAGGTCTCGGCGGACGAACACCGCGAGCTGGCCGAGGACTTCTGCGACTTCATGGCCGGGCGCACCGGCAACTACCTGCGCCGGCTGGAAGAGCAGATGCAGGAAGCCGCGGCCGAGCTGGAGTACGAGAAGGCGGCCCGGCTGCGGGACGACATCGGCGCCCTCAAGCGCGCGATGGAGAAGAACGCCATCGTGCTCGCCGACGCCACCGACGCCGACCTGCTGGCCCTCGCCGAGGACGAACTCGAGGCCGCCGTGCAGATCTTCCACGTCCGCGGCGGGCGGGTGCGCGGCCAGCGCGGCTGGGTCACCGACAAGGTCGAGGACGTCGACACCGCCGGCCTGGTCGAGCACGCCCTCCAGCAGCTCTACGGCGGCGGCGAGTCCGTCCCGCGCGAGGTGCTCGTCCCCGCCCTGCCCGACCCGGTCGAGCCGGTGCGGGAGTGGCTGAGCGGCCTGCGCGGCAGCCAGGTCGACCTGCGCATCCCGCAGCGCGGCGACAAGAAGGACCTGATGGCTACCGTGCAGCGCAACGCCCAGCAGGCGCTGGCACTGCACAAGACCAAGCGCGCCTCCGACCTCACCACCCGCAGCCGCGCCCTGCAGGAGATCGCCGACGCGCTGGAGTTGGACTCCGTCCCGCTGCGCATCGAGTGCTACGACATCTCCCACCTCCAGGGCGAGGACGTGGTCGCCTCCATGGTCGTCTTCGAGGACGGCCTGGCCCGCAAGAGCGAGTACCGGCGCTTCCAGATCAAGGGCTTCGAGGGCCAGGACGATGTCCGCTCGATGCACGAGGTGATCAGCCGCCGGTTCCGCCGCTACCTCCAGGAGCGCGAGCAGACCGGCGAGTGGGCCGTCCCCGAGGAGGACGACCGGCCCGAGGACGACCGGCCCGAGGACGGCCCGCGCACCGAGGACGGCCGCCCCAAGCGCTTCGCCTACCCCCCGCAGCTGCTGGTGGTCGACGGCGGGCAGCCGCAGGTCGCCGCCGCCAAGCGGGCCCTGGACGAACTCGGCATCGACGACGTCGCGCTGTGCGGCCTGGCCAAGCGCCTGGAGGAGGTCTGGCTGCCCGGCGAGGACGACCCGGTCGTGCTGCCCCGCTCCAGCGAGGGCCTCTACCTGCTCCAGCGGGTGCGCGACGAGGCCCACCGCTTCGCGATCGGCTACCAGCGCGCCAAGCGTTCCAAGCGACTCACCGCCGGGGAACTGGACTCCGTCCCGGGCCTCGGCGAGACTCGCCGCCAGGCGCTGCTCAAGCACTTCGGCTCGCTGAAGAAGCTCCGGGCCGCCACCGTGGACGAGCTCTGCGCGGTACCCGGCATCGGACGCCGCACCGCGGAGACTGTTGCGGCGGCGTTGTCGTCCCGTACACCCGCCGCACCCGCGGTCAACACCGCGACCGGCGAGATCATCGAGGACGGGGCCGACCAGGTCGCCGAGCCGGTGGCAGCAGCACCCCAGACCGCACCATCCCAGGAGACGCCATGACGGCCGACGCCGCCCGTCAGCCGGTGTGCCCCGGCCCCGCCCGCCCGTCCGGGCCGGGGAAGGGCGGCCGCGCCGTATGCGTTCTCCCCAGCAGAAAGACCGAGAGCGGGGAACCGAAGTGACCGTGTCAGACGTGGCCGAGAACGCGCCGGAGCTGGTGATCATCTCCGGCATGTCCGGAGCCGGCCGCTCCACCGCCGCCAAGTGCCTGGAGGACCTCGGCTGGTTCGTGGTGGACAACCTGCCGCCGGCCCTGATCCCGACCATGGTCGACCTGGGCGCCCGGTCCCAGGGCAACGTCGCCCGGATCGGCGTGGTCGTCGACGTCCGCGGCCGCCAGTTCTTCGACGACCTGCTCACCTCGCTGGACGAGCTGGAGAAGCGCGGCGTGCGGCTGCGGGTCGTCTTCCTGGACTCCTCCGACGAGGCGCTGGTGCGCCGCTTCGAGAGCGTCCGCCGCCCGCACCCGCTGCAGGCCGACGGCCGGATCGTGGACGGCATCGCCCAGGAGCGCGACCTGCTGCGCGACCTGCGCGGCGAGGCCGACCTGGTGATCGACACCTCCAACCTCAACGTGCACCAGCTGCGCGCCAAGCTGGACGCCCAGTTCGCCGACCACGACGAGCCCGAGCTGCGCGCCACCGTGATGTCCTTCGGCTTCAAGTACGGCCTGCCGGTCGACGCCGACCTCGTGGTGGACTGCCGCTTCCTGCCCAACCCGCACTGGGTGCCCGAGCTGCGGGCCCGGACGGGCACCGACGCGGACGTCGCCGACTACGTGTTCCAGCAGTCCGGAGCCAACGAGTTCCTCGACGGCTACACCGAGCTACTCCGGATCGTGACCGAGGGGTACCGCCGGGAGGGGAAGCGCTACATGACGCTTGCCGTAGGCTGCACCGGTGGCAAGCACCGTAGCGTCGCCATGTCCGAGCGTCTGACCAAGCGTCTCATCGCCGACGGAGTCGAGACGGTGCTCGTCCACCGTGACATGGGACGGGAGTAACCGCCGCCTTCCCTGCCGGGCCCGCCGGCGGAGCCGGTGGCGGGGCGAGGAACGCGAGGTGATGTGTGGCGGGATACGTGCCCGGGCGGCAGCCGCAGAACAGGACCGGTGACCGGGCGGGCAGCCCGGCCCGGCCCACGGCGCCGAGCCGTCCGCGCAGCAGTCCCGCCCGGACCAACCCGGCCCCCCGGATCACCGCGCTCGGGGGCGGCCAGGGCCTGTCCGCCTCGCTGTCCGCGCTGCGCCGGCTCACCAGCGACCTCACCGCCGTGGTCACCGTCGCCGACGACGGCGGCTCCAGCGGACGGCTGCGCGAGGAACTGGGCGTGCTGCCCCCGGGCGACCTGCGCAAGGCGCTGGCCGCGCTGTGCGGGGACGACGACTGGGGCCGCACCTGGTCCGAGGTGATCCAGCAGCGCTTCACCGGCAACGGCGAGCTCGGCGGCCACGCCGTCGGCAACCTGTTGATCGTCGCGCTCTGGGAGAAGCTGGGCGACCCGGTGGCGGCCCTGGACTGGGTCGGACGGCTGCTCAACGTCCAGGGCCGGGTGCTGCCGATGTCGGCGGTGCCGCTGGACATCGAGGCCACCGTGCGCGGCCACGACCCGGCGCGCCCCGGCGAGGTGTCGGCGGTCCGCGGGCAGGCGAACGTCGCGGTCACCCCCGGCACCGTGCAGTCGATCCGGCTGCTGCCGGACGAGCCGCCGGCCGTCCCGGAGGCGGTCACCGCCGTGCGGGAGGCGGACTGGGTGGTGCTCGGCCCCGGCTCCTGGTTCACCAGCGTGCTGCCGCACCTGCTGGTGCCCGAGCTGGCCAAGGCGCTCACCGAGACCCGCGCCCGCCGGCTGCTCACCCTGAACCTGGCCCCCCAGCCCGGCGAGACCGAGGGCTTCACCCCGCAGCGCCACCTGGAGGTCATCGCCGACCACGCCCCCCAGCTCGCGGTCGATGCGATCCTGGTGGACGAGCGTGCCGTCACCGGCGGCGCCTTCGGCCAGGCGGACCTCGACGGCCTGGAGAAGGCGGCCGAGCGGATGGGCGCCGCACTGGTGCTCGGTTCGGTGGCCCGTACCGACGGCACGCCGCGACACGACCCCGAGCTGTTGGCGGCAGCGTACGACCGGATTTTCCGGACACATGGAAGGATCGGGCCATGGCGATGACTCCAGCGGTGAAGGACGAGATCAGCCGGCTCCCGGTCACCCGGGCCTGCTGTCGCAAGGCGGAGGTGTCGGCGATCCTGCGGTTCGCGGGCGGACTGCACATCGTGAGCGGCCGCATCGTGATCGAGGCGGAGCTGGACACCGGGGCGGCGGCACGGCGGCTGCGCAAGGACCTGCTGGAGATCTTCGGGCACTCCTCCGACCTCGTCGTGATGGCCCCCGGCGGGCTGCGCCGCGGCAGCCGCTTCGTGGTCCGCGTGGTCAAGGACGGCGAGCTGCTCGCGCGCCAGACCGGTCTGGTCGACGGCCGCGGGCGCCCGATCCGCGGCCTGCCCCCGGCGGTCGTCTCCGGCGCCACCTGCGACGCCGAGGCGGCCTGGCGCGGCGCCTTCCTCGCACACGGCTCGCTCACCGAGCCGGGCCGCTCCTCCTCGCTGGAGATCACCTGCCCCGGATCCGAGGCGGCGCTGGCCCTGGTCGGCGCGGCCCGTCGGCTCGGCATCCCGGCCAAGGCCCGCGAGGTCCGCGGCGTGGACCGGGTGGTCATCCGCGACGGCGACGCGATCGGCGCGCTGCTGACCCGGCTGGGCGCGCACGAGTCGGTGCTCGCCTGGGAGGAGCGCCGGATGCGCCGCGAGGTGCGGGCCACCGCCAACCGCCTCGCCAACTTCGACGACGCCAACCTGCGCCGCTCGGCCCGCGCCGCGGTCGCGGCCGGCGCCCGGGTCGCCCGCGCGCTGGAGATCCTCGGCGAGGAGGTCCCCGAGCACCTGGCCGCGGCCGGCCAGCTGCGGATGCAGCACAAGCAGGCCTCGCTGGAGGAGCTGGGCGCGCTCGCCGACCCGCCGCTGACCAAGGACGCGGTGGCCGGCCGGATCCGCCGCCTGCTGGCGATGGCCGACAAGCGGGCCTCCGAGCTCGGCCTGCCGAGCACCGAGGCCAGCCTGACCGACGAGATGGCGATGAACTGATCGGCGATGAACTGATCACTTCGCTCCGTGGGCGATCTGCGGCCGGTGTCCGGATTCCGGGGCACCGGCCGCCGTCGTGTCCGGACGTTCCGGCGAACCGAAATTGGTCAAGACCACCTGACCAGGACCGACGGCCCGCACTACCAGGGGACGGACGGCCCGGATCCGCGCCACGCCGCGTCTTGCCAGGTGGCGCGATGTGCCCTCGCAGGCCAGGGAGGGGTAGGGTCATAGGCGGTCGGGGACTTCCCAAATCTCACCCCCGTCGGGCTCCGGCCCGGCGTACCTAACGAGGAGATCGGTTCGTGACGATCCGGGTAGGCATCAACGGCTTCGGCCGCATCGGCCGCAACTTCTTCCGGGCGGTCAAGGCCCAGGGCGCTGACATCGAGATCGTCGGTGTCAACGACCTCACCGACACGAAGACCCTGGCTCACCTGCTCAAGTACGACACCACCCTGGGCACCTTCCCGGGCGAGGTCTCGCACACCGAGGACAGCATCACCGTCGACGGCCACACCTTCAAGGTGACCGCCGAGCGTGACCCGGCCAACCTTCCGTGGGCCGCCCTGGGCGCCGACATCGTCGTCGAGTCCACTGGCATCTTCACCAAGGCCGAGGCTGCGAAGAAGCACCTCACCGCCGGCGCGAAGAAGGTCATCATCTCGGCGCCCGCGACCGACGAGGACGTCACCATCGTCCTGGGCGTCAACGACGACAAGTACGACGCTGCCAAGCACGACATCATCTCCAACGCCTCCTGCACCACCAACTGCGTGGCGCCGATGGCCAAGGTGCTGAACGAGAGCTTCGGCATCGTCAAGGGTCTGATGACCACCGTCCACGCGTTCACCAACGACCAGGTCACCCTGGACTTCCCGCACAAGGACCTGCGCCGTGCTCGTGCGGCCTCGCAGAACATCATCCCGACCTCGACGGGTGCCGCCAAGGCGACCGCCCTGGTCCTGCCGGAGCTGAAGGGCAAGCTGGACGGCACCTCGCTGCGCGTCCCGGTCCCGACCGGCTCCATCACCGACCTGGTCGTCACCCTCGAGCGCGAGGTGACCAAGGACGAGGTCAACGCGGCCTTCCAGAAGGCCGCGCAGGAGGGCCCGCTCAAGGGCATCCTGGCCTACACCGAGGACCCGATCGTCTCCTCGGACATCGTCAACGACCCGGCCTCCTGCATCTTCGACAGCCAGCTCACCATGGTCCAGGGCAACCAGGTCAAGGTGCTCGGCTGGTACGACAACGAGTGGGGCTACTCGAACCGCGTCGTCGACCTGGTCACCCTCGTCGGTGGGCAGCTCTGACTCGGTGGGAGCTGACGTGATGTAGGGGCGAGGGCCCGGACGGCGCACCATGCCGACCGGGCCCTCGTTCCGCGCTTCCAGTACTTCCCAGGCGGCCCCTGCGCCGTGCCGCCTCTGCGCATCAACCATCTCCCCAGGAGAAACCGAATCCCCGTGAAGACCATCGAAGAGCTCATCGAAGCCGGTGTCGCTGGCAAGCGCGTGTTCGTGCGCGCCGACCTCAACGTCCCGCTGGACGGCGAGACGATCACCGACGACGGCCGGATCCGCGCCGTCGCCCCGACCATCGCCAAGCTGGCCGCGGCCGGCGCGAAGGTCGTCGTCGCCTCGCACCTCGGCCGCCCCAAGGGCGAGCCGGACCCGAAGTTCTCGCTCGCCCCGGCGGCCAAGCGGCTCGGCGAGATCCTCGGCAAGGACGTCGCCTTCGCCACCGACACCGTCGGCGACAGCGCCGCGGCCACCGTCGCCGCGCTCGGCGACGGCGAGGTCGCGCTGCTGGAGAACCTGCGTTTCAACGCCGGCGAGACCAGCAAGGACGACGCCGAGCGCAAGGCCTTCGCCGAGCAGCTCGCCGAGCTCGCCGACCTCTACGTCGGCGACGGCTTCGGCGCCGTGCACCGCAAGCACGCCTCGGTCTACGACCTGCCCGGTCTGCTGCCGCACGCCGCGGGCGACCTGATCGCCACCGAGGTCGGCGTGCTGAAGAAGCTCACCGACGAGGTTCAGCGACCGTACGTCGTGGTGCTCGGCGGCGCCAAGGTCTCCGACAAGCTCGGCGTGATCGACAACCTGCTGAAGAAGGCCGACAGGATCCTCATCGGCGGCGGCATGGCGTACACCTTCCTCAAGGCCAAGGGCCACGAGGTCGGCATCTCGCTGCTGCAGGCGGACCAGATCCCGGTCTGCCTGGAGTACCTGGCCGAGGCCGAGAAGCGGGGCGTCGAGTTCGTCCTGCCGGTCGACGTCCTGGTCTCCGCCGAGTTCCCGGACCTCAAGGGCAAGACCCCGGCGAACCCGGACCTCGTCGCCTCGGACGCCATCCCGGCCGACAAGGAGGGCCTGGACATCGGCCCGAAGACCCGCGAGCTGTACGCGGCCAAGCTGGCCGACGCCGGCACGGTGTTCTGGAACGGCCCGATGGGCGTCTTCGAGCACCCGGACTACGCGAACGGCACCAAGGCCGTCGCGCAGGGCCTGCTGGACAGCGACGCGTTCACCGTGGTCGGCGGCGGGGACTCCGCCGCGGCCGTCCGCATCCTGGGCTTCGACGAGAACGCCTTTGGACACATCTCGACCGGCGGTGGCGCGAGCCTCGAGTACCTGGAGGGCAAGACCCTTCCCGGTCTCGCCGCCCTGGAAGGCTGAAAGCATGACCGACCGTCTCCCGCTCATGGCGGGCAACTGGAAGATGAACCTCAACCACCTCGAGGCCATCCAGCACACCCAGAAGCTGGCCTTCGCGCTGGCCGACAAGGACTACGAGACCGTCGAGGTCGCCGTCCTGGTGCCGTTCACCGACCTGCGCTCGGTGCAGACCCTGGTCTTCGGTGACAAGCTGAAGATCAAGTACGGCGCGCAGGACATCTCGCAGCACGACGGCGGCGCCTACACCGGCGAGGTCTCCGGCCCGATGCTGGCCAAGCTGCAGTGCACCTACGCGGTGATCGGCCACTCGGAGCGCCGCCAGTACCACGGCGAGAACGAGGAGATCGTCAACGCCAAGGTGAAGGCCGCCTACCGGGCCGGGGTCACCCCGATCCTGTGCATCGGCGAGCCGCTGGAGATCCGCAAGGCCGGCACCCACGTCGAGTACACCCTGGCGCAGCTGGACGGCGCCCTGGCGGACGTCCCGGCCCACCAGGCCGAGAGCATCGTCGTCGCCTACGAGCCGGTCTGGGCGATCGGCACCGGCGAGGTGGCCACCCCGGAGGACGCGCAGGAGGTCTGCGCTGCCATCCGCAAGCGGATCGCCGAGCTGTACGACGCCGAGCTGGCCGACAAGGTCCGTGTGCTGTACGGCGGTTCGGTCAAGTCGTCGAGCGCGGCCGGCCTGATGGCCAAGCCCGACATCGACGGCGGCCTGATCGGCGGTGCCTCGCTGGACGCCGACGAGTTCGTCAAGATCGTGCGCTACCGTGAGCAGGCAGTAGGCTAACGCCGCTGCAGCAACGTAGGCTTTGGGGCCGGACCGCCGTACGCGGCCCGGCCCCTTCGCCGAAGATACGAGAGAGTTGGTCCCGTCGTGGTTCTCGGGTTCTCGATTGCCCTGATCATCTTCAGTCTGCTGATGATCCTGCTGGTGCTGCTGCACAAGGGGAAGGGCGGCGGCCTGTCGGACATGTTCGGCGGTGGCGCGATGTCCACCGGCGGCGGTTCGGCGGTGGCCGAGCGCAACCTGGACCGCATCACCATCGTGGTCGGCCTGGGCTGGTTCGCCTCCATCATCGTGCTCAGCCTGCTGCTGAAGTACCAGAGCTGACACAAGCCTGACGCCCCGTCGCCCCAGCGCCTATCCTGGGACGGTCGGGGGCGGAGGCAGTGGGTGGCGAAGGCTTAACTCCTGCTTACACTAGGACGACTTTCGCCACCGACGCGCACCGCGGCGGGTCGGCGCACCAGTACGCAGGGAGTCAGACCGTGGCAAGTGGCAATGCCATCCGTGGCAGCAGGGTTGGGGCCGGCCCGATGGGCGAGGCGGAGCGCGGCGAGTCCGCCCCGCGCAACCGGATCTCCTTCTGGTGCGCCAACAAGCACGAGACCCGGCCCAGCTTCGCCGCCGAAGCGGCGATCCCGGACACCTGGGACTGCCCGCGCTGCGGCTTCCCGGCCGGTCAGGACCAGCACAACCCGCCGGCGCCCTCGCGCAACGAACCGTACAAGACGCACCTCGCCTACGTCCGTGAGCGGCGCACCGACGCCGACGGCGAGGCGATCCTGGCCGAGGCGCTGGCGAAGCTCCGCGGCGAGATCTGAGTCGAACAGGCAGAGAAGGGCGCCACCGTCGATGACGGTGGCGCCCTTCTCCGTTACGCCCGTTACGCCGAGGCCGGCGGGTAGAGCTGCGGCGGGATCCGCTCCGCGGCCGCGCGGTCCAGCAGCATCAGGGTGCGGCTGCGCCCGTACGCGCCGGAGGCGGGCGCCTGGATCTCGCCGGCGCCGGACAGGGCCAGCGCGACCGCGCCCGCCTTGTCCTCGCCGGCGGCCAGCAGCCAGACCTCGCGGGCGGCCCGGATGGCCGGGAGGGTGAGCGAGACCCGGGTCGGCGGGGGCTTGGGGGCCCCGCGCACGCCGACCACGGTCAGCTCCTTCTCCCGCACCCCCGGGTGCTCGGGGAACAGCGAGGCGACGTGGGTGTCCGGGCCGACGCCGAGCAGCAGCACGTCGAAGGCCGGGACGCCGAGCCGGTCGCCCGGCCCGGCCGCCTTCCGCAGTTCCTCGGCGTAGCGGGCCGCGGCAGCCTCCACGTCCGAGCCGTCCACCCCGTCCGAGGCGGGCATCTCGTGCACCCGCGCCGGGTCGAGCGGGACGGCGTCCAGCAGCTCGGCGCGGGCCTGGACGGCGTTGCGGTCCGGATCGGCGGCGGGCACGAAGCGCTCGTCGCCCCACCAGAGGTCCAGCCGTCCCCAGTCGACCGCGTCGCGCGCCGGGGAGGCGGCGATCGCGGCCAGCAGGGCGTTGCCGTTGCGACCGCCGGTGAGCACCACCGAGGCGGTGCCGCGGGCGGCCTGGGCGTCCACGATCCGGGTGATCAGCCGGGCCGCGGCCGCCTGGGCCATCAGCTCCTTGTCCCGGTGGACGACCAGCTGCGGGGTCGCGTTGGTCATGCGCTTTCCTTGGTGGTGCGCTTGCCGGCGGCCTTCTTCGCGGGCTTCTTCTCCGAGGCGTCAGAGGTGACCCGCTCGGGGTTGGCCACGGCCTCCTCGGCGACCTCCCGGGCGATCCGCTCGGCCACCGCCGTCTCGGCGTTGGCCGGCTCGTGCAGCCGCTCGACGGGCGTGCGCACGGCCGTCGCGTAGATGTCGTCCGGGTCCAGGCGGCGCAGCTCCTCGGCGATCAGCTCCGAGGTCTCGCGCCGCTTGAGCGCCACCTGGCGGTCCGGCGAGCCGGGCATGGACAGGGTGCCCATCAGGCCGTCCGGGCGGTCCAGGGTGATGTCCCCGTCCTTGGTGCGCAGGTGCACCGCGGTGATGCCGGGGCCACCGGTGACGACCCGCTCGACCGGCACGTGCAGCCGGTTGGTCAGCCACAGGCCGAGCAGCTCGACGCTGGGGTTGTAGGACTCGCCCTCGACCGCCGCGGAGACGATGGTGGACGGCCGCTGGTCCAGCGCGGCGGCCAGCATCGAGCGCCAGCCGGTGATCCGGGTCCAGGCCAGGTCGGTGTCGCCCGGGGTGTAGCTCTGCGCCCGCTGGGCGAGCTGGCCGACCGGGGACTCGGCGGTGACGGCGTCGGTGATCCGGCGCTGGGCGAGCGAGCCCAGCGGGTCCTGCGCCGGGTGCAGCGGCGCGTTGTCCGGCCACCAGACGACGACCGGGGCGTCCGGCAGCAGCAGCGGCAGGACGACCGACTGGGCGTGCGCGGCGAGCTCGCCGTGCATGCGCAGGATGACCGTTTCTCCGGAGCCGGCGTCGGAGCCGACCAGGATCTCGGCGTCCAGCCGGGTCTCGGCGCGGGCCCGCGGCGAGCGCCCGGCGCGCTTGATCACCGCGAGGGTGCGCATCGGGTGCTCGCGGGAGGCGTCGTTGGCGGCCTTGAGGGCGTCGTAGGCGCTGCCCTCGTCGGTCACGATCACCAGGGTGAGCACCATGCCGGCGGCGGTGGAGCCGCTGGCCCGGCGCGCCTCCATCAGCGCGGCGTTGATCTTGCTGGACGTCGTGTTGGTGAGGTCGATCTTCATGGCCGGCGCCAGCTCCTGCCGTCTCGTGCGAGCATCTCGTCCGCCTCGACGGGGCCCCAGGTCCCCGCCGCGTACTGGGCGGGCTTGCCGTGAGTGTCCCAGTACTTCTCGATCGGGTCGAGGATCTGCCAGGAGAGCTCGACTTCCTGGTGGCGCGGGAAGAGGTTGGCGTCGCCGAGCAGCACGTCGAGGATGAGCCGCTCGTACGCCTCCGGGCTGGACTCGGTGAAGGACTCGCCGTAGGCGAAGTCCATCGTGACGTCCCGGACCTCGAAGGAGGTGCCCGGCACCTTGGAGCCGAACCGCACCGTCACGCCCTCGTCCGGCTGGACCCGGATGACCAGGGCGTTCTGCCCCAGCTCCTCGGTCGCGTAGGAGTCGAAGGGCAGGTACGGGGCGCGCTGGAAGACGACCGCGATCTCGGTGACCCGGCGGCCCAGGCGCTTGCCGGTGCGCAGGTAGAACGGGACGCCCGCCCAGCGGCGGTTGTTGATCTCCAGCTTGATGGCCGCGTAGGTGTCGGTCTTGGAGTCGGGGTTGATCCCGTCCTCGTCCAGGTAGCCGACGACCTCCTCGCCGCCCTGCCAGCCGGAGGCGTACTGGCCGCGCACGGTGTGCCGGCCGAGGTCGGCCGGGAGCTTGACGGCGCTGAGCACCTTGAGCTTCTCGGCCACCAGCGCCTTCGGGTGGAAGGACGCCGGCTCCTCGATGGCGGTGAGCGCCATCAGCTGGAGCAGGTGGTTCTGGATGACGTCACGGGCGGAGCCGATGCCGTCGTAGTAGCCGGCCCGGCCGCCGATGCCGATGTCCTCGGCCATGGTGATCTGCACGTGGTCGACGTACGACCGGTTCCAGATCGGCTCGAACATCTGGTTGGCGAAGCGCAGCGCCAGGATGTTCTGGACCGTCTCCTTGCCCAGGTAGTGGTCGATCCGGAAGACCTCGTCCCGGGGGAAGACCTCGTGGACGACCTTGTTGAGCTCCTGCGCGCTCTCCAGGTCGTGCCCGAAGGGCTTCTCGATGACGGCGCGGCGCCAGGAGCCCTGCGGCGGGTCGGCCAGGCCGTGCTTCTTGAGCTGCTGGACGACCGTCGGGAAGAACTTCGGCGGGACGGACAGGTAGAAGGCGAAGTTGCCGCCGGTGCCCTGGGCCTTGTCCAGCTCCTCGATGGTCTCGCGCAGCTTGTCGAAGGCCTCGTCGTCGTCGAAGGTCCCGTGGATGAAGCGCATGCCCTTGGCGAGCTGCTGCCAGACCTCCTCCCGGAACGGGGTTCGGGCGTGGTCCCGGACGGCGTCGTGGACCTCCTTGGCGAAGTCCTCGTCGTCCCACTCGCGGCGGGCGAAGCCGACGAGGGAGAAGCCCGGCGGAAGCAGACCGCGGTTGGCCAGGTCGTAGATGGCCGGCATCAGCTTCTTGCGGGACAGGTCGCCGGTGACCCCGAAGATGACCAGACCGGACGGCCCCGCGATGCGCGGGAGCCGTCGGTCCGAGGGGTCACGAAGCGGGTTGACGGGGGAGGACGGGAGGTCGTCCGCATCCGAATCCGAAGTCAACTCGGGGAAATCAGTGCTCACTTGATGGGCTCCGCTTTCGTGCGCTGGCTGTGAGCAGGGGTCACTTCTCGGCGGCGAAGGAGGCCAGCGAGGCGGTGACGGTGTCGAGCAGCTCGTTCCAGGACTGCTCGAACTTCTCGACGCCCTCGTCCTCCAGGACCTGGACCACGTCGTCGTAGTCCACGCCGGCGGCCGCGATCGCGTCCAGCACGGCCTTGGCGTCGGCGTAGTTGGGGACGATGGTGTTGCCGGTGACCACGCCGTGGTCGCCGGTGGCGTCCAGGGTGGCCTCGGGCATGGTGTTGACGGTGCCGGGGGCGACCAGCTCGGTGACGTACAGGGTGTCCGGCAGGGCCGGGTCCTTGACACCGGTGGAGGCCCACAGCGGGCGCTGCGGCTTGGCGCCGGCGGCCTCCAGGGAGAGCCAGCGGGCGCTGCCGGCGGTCTTGCCGTCGACGCTGCCGAAGACCTCCTCGTACGCCTGGTAAGCGAGGCGGGCGTTGGCCAGGGCGGCCTTGGAGCGCAGGTTCTTGGCGTCGCCGCCGATCTTGTCCAGGCGCTTGTCGATCTCGGTGTCCACGCGGGAGACGAAGAAGGAGGCGACCGACTCGATCTGGGAGAGGTCCAGGCCCTTGGCCTTGGCGGTCTCCAGGCCGGTCAGGTAGGCGTCGATGACGGCCTTGTAGCGCTCCAGCGAGAAGATCAGCGTGACGTTGACGCTGATGCCCTTGCCGATGACCTGGCTGATCGCCGGCAGGCCGGCCTTGGTGGCGGGGATCTTGATGAAGACGTTCGGGCGGTCGACCAGCCACCACAGCTGCTTGGCCTCGGCCACGGTGGTGGCGGTCTCGTGCGCCAGGCGCGGGTCGACCTCGATGGAGACCCGGCCGTCGCGGCCGTTGGAGGCGTCGTAGACCGGGCGCAGCACGTCGGCCGCGTCGCGCACGTCGGAGGTGGTGATCATGCGGATCGCCTCGTCGGTGGTGACCTTGCGGACGGCGAGGTCGCGCAGCTGGCCGTCGTAGGAGTCGTCGCCGCTGCCGGCGATCGCCTTCTGGAAGATGGTCGGGTTGGTGGTGACGCCCACCACGTGCTTGTTCTGCACCAGTTCGGCCAGGTTGCCGGAGTTCAGCCGCGCGCGGCTGAGGTCGTCCAGCCAGATCGCAACGCCTTCGTCGCTGAGGCGCTTCAGTGCGTCAGTCATGGTGCTTCAGTCCCTTGTTCTTCTGCTTCGTGGGGTAGTCAGAGGGGCCGCGTACTCGCGTGCGGGCGAGTACGCGGCCCGGGGTGCTAGCGGTTGACGGCTTCGAGGGAGCGCAGGGCGTTGTGGGCCTCGGCCACCACGCGCTCGGCGGTGATGCCGAACTCCTCGAAGAGCACCTTGTAGTCGGCGGAGGCACCGAAGTGCTCCAGCGAGACGATCCGGCCGTGGTCGCCGACCAGCTCGCGCCAGCCCTGGGCGATGCCGGCCTCGACCGACACCCGGGCCTTGACCGACGGCGGCAGCACGCTGTCGCGGTAGGCCTGGTCCTGCTCCTGGAACCACTCGAAGGATGGCAGCGAGACCACGCGGGTCGCGATGCCCTCGGCCTCGAGCGCCTCGCGGGCCTTGACGGCCAGCTGGACCTCGGAGCCGGTGCCGATCAGGATCACCTGCGGGTCGCCGGTCGAGGCCTCGGCCAGGATGTAGCCGCCCTTCGCGGTGCCCTCGGCGGAGCCGAAGACCTCGCGGTCGAAGGTCGGGACGCCCTGGCGGGTGAGGGCCAGGCCGACCGGGCCGGGGTGGCTGGTCTGCCGCTCGATGATGGTGCGCCAGGCGACGGCGGTCTCGTTGGCGTCGGCCGGGCGGACCATGGCCAGGCCCGGGATGGCGCGCAGCGAGGCCAGGTGCTCGACCGGCTGGTGGGTCGGGCCGTCCTCGCCGAGGCCGATCGAGTCGTGCGTCCAGACGTAGGTGACCGGCAGCTTCATCAGCGCGGCCAGGCGCACGGCCGGGCGCATGTAGTCGGCGAAGACCAGGAAGGTGCCGCCGTACACGCGGGTCCCGCCGTGCAGGGCGATGCCGTTCATGGTCGAGCCCATGGCGTGCTCGCGGATGCCGAAGTGGATCGTCCGGCCGTACGGGCTCGCCGTCTTCAGCGGGTTGCCCTCGGGAAGGAAGGAGCTGTCCTCGTCGATGGTGGTGAGGTTGGACTCGGCGAGGTCGGCCGAGCCGCCCCACAGCTCCGGGATCACCGCGCCGATCGCCTTGAGGGTGTCGCCGGAGGCCTTGCGGGTGGCGACGTCCTTGCCGGCCGGGAAGGAGGGGACGGCCTTCTTCCAGCCGTCGGGCAGCTCGCCGGCCTGGATCCGGTCGAACTCGGCGGCGCGGTGCGCGTTCGCGGCGCGCCAGGCCTCGAAGGACTGCTGCCACTGGTCGCGGGCGGCCTTGCCGCGCTTGATGACCAGGCGGGCGTGCTCGATGACCTGGTCGCTGACCTCGAAGGTCTTCTCCGGGTCGAAGCCCAGGACCTTCTTGGTGGCGGCGATCTCGGCGGCGCCGAGCGCGGAGCCGTGCGCCTTGGCGGTGTTCTGGGCGTCCGGGGCCGGCCAGGCGATGATGGTGCGCATCGCGATCATCGACGGGCGGGAGGTCTCGGCCTTGGCCGCGGCCAGCGCGTCGGCGAGGGCGGCCACGTCGATGTCGCCGTTGGACTTCGGGGTGACCCGCTGGACGTGCCAGCCGTACGCCTCGTAGCGCTTGAGGACGTCCTCGGAGAAGGCGGTCTCGGTGTCGCCCTCGATCGAGATGTGGTTGTCGTCGTAGAGGGCGACCAGGTTGCCCAGCTGCTGGTGGCCGGCCAGCGAGGAGGCCTCGGCGGAGATGCCCTCCTCCAGGTCGCCGTCGGAGACGATGGCCCAGATGGTGTGGTCGAAGGGGGACTCGCCGGCCGGGGCCTCCGGGTCGAAGAGTCCGCGCTCGTAGCGGGCGGCCATCGCCATGCCGACCGCGTTGGCGATGCCCTGGCCGAGCGGGCCGGTGGTGGTCTCCACGCCGGCCGTGTGGCCGTGCTCGGGGTGGCCGGGGGTGCGGCTGCCGGCGACGCGGAAGGCCTTGAGGTCGTCCAGCTCCAGGCCGTAGCCCGACAGGTACAGCTGGGTGTAGAGGGTCAGGCTGGTGTGCCCGGGGGAGAGGACGAAGCGGTCACGGCCGACCCAGGCCGGGTCGGTCGGGTCGTGGCGCAGGAACCGCTGGAAGATCAGGTACGCGGCCGGGGCCAGCGACATGGCCGTCCCGGGGTGTCCGTTGCCGACCTTCTGGACGGCGTCCATCGCGAGGACTCGCGCGGTGTCCACCGTGCGCTCGTCCAGATCGGTCCACTCGAATGCGTTCGTCGGCGCAGTGCTCACCCTGTCTCAGGGCTCCTTCCGTATTGAAGAGTGACCCCGTGAATTGGGGACCGGGTCGGCCACGGCGCTGTGGTCCCGACGCTGGGTGGTGCCGGTCACGGAGGGTAGATCCCGCTTCTGCGTGCGAGCCTACCGTCCGGGCCGGGGCTCACCCTCCGTGCTGAGACAACCGGGATTTCCGCATGGTGATTCCCACTAGGCCGGTGTGACTGCTTTTGTCCCAGGCTCTCCCGTTTCTCGGCCGTCCGCCGCCGGGGTGGTCGGGACGGGCGAGCGAGGCGCGCCAAGGACGGTTCGTGGCATCACCCAGTCGGTTCACCCGCGGGTGTGCGGTTGCGCCTCGCCGGGGACCCCGGAGCCGGATGGGATATATGGAGCGTCTATGGTGTCGTGGTACGCGCAGAGCGGACGATTTCGGGACCCTTCGTTCCTGTGGACGCCTGCGAAGATTCATCTTCAGTTGGGGTGTTAGTGACCGCCGTCGAAACCCGTCCCGCCGGGGTCACCGGGGCGACTCCTGCGCACCGGCCGATCGGGGCCCGTGTCGGCGCGTTCGTCGCACTGACCAAGCCACGGATCATCGAGCTGCTGCTGATGAGCACCGTGCCGGTGATGTTCCTGGCGCAGCAGGGCGTGCCCGACATGCTGCTGGTGCTGAAGGTCGTGGTCGGCGGCTACCTCTCGGCGGGCGGCGCCAACGCCCTCAACATGTACATCGACCGCGACATCGACGCGGTGATGTCCCGCACCGAGCGTCGGCCGATCGTCACCGGCATGGTGTCGCCGCGCGAGGCGCTGGTGTTCGGCATCGTGCTGGCGGTCGTGTCGACGCTGCTGCTGGGCTTCGGCGTCAACTGGCTCTCCTCCGGGCTGGCCCTGGGCGCGCTGCTGTTCTACGTGTTCGTCTACACGCTGGGGCTCAAGCGGCGCACCTCGCAGAACATCGTCTGGGGCGGCATCGCGGGCTGCATGCCGGTGCTGGTCGGCTGGTCCTCGGTGACGAACTCGGTGTCCTGGGCGGCCGTGGTGCTCTTCCTGGTGGTGTTCTTCTGGACGCCGCCGCACACCTGGGTGCTGTCGATGAAGGTGCGCGACGACTACCTGCGGGCCGGGGTGCCGATGCTGCCGGTCATCAAGGGCAACGTGGCGGTCGGCAAGCAGGTCGTCGTCTACTCCTGGGTGATGGTCGCCGTCTCGCTGGCGCTGTGGCCGCTGGGGCACATGAGCTGGCTGTACCCGGTCGCCGCGGTGGTGCTGGGCGGGGCCTGGCTGCGCGAGGCGCACGCGCTGTACTCGCGGGCCAAGGCCGGTGTGGTGGGCGCGAAGCTCAAGGAGATGCGGCTGTTCCACTGGTCGATCACCTACCTGTCGCTGCTGATGGTGGTGTGCGCGGTCGACCCGTTCGTGAAGTAGCGGCTCGATGTGCGGAAGAGCCCCGGTCCGGGTGGACCGGGGCTCTTCCGCGTTCGGGCCCGTCGCGTTCAGCGGGCCGGGAGCTCCGACGGGCCGACGTGGCCGTCCAGCCAGTCCCGCAGCGGGCGGGAGGCCTGCAGGAAGCCGGTGATCCGGGTGTAGGCGGTGCGGGTGCCCAGCCACTTCGCCGGCTCCCACTCCTGCCAGGCCACCAGGCCCTTGTGGCGCAGCAGCTCGATCCGCGGGTGGTCCTTGGGGTAGCCGCGCGGGGCCGACTTGAGGGAGTCCCGGCCGAACACCTGCGGGCCGTCCTTCTCCACCCGGGCGATCACCCGCTCCAGCTCGGCGCCGGTGACATCCTCGGCGACGGCGGCGCGGTAGCGCTCCAGCTGGTCCGGGGCGAGCTGGTACATGCCGTTTCCGCAGGCCAGGCCGTCGGCGGAGAGCTGGATGTAGCCGCCGCTCTCCAGGTGGGCGCCGATGTGCGTCTTGTACGGGGACTTGTCGGCGCTGAAGCGGACGTCGCGGTTCGGGCGGAAGATCTTCCCCGGCCCGAACTCCGGTTCCAGCTCGGCGAGCAACTGCTCCATCGGGGCGCGCACGGTGTCCTCGTACTGCCCCTTGTGGGCCTGCCAGAAGGTCTTCGAGTTGTCGGCCTCCAGGTGCTCGTAGAACTCGAGCGCCTCGTCCGGCCAGCCTGTGAACGTCACCTCTCCAGTATGTGTCCCGGTGCACAGGGCGCTCCCGTCGCCAGCGCCCGTACCGGTGGGTAGCATGCGGGCATGAGCAGCGCAGAGACCGCCACCGCCGCCGCGCCGGACGCCCGCACCGAGCGCCGCGCCAAGCGCATCGCCAAGAACCTGACCAGCTTCGCCCAGCAGCACGGCGGCAGCGCCGACGCGGTCGTCGAGTACGTCGGCGCCGTGGCCACCCGGATCGTCGTGGTCGGCGCGGACGGCGCCTGGGGCGACCAGGTGGCCCCCAGCTACGCCGTCGGCCGCCGCGCCGCGGAGCTGGCCGGGCTGACCCTGCACGACGACTTCGAGGGCGAGCTGGGCCTCAAGGTCAAGACCGGCCCGTACGAGTGGAAGCGCATGGCCGGCATCCAGCTCGGCGGCTGAGGCCCGTAGCGACGACGGCCCGGCTCCCCTTCGACGGGGGAGCCGGGCCGTCGCGTCGTTGCACGCGTCAGACGGTCGCGGTCTGCGGGGTCTGGGCGGGCAGCTGCTCGGTGCCGGGCGCGTCCTCGCGGGTGCGGAGGGCGAGGGGGATGCGCAGGGCGGCGATCCAGGTGAGGGCGGCCAGCAGCATGTGGAGGCCGACCATCAGCTCGGGGGCGTCGGTGAAGTACTGGATGAAGCCGAGGACGCCTTGCAGTAGCAGGACGGCGAGCAGTTCCTTGGCGCGGGCCTTGGCGGGCTGGGGGGCCTTGACCGCCGCGAAGACGAAGATCACCGCGATGGCCAGGCCGACCGAGACCATGGCGAAGTCGGCGTGGAACTGGGCCAACCTGTCGTAGTCGATCGGGATGCGCGGGACGATCTTGTTGTCCTTGGGCGTGCCCGGGTGGTGGCCGGCGCCGGTGACCAGGGTGCCGACCGCGACCAGCAGACCGATGACCGTCACCAGGACGTACGACAGCTGGTGGATCGGGCGGGCCACCGCGAGCTTCGGCGGGCCGTCGCCCTCCTTCGTCCGCTCCCACATCAGCAGGGCGACCCAGACCAGGGCCATCGCGGCGATCATGTGCAGCGCGACGGTGTACGGGTTGAGGCCGGTCAGCACGGTGATGCCGCCGAGCACGGCGTTGCTCATCACCAGCCAGAACTGCGCCCAGCCGAGCTTGGTCAGGCTGCGCCGCCAGGGCCGGGCGCACCGGGCGGCCAGGATCGCCCAGCCGACGGCGGCGCTCAGCACGTAGGTGAGCATCCGGTTGGTGAACTCGACGATGCCGTGGAAGCCCATCTCGGCGGTGGGCGTCAGGCTCTCGTCGGTGCAGCGGGGCCAGGTCGTACAGCCGAGGCCGGAGGCGGTGAGCCGGACGGCGCCGCCGGTGACGACGATCACCACGCTCATCACCAGCGCGGCGAACGCGGCGCGCCGGACCATCGCGGCGGAGGGCTGCCAGCGCTCGGCGAGCAGGGAGAAGGGGGTGGTCTTCAGCACGACGTCCATGGTAGGTGGCCTTACGGGCGATCTTGGGGCGGGGCCGGATCGCCGCGCCCGGCGCGCGAGCGGATCGCCGTCGGTGACGCCGAGCGGTTCGGCCTCCCCGAGTGGGTCGGCGAGCCCGTCGGCAGCCCATCCGCGCCGAACAGCGGCAAGCCCGGCGCGAGCGGCTCGGCGAGCCCGTCCGCTCAGGCGAACGGCGGCGGCAACCTGGCGCACACCGGCTCCGGCCCCGTGCTGCCGCTGGCCATCGGCGGTGCCGTGGTGATCGCCGCCGGTGGCGCGATCGTGATGGCGGCCCGGCGCAAGGCGGCCAAGAGGGCCTGAAGAGTCGGGAAGCACGACTGATTGAGGCGACGCCCCCGGTGATTGAACCTGATCACCGGGGGCGCCGTTCTGTCTGAAAGGTGACGAAGTTCATTCAAGTTTGCCGAATCCGCGTTCTGCGAGGTGGCGACTGTGATGGGCTGGTCATGCACATCGGAGACCGGACGGACAGGCGAAATCCGGTCGTACGGCGGGGTGTGGTGGGATGCGGGAGTGCCGGTAGAGTCCCCCGGACAGTCGTAGCGGGCCACCGCGAACCACTCAACACGCCTGCTGCACAAGACCGTTCGGAGGGGAACAGCGTAATGGCGCGACAGCAGCGGCACATCGGGATCGGCGCGGCGGCACTTGCCGGCACGGCGGCGGCCGGTTTTCTACTGCCTCTGGCACTGGCCACCAACGCCTCGGCGCACGTGCCGAGTTGGTCGGTGACCTGCGACAAGATCGTGATCGATCTGATCAACTACAGCCCCAAGCCTGACGTGAAGAACACCGTCAGCCTCACCATCGACGGCGACAAGGTCCTGGACGCCAAGGCCTTCCCCGCCGAGTTCCACGGCACCTTCCCGGTGAAGGACCACACCGCCCCGATCAAGGCGACCCTGGTGGTCACCACCTCGGAGAACCCGAACGAGAAGGGGTGGAACATCAACGAGACCAAGACGATCGAGCCGTGCCACACCCCGACTCCGACCCCGACCCCGACCAAGACCCCCACCCCCACACCGACGCCCACCGTGACGCCGACGAAGACCCCCACTCCCACTCCCACTCCCACTCCCACCCCCACGTCGACGCCGACGCCGACGCCGACGCCGACGCCGACCGGGACGCCGACCACGGCCCCGCCGGTCACGCCGCCCCCGAGCACCCCGTCCCCGGCGCCCAGCACCAGCGGGCCGGCGCTCGCCCAGACCGGTAGCAGCGACGCGACCCCGATGATCGCGGCGGCCGGCGGCGGCGTGCTGCTGGTCGGCGGCGCGCTCGTCCTGCTCGCCCGTAAGCGTCGTGGCGGCAGCCCGAGCTGACGCACCGCGAGCCGAACGCGCGACGCCCCCCGGCCTCGAGTGGCCGGGGGGCGTCGCGCGTCGGGTGCCGGGGTCTACTCCCAGCGGAAGAAGCGGGCGGCCGCGGCCAGTCCCAGCACGGACCAGCCGGCCAGGATCCCGAGGTCAGCCCAGGGCACCCCGGCACCGGTCTGCAGCACCGACCGCAGGCCGTCCGAGAGCGCCGAGATCGGCAGCAGCTCCAGCACCGACCGCACCGCGTCGGGGAACTTGGCCAGCGGCACGATCACCCCGCCCGCGAGCAGCAGCAGGATGAACACCAGGTTGGCGGCGGCGAGCGTGGCCTCGGCCTTCAGGGTTCCGGCCATCAGCAGGCCGAGCCCGGAGAAGGCCGCGGTGCCCAGGACCAGCAGCGCGGCGACGGTCACCGGGTTGCCCTGCGGGGACCAGCCGAGCGCCAGCGCGATCACCGACAGCAGCGCGACCTGCAGCGCCTCCGTCACCAGGACGCAGCCGGTCTTGGCGGTCAGCAGCGCCCAGCGCGGGAGCGGGCTGGCACCGAGCCGCTTGAGCACGCCGTAGCGGCGCTCGAAGCCGGTGGCGATGGCCTGCCCGGTGAACGCGGTGGACATCACGGCCAGCGCGAGCAGGCCGGGCGCCAGGAAGTCGACCCGCTTGCCGGGGCCCTCGACCGCGACGATGTCCACGGCGGAGAACAGCACCAGCAGCACGGTCGGGATGACCACGGTGAGCAGCAGCTGCTCGCCGTTGCGCAGCAGCATCCGGGTCTCGAAGGCGGTCTGGGCGAGCAGCATCCGGCCGACCGGTGCCGCCCCCGGCCTCGGGGAGTAGTCGGTCGAGGTCACGAGCGGAGCTCCCGTCCGGTCAGGTCGAGGAAGACGTCTTCGAGGCTGCGGCGCTGCACGGACAGCCGCTCGGGCAGGACGCCGGCGGCCGCGCACCAGCCGGTGACGGTGGCCAGCAGCTGCGGGTCCACCGGCGCCTCGACGCGGTAGCTGCCGGGGGCGGTCTCGACGGCGGTGGCGCCCTCGGGCAGCTCCTTGAGCAGCGGGTCGAGGTCGAGCCCGGGCGGGCCGTCGAAGCGCAGGGCACTCTCGGCGCCGCCGCGGCACAGCTCCTCGGTGGTGCCGTCGGCGATCACCTTGCCGCGGTCGACGATGGCGACGCGGTCGGCGAGCTGCTCGGCCTCGTCCATGTGGTGGGTCGTGACCACCACGGTGACGCCGTCCCGGCGCAGGTCGCGGACCAGCTCCCAGGTGGCGCGGCGGGCCTGCGGGTCGAGTCCGGCCGTGGGTTCGTCCAGGAAGACCAGCTCGGGGCGGCCGACCACGGCCATGGCCAGGGCGAGCCGCTGCTGCTGGCCGCCGGAAAGCCGCCGGTAGGTGGTGCGGCCGCAGGAGCCGAGGCCGAGGCGCTCGACCAGGGCGTCCACGTCCAGCGGATGGGCGTGCAGCTTGGCGGTGTGCCGCAGCATCTCGACGGCGCGGGCGCCCGCGTAGATGCCGCCGGACTGCAGCATGACGCCGATCCGGGGGCGCAGGGCGGCGCTCTGGGTGACCGGATCGAGGCCGAGGACGCGGACGGTGCCGGCGTCGGGGCGGCGGTAGCCCTCGCAGGTCTCGATGGTGGTGGTCTTGCCGGCGCCGTTGGGGCCGAGCACGGCGGTGATCGCGCCGCGTGCGATGGCGAGGTCGAGGCCGTCCACGGCCGACTTGGCGCCGTACCGCTTGACCAGCCCGGCGATCTGGACCGCGGGTTCGGAGTGCATACGGGCGAGTGTAAGAGGCGCCTACGCGGCGGCCCCACGGCGGCCTCGGTGATCGTTTCCCCAGGTCAGGTAAGGCTTACCTGCGTGATCGATGACACCGATGAGGCCTGCGTCACGGCTTGTCCCGACGGAAGTAATTACGCAACACTGGTGTTGTGAAAAACATGCGCGAGCACGCCACGCAGCAGGAGGCCGAGTCGGCCCCCGGCTGTGACGTGCCCGTGACGGCGGCCGAGGTGCTGCTGGAGGGCCACCGCGCCACCCGGGACCGGGTCGCCCGGTCGATCCTGGACCACGGCCCCTCCTCCGCCGCCGACCTGGCGAGCCGGCTCGGCCTCACCGCCGCCGCCGTCCGCCGCCACCTCGACGGACTAGCCGCCGCCGGCCTGGTCGAGTCCCGCGAGCAGCGGGTCTACGGCAGCCGCGGCCGCGGCCGCCCGGCCAAGGTGTTCGCGCTCACCGACGGCGGCCGGGACGCCTTCTACCAGGCGTACGACCAGCTCGCCGCCGACGCGCTGCGCTGGATCTCCGACTCGGTGGGCGGCGGCAAGGCGGGCGAGGAGGCGGTCGCCGCCTTCGCCCGGGCCCGCTTCGGCAAGCAGGGCGAGAAGTACCTGGAGTCGCTGCGCCAGGCCGAGGCGGGCGAGCGCACCGAGGCCCTCGCCCAGGCGCTCAGCGCGGACGGGTACGCTGCCACGGTGCGGCGTGTCCCGTCGGCCGCGGCCAAGGCCCCGGCGGGCGCCCAGCTCTGCCAGCACCACTGCCCGGTCGCGCACATCGCCGAGCAGTTCCCGCAGCTCTGCGAGGCGGAGACCGAGGTCTTCTCTCAGCTCCTGGGCACCCATGTGCAACGGCTGGCCACCATCGCCCACGGCGACGGGGTCTGCACCACCTATGTGCCGGCACCCGGTGCCGCATCGTCGCCCGCCCGGGGTTCCGCGGTCCGCGGCTCCGATGCAGTGCCGACTGCCGGTACGTCCACCGAAGATTCTGCGTCCGCGCGTTAGGAAGCTCGCATGACTGACACCGTTTCGCACCCGGAGCTCGAGGGCCTGGGCAACTACGAGTACGGCTGGGCCGACCCGGACGCCGCCGGCTCCGTGGCCAAGCGCGGGCTCAGCGAGGAGGTCGTCCGCGACATCTCCGCGAAGAAGAACGAGTCCGAGTGGATGCTGAACCTGCGGCTCAAGGGCCTGAAGCTGTTCGGCAAGAAGCCCATGCCGACCTGGGGCTCCGACCTCACCGGCATCGACTTCGACAACATCAAGTACTTCGTCCGCTCCACCGAGAAGCAGGCCGAGTCCTGGGAGGACCTGCCGGCGGACATCAAGGCCACCTACGACAAGCTGGGCATCCCGGAGGCGGAGAAGCAGCGCCTGGTCGCCGGTGTCGCCGCCCAGTACGAGTCCGAGGTCGTCTACCACCAGATCCGCGAGGACCTGGAGGAGCAGGGCGTCATCTTCCTGGACACCGACACCGCGCTGCGCGAGCACCCGGAGCTGTTCAAGGAGTACTTCGGCACCGTCATCCCGGCCGGCGACAACAAGTTCGCCGCGCTGAACACCGCGGTGTGGTCCGGCGGCTCGTTCATCTACGTGCCGAAGGGCGTGCACGTCGACATCCCGCTGCAGGCCTACTTCCGGATCAACACCGAGAACATGGGCCAGTTCGAGCGGACGCTGATCATCGTCGACGAGGACGCCTACGTCCACTACGTCGAGGGCTGCACCGCGCCGATCTACTCCTCCGACTCGCTGCACTCCGCGGTCGTGGAGATCATCGTCAAGAAGGGCGGCCGCTGCCGCTACACGACCATCCAGAACTGGTCGAACAACGTCTACAACCTGGTCACCAAGCGCGCCGTGGCGTACGAGGGCGCGACCATGGAGTGGATCGACGGCAACATCGGCTCCAAGGTCACCATGAAGTACCCGGCCGTCTACCTGATGGGCGAGCACGCCAAGGGCGAGACCCTGTCGATCGCCTTCGCGGGCGAGGGCCAGCACCAGGACGCCGGCGCCAAGATGGTGCACATGGCGCCGAACACCTCCTCGCACATCGTCTCCAAGTCGGTGGCGCGCGGCGGCGGCCGGACCTCCTACCGCGGTCTGATCGAGATCGGCGAGGGCTCGCACGGGGCCAAGTCCAACGTGCTGTGCGACGCGCTGCTGGTCGACACGATCTCCCGCTCGGACACCTACCCCTACGTGGACGTCCGCGAGGACGACGTGTCCATGGGCCACGAGGCGACGGTCTCCAAGGTCAGCGAGGACCAGCTGTTCTACCTGATGAGCCGCGGCCTGACCGAGACCGAGGCCATGGCGATGATCGTCCGCGGCTTCGTCGAGCCGATCGCGCGTGAGCTGCCGATGGAGTACGCGCTGGAGCTCAACCGGCTGATCGAGCTGCAGATGGAGGGCGCGGTCGGCTGACGACCAGCCGCCACCGCCGTCCACCGATTTCCGAGGAAGAGAGCACTACGAACAGCCATGGCTGAGCAGAACACCACCGGCTCCACCACCGCCGGGTCGATCGAGGTCGGCACCGCCGGCGCGGGCGCGCAGCTCGCCGGCCCCGGCACCGGCCGTGCCACGGTCAAGCAGCCGATCGACGCGCGCGTCGCGGTCAAGCCGTCCTTCGACGTGAACGACTTCCCGGTGCCGACCGGCCGCGAGGAGGACTGGCGGTTCACCCCGCTGCACCGCCTCGGCGGGCTGCACGACGGGACCGCCGCCGCTGCCGAGCGCGGCGAGACCAAGGTCGAGTTCACGCTGCCGGACGGCGTCACCGCCGAGACCGTCGGCCGCGACGACGCCCGCCTGGGCAAGGCCGGCACGCCGGTCGACCGGGTCGCCGCGCAGGCGTTCAGCGCCTTCGAGCAGGCCCTGGTGGTCACCGTCCCCAAGGACGCGGTGCTGACCGAGCCGGTCAAGATCGACGTGCACGGCGAGGGCGGCGTCCGCTTCGCCCACGTGGTGATCGACGTCAAGCCGTTCGCCGAGGCCGTCGTGGTGCTCAACCACACGGGCACCGGCACCCACGCCGCCAACGTCGAGGTGCTGGTCGGCGACGGTGCCAAGCTCACCTTCGTCTCCGTCCAGGACTGGGACCGCGACGCCGTCCACGTCGCCCAGCACAACGCGCTGGTCGGCCGGGACGCCACGTACAAGTCCGTGGTCGTGACCTTCGGCGGCGACCTGGTCCGCCTGCACCCGCGGGTCAACTACGCGGGCCCCGGCGGCGAGGCCGAGCTGTTCGGCCTCTACTTCGCCGACGCCGGCCAGCACCTGGAGCACCGCCTGGTGATCGACCACGACACGCCGCACTGCCGGTCGAACGTGGCGTACAAGGGCGCGCTGCAGGGCCAGGACGCGCACGCGGTCTGGGTCGGTGACGTGCTGATCCGCGCCGCCGCGCTCGGCACCGACACCTACGAGCTCAACCGGAACCTGGTGCTCACCGACGGCGCCCGCGTCGACTCGATCCCGAACCTGGAGATCGAGACCGGCGAGATCGTCGGCGCCGGCCACGCCTCGGCGACCGGCCGCTTCGACGACGAGCAGCTGTTCTACCTGCAGGCCCGCGGTATCCCGGCGGACGAGGCCCGCCGCCTGGTGGTGCGCGGCTTCTTCGCCGAGCTGCTGCAGCAGATCGGCGTGGCCGAGGTCCAGGAGCAGCTCATGGAGAAGATCGACGCCGAGCTGGAATCGGCGGTCTGAACGCGATGACCTTCCTCCGTGCCTGCGCGCTGAGCGACCTCCAGGAGGACGTGCCCAAGCGCGTGGACCTCAACGGCGTGCCGGTCTCCGTCGTCCGCACCGACGAGGGGGTGTTCGCGATCAACGACACCTGCTCGCACGCGAACGTCTCGCTCTCCGAGGGTGAGGTCGAGGACTGCATGATCGAGTGCTGGCTGCACGGCTCCAGCTTCGACCTGCGCACCGGCAAGCCCTCCGGCCTGCCCGCCACCAAGCCGGTCGCTGTCTACCCCGTAAAGATCGAAGGGGACGATGTGCTCGTCTCCGTCAACCAGGAGTCCTGAGTACACATGGCAACCCTTGAAATCCGCGACCTGCACGTCTCCGTCGAGGCCGAGAACGGCCCGCGCGAGATCCTGAAGGGCGTCGACCTGACCGTGAAGCAGGGCGAGACCCACGCCATCATGGGTCCGAACGGCTCCGGCAAGTCCACCCTGGCCTACTCGCTGGCCGGCCACCCCAAGTACACCGTGACCGGCGGCTCGGTGCTGCTCGACGGTGAGGACGTCCTGGAGATGTCCGTCGACGAGCGCGCCAAGGCCGGCGTCTTTCTGGCCATGCAGTACCCGGTCGAGGTCCCGGGCGTCTCGGTCAGCAACTTCCTGCGCACCGCCGCCACCGCCGTCCGCGGCGAGGCCCCGAAGCTGCGGCTGTGGGTGAAGGAGGTCAAGGAGGCGATGGCCGCCCTCCAGATGGACCCGGCCTTCGCCGAGCGCAACGTCAACGAGGGCTTCTCCGGCGGCGAGAAGAAGCGCCACGAGATCCTCCAGCTCGAGCTGCTCAAGCCGAAGATCGCGATCCTCGACGAGACCGACTCCGGCCTGGACGTCGACGCGCTGCGGATCGTCTCCGAGGGCATCAACCGGGTCCGCTCGACCGGCGAGGTCGGCACCCTGCTGGTCACCCACTACACCCGCATCCTGCGGTACATCAAGCCCGACCAGGTGCACGTCTTCGCGGGCGGCCGCATCGTCGAGTCCGGCGGCGCCGAGCTGGCCGACAAGCTGGAGGAAGAGGGCTACGAGGCGTACGTGAAGGGGGGCGCATCCGAGTGACGCGTCCGTTTACCGGCCTGCTCGACACCGACGCGATCCGCAAGGACTTCCCCGTCCTGCAGCGCGTGCTGCACGAGGAGAAGCCGCTGGTCTACCTGGACAACGCGGCGACCTCGCAGAAGCCGCGCCAGGTGCTGGAGGCGCTGAACGCCTACTACGAGCGGCACAACGCCAACGTCCACCGCGGCGTGCACGTGCTGGCCGAGGAGGCCACCGCGCTGTACGAGGGCGCCCGGGACAAGGTCGCGGCCTTCGTCAACGCGCCGAGCCGCAACGAGGTGATCTTCACCAAGAACGCCTCGGAGTCGCTCAACCTCGTTGCCAACATGCTCGGTTGGGCCGACGAGCCGTACCGGGTGGACGCCGACTCCGAGATCGTCATCACGGAGATGGAGCACCACTCGAACATCGTCCCGTGGCAGCTGCTGGCGCAGCGCACCGGCGCGAAGCTGAAGTGGTTCGGGCTGACCGACGAGGGCCGGCTCGACCTGTCGAACATCGACGAGCTGATCACCGAGAAGACCAAGGTGGTCTCCTTCACCCTGGTCTCCAACCTGCTCGGCACGATCAACCCGGTCGAGACGATCGTCCGCAAGGCCCAGTCGGTCGGCGCGCTGGTCCTCATCGACGCCTCTCAGGCCGCGCCGCACATGGTGCTGGACGTGCAGGCGCTGGAGGCCGACTTCGTCGCCTTCACCGGCCACAAGATGCTGGCCCCGACCGGCATCGGCGTGCTCTGGGGCCGCCAGGAGCTCCTGGAGGACCTCCCGCCGTTCCTCGGCGGCGGCGAGATGATCGAGACCGTCACCATGGGCTCGTCCACCTACGCCCCGGCGCCGCACAAGTTCGAGGCCGGCACCCCGCCGATCGCCCAGGCGGTCGGGCTCGGGGCGGCCATCGATTACCTGTCCGGCATCGGGATGGACAAGATCGCGGCGCACGAGCACGCGATCACCGAGTACGCCGTCGAGCGGCTGCTGGAGGTCCCGGACCTGCGGATCATCGGCCCGCGCACGGCCGTGGACCGCGGCGCGGCGATCTCCTTCACCCTCGGCGACATCCACCCGCACGACGTGGGCCAGGTGCTGGACGAGCAGGGCATCGCCGTGCGCGTCGGTCACCACTGCGCGCGGCCGGTCTGCCTCCGGTACGGAATTCCTGCGACCACGCGGGCGTCGTTCTACCTGTACTCGACGCCGGGCGAGGTCGACGCGCTGATCGACGGCCTGCACCACGTCCGGAACTTCTTCGGCTGACGGGACGGGGCAGGACGACCATGAAGCTCGACTCGATGTACCAGGACATCATCCTGGACCACTACCGCAACCCCCACGGCAAGGGGCTGCGGGACGGCGACGCCGAGGTGCACCACGTCAACCCGACGTGCGGCGACGAGATCACCCTGCGGGTGAAGCTCGACGGCGCGACGGTCACCGACGTCTCGTACGAGTCCCAGGGCTGTTCGATCAGCCAGGCGAGCGCCTCGGTGCTCAACGACCTGGTGGTCGGCAAGACCGTGGGCGAGGCGCAGGCGGTCCAGGAGGCCTTCCTGGAGCTGATGCAGAGCAAGGGCCAGGGCGAGGGCGACGAGGAGGTGCTGGAGGACGCGGTCGCGTTCGCCGGCGTCTCCAAGTACCCGGCCCGGGTCAAGTGCGCCCTGCTCAGCTGGATGGCCTGGAAGGACGCCACCGCCCAGGCGCTCGCCCAGCACCCCGCCGTGAACGACTGATCCCGCGAAGGAGGACAAGACCATGAGTGACGAGAGCACCATTGCCGACGCCACGGCCTCCGCTGCGGAGGAGCAGCCGAACGGCCTGATCGTCGGCACCACCGCCGGCACCGTCTCGGTGGAGGACCTGACCGAGGCCCTGATGGACGTCGTCGACCCCGAACTGGGCATCGACGTCGTCAACCTGGGCCTGATCTACGGCATCCACATCGACGAGTCCGACGTGGCCACCATCGACATGACGCTCACCTCGGCGGCCTGTCCGCTGACCGACGTCATCGAGGACCAGGCCAAGACCGCCACCGACGGCCTGGTGAAGGACCTGCGCATCAACTGGGTCTGGATGCCGCCGTGGGGCCCCGACAAGATCACCGACGACGGCCGCGAGCAGCTGCGGGCGCTGGGGTTCAACGTCTGAGGTCATTCCGTACCGAACGCCGCTGCCCGGGACTTCTTCGGAAGTCCCGGGCAGCGGCGTTCTTGTGGGGTGAACACCCGCGCGTCATCGCCTTGTTGAGTGGGTTCAGCACCGTTCCCCACCGTCCACCCCCCACCCGCCTGTCGGCGGGTGCCCGCCCCGGCCCTGGCCGCGTGCCGCCCGGCCGGGCGGCACGCGGCGCTGATGGTGAAGCGCGAACTTCCTGCCGGAGTGAGGGGGTCTCTTGCTGCCGACGCCCACCAGACGGCGAGGCCGCGTGTCTCAGGCGGCGGCGTGTGCGGGCCGGCTGCCGGCCAGGGCGGAGCGCAGGGCGGTTCTGACTCGGGCGGCACCGGTGGCTGCCACCTCGGCGCCTTGGCCGGTCGTGAGGGCGCGGGTTGTCAGGCCGGCGCACGGGCGGCAGATGCCCGGTCGAGGCACAGGGTCGTGGCACCTGGCGCACTCCGCATACCGGGTCGTTGGCCGGGCGGCAGGCTGGGCGGGCGGCATCTTGTGCTCCAGGCGGTAGCGGAGCACGGCCGCCGCCGAGTGCATCGGGACGGGCAGGCCCGGGAGCAGGGCGTTCGCGAGGTCGGCTGCGGTGCAGCCGCGCGCCAGCCACTGCGCGACCAGGGGCGCCAGGTCCTCAGCTTCGGCCTCGGCCAGGCGCAGGCGCGGCTCGGGGCGGATCGCGCGGAACAGGGTGGCCACCGCTTCGCTGATCTCGGGGGGCACCTCCCGTTCTCCCCGGTCGCTTTCGTCGGACGGACTCCTGGGGAGGGAGGGTTCTTGGTGCCGGTTCTTTACAACAGTGCTGCCAGCACGGCCGGTTGCCGCTTCACCGGGCGCCGGACGGGTGGCACTCGGGCGCGCGAGCTGCGGGGTGTCGTAGACGTGGGTTTCGGTGATGATCGTGCCGTCCGGCATGCGGATCTTCTCGACCCGGTAGTACCCGGCCTCGGTCAGCTCCTTCAACGCCTTGCGGACGGCACCGCGCCCTTGGGGACTGCTGTCGGCCATGTGCCGTCCGTCCTCGCGCCAGCCGTCGGGCCGGGAGAGGAGATCCGCGAGGAGGCCCCGGGCGGTGTAGCTCAACCGCCGGTACTGGAGAACGGCGTTGGGTAGCACGGTGAAGTTGCGCACGTGGGCGCTACGATGGACGCGCATCGGGAGGTTGGACTCCTGTTGCCGGACCCCGGGGTGTTGGTAGCACCGCCGGGGTCGCCTATTTTCGGTTGGATTACGGAACGTACCACAACGCCCAGACGGTCAATCCGCCTCCACCGAAGCAAATCTGATCGTCGATCAGGCACAGTCGTTTTCTGGCGAGACTGTGTGTCATTGATGTGGTGGTTTGCATGCGGATGATCGGGTGGCCGAGTTGCCCTGCCCCTCCCGTGATTACTGGGCCGCGAGGATTTCCCCGCGCTCGATGACCGCGCGCAGGACGACCGCGAAGTCCGGGGGCAGAAGGTTGACCGCGTCGAGGGAGTCGGCGGTCAGGGGGACTTCTTCGAGGAGGTACTCGCCTCGGCCTTCCTGGCTGAACTCCGGGCCGGTGCGGTCCTCGAAGCTCCACTTCTCGATGGTGGCGAGGTAGAAGTCCTGGCGCTCGTCGGCGGTCTCGATGGTGTGGAGGAGGCTGACGATCTCGGCTTCGCCCGCGATCTCCTCGCGGACCTCGCGTCGGAGGGCGTCCTCGGGGCTGGCGTCGGTCGGTTCGATTTTGCCGCCGACGATCACCCAGTACGGGTCGATGCCGGGGCGGATGCGCTTGATCAGCAGCATGCTGTTGTTCGGGGTGAGGAGGACGGCGCGGACGCGGTGCTGCATGGTGGCCTGCTTCCTGTTCGATGGGGCGGTCGGGTCAGTGGAGGAGCCAGCCGCCGTATACGTGCAACGGCTGGCCGGTGATGAAGGACGCACAGCTTGGTGGGACTTAGCTGTCCCTCGCATTCTCGGTCATGACACCTGGCGGCCGAGCACGGCGGAGATCGCGCGCTGGTGGACAAGGCCGGTGCGGACGAGACGGGCTGCCGGTGTCGAGCAGTCGACGATGGTGAGGTGGTTGGCCGTCGGTGAGACTCCTCCGTCGAGGATGACGGTCGCCTTGACGCCGGTGGAGTCCAGGAAGCGTCGGACCTCCCCGATCGTGATCGCAGGGCCGGGCGCCTCGACTCCCGCGTCGCCCGAGATGTTGACGGTCGTCGCTGCCACTGGCGTTCGGGCCGCCGTCGCGAGGGCGCCGAGTGGGCCCGACGAGTTGGTGGTGAGGGCCGGCGACCCGACTGCGGGGTGTTGTGCTCCGACGTCCACGCTCTGCCAGGGAAGGAGCATGGCGAGGTCGCCGGGCCAGAAGGCGCCGGCCAGTTGCCTGGCCTCGGGGTGGATGACGAACTGCTTCTCGCACTCCTCCAGAGAGGGGGTGGCGAGTACGAGGGACTTGGCTCGTGGCCGCTGCTTGCCGTCGAAGATGCTGTTGCAGGCGGCCAGGTTCGTGGCGTCGGCGCAGATCATGTACCAGCGCTCGGTGGGCACGATGACGAGGTCGCCGGCTTCCAGGGCACGGGCGGCGGCGATGAGTTGTTCTGCTGGGATCGGTCGCACAGGTATCCCTCTGTCTCGGAGTCAGTGGACAGGCCGAGCTCGCTCCCGGCCCTGGCTGGAGTTCACGCGGGCTGTGACAGCCCCGGGTAGTCGAGCCACGGGTCTTGCAGTGCCTGCAGCCGTCGCCGCGCGTGGTCGGGGTGCTCTACGCGGAAGTACGCCATGATCCGTGGCTCCAGGCTGAGGTTGCGGCCAACGGCGTGGGGGACGAGGTGGTGCATCAGCAGCAGGTCGCCGGGCCGGCCGAGCAGCGGAATGCCGGCGTGGGCGTCGATGTCGGGCGGGACCTGCTCGGTGATGCCGAGCGACCACTGGGTGCGGAACCACTCGGCCATGGCCAGGTGCCCGCGCGGCTGGCAACGCAAGGCCCCGCCCTGTGGGTCGGTGATGTCGGACAGCACCACGCCGACCAGCAGCGAGAAGGTCCGCAGCTCCTCGGGGTCGAGGTGCGGGCAGGCGACGCCGTCCACGTGCATCGCCTTCTCCGGCTGGGCCTGTTCGAGTTGGCCCTCGGGGATGCGGATCTGGAGCTGCACGGTGGACACGGGTCGAACGGTGCCGAGCAGGTCTTGGGCGAGCTCGGCGGCCGGGGACGCCGAGAAGAGCGCGAGCAGGTCGGGGTGGCTTCCGAGCTCCGGTGCGAAGGTCCGCTGTGTGTAGGCGCTGATGAGCTCGGGGTTCATCGATTCGCGGTACCAGTCGGTGACCAGTTCACGGGCTCGGTCGATCTGGTCGTCGGGGACGGCGCCGCGCCTGACGAGCAGGCCGTCGCGCATGAAGGCGTGCTTCTCTGCGGCGGTGAGGGCCACGGGATCTCCTGGTAGACCGGGGGCGGTTACGGGCGGTGGCTGGTGAGGTGAGTGAGCACGTGGCCGGCCGCATCGAGGGCGCTGTCGAGGATGGCTCGGCCGGCGTCGGCGGTTGCCCTGCGCGGGTCGCCTCCGATGACGCCGCAGGTGGCGATGGTGGTGTCGCCGGAGGTCCACGGCCAGGTCGTGCCGCGGTCCAGGACGAGCCGCTTCGCCTCGGCGCCGTTGGCGGTGAAGTCCGTTGGGAGGCTGTCGAGACGGACGTCCTCGGGCGCGAGTTCGAGCATCATGGCCGTCTCGCGGATGCCCGCGTGGATCTCCGGGACGGTCTCGCCGCCGACCTGGACAGTGGACAGCGAGGCCGGGTGGATGACGCAGTCGGAGAAGGCCTGCGTTCGCCTCAGCTCGTGGAGGGCAGGCTCCAGGATTCCTCGGTTGCCGCCGTGGCCGTTGATGATCAGGAGCCTACGCGCAGGGGTCGCCTGCAGGTGCTCAGTGACCACGGCGTCGAGCAGGGACATGAAGCTCGCGATCCGTAGCGACACGGTTCCCGGCGACCAGGCGTGTTCGAGTGAGAGCCCGTACGGGATGGCCGGCAACGCCCACAGGTCGTGCTGTTCGCCGTACCGCTGGACCAGCAGGTCGGTGAACCGCTCCGCGATCACGGTGTCCGTGTTGAGCGGCAGGTGGGGACCGTGCTGCTCGTGGGAGCCGATGGGCAGGCACAGCACGGATTCGGTGGTGAGGTCGGTCAGGACCGCGGGTGCGGCCAGCCGCCCGTACTGGCGGGCGGCTGGGCCGTCTGCTCGTATCACTCGGTGCCCCGTCGGCCGATGCGGATGAGGAACTCGTTGTCCTCCGGGAAGACGTCCTCGGTGCTGTGCTGGGCGAGGGCGGTCTCCACAGCGGCCTCGAACTCGTCGAGGCGGCCTCCGAAGAGGTGCGGTGCGGCGAAGCTCGTGGAGTAGAGGTAGCCGAGGATGCTGTTGGTGCTCCACGTCCGGTGGACGGGCACCCGGATCTCTTCGACCTGGTTGAAGGGCGACTCCTCCATGATCTCGCTGTAGGGTCGGTTGTGGTGCTTGAAGGTGCTGTTGCCTGCCCGCCGTTCCTCGCCGAGGAAGCTCTGGACGACCGCACGCACGGACTGCTTCCAGGGGCTGTCGGCGGCCCAGAAGCCGTTGTCGCCGAAGATGGCGACGGCACCGCCGGGGGCGACCTGGTCGTCGAGGAGCGCGAGGACGGTGGCCTGGTCGAGCCAGTGGAAGGCCCGGCAGATCGTGACGAGGTCGGCCTGCCACCGGTCGGGGGCTTGAAGTCCTCGGCCGTCGACTCGATGAGCGACAGGCTGGCCCCGTCGGGGAGTTGGGGTCGGAGGGCCTCCTCGGCGGCCTTGAGCATGTCGGCGTCGTTGTCGATGGCGATGATGTCGTCGAACCGGCCGAGGAGGGCCTCGGCGACCAGCCCGGTGCCGGTGCCGATGTCCAGGAGCCGGCGCGGCTTGCCGGAGGCGACGACCTGGTCGAGGACGGTCGCGACCTCCTCGGGGATCCCCGGGCGGTACTGGCGGTAGTAGCTGGCGGTGCCGGTGAACAGGCTCATGGGTTCCTCAGATCGAGTAGCTGGCGAACGTGCTGGACTGCGTCGGCGAGATCGTGGGCAGCGAGCACGTCACGCAGCCCTATCAGATGGTCGACGGCCGCCCGCTCCCGCTCGAAGCATCCGGTCGACACGGTGACCTCACGGAGTTCGGCCAGGTTGTGGCGGGGGTGCCGCTCGACCATCACGGCCAGCAGTTCGGCCAGCTCCCGCTCCTCCGAGAGACGGTGATCGGCGGCGGCCTCCAGGGTGTTCGGGCAGAACGAGCACCCCACACAGCGGCTGCGGGCGTTGGGGTTGAGCGTCGCGGCCCGCCCGTCGTCCCTGAAGTACCCGCCGACCGCCTCGTCGGCGGCGACGCGGTCGATGGAGCCGACTGCGACGCCACCCAGCGACAGCTCGTCGCCGGCCAAGTGGAATGGCGAAGCCTTTGCGTTGAGCGGGACGATCACCATCCAGGCGACGTCCTGCCGGGTCGTGAGACGAACCGAGATTCGGGCGCGATGACGGCCGTGGGTGGAGGAGATCCCCACAGGTTGATCGCGATGAGCAGGGCGTCCTCCACGGGCACGCTGTAGTGCTCCGCCATGCCCCTGACCGCCGGGAGGGTGAGGACCGCTACGGGTTGGCTGCCGAGCGCTGTTTTCATGATCCACTCTCCGTCACTGGCTGGACCGGGCTTCGCTGCCCTGGTCGTCGTTCTCTGCTGGATCTGCCTCGCTCCCCTCCACTGGTCGGGGAGGATGAGCCCGTGTGGGCCTGCCGGTGTCCGTCCGGCAGGCCCACACGGTTCCTTCGCTCAGCGACCGGGGTACGGCGGCTGCGGGGTCGGCGGTGCCGGCGGCGGCGGGGGCGGAGGCGGTGGCGGCTGGGGCGCCCGCAGGCGCGCGATGGACGACATGGCGGTGTTCCCTTCTCGCTCGGTGGTGCGTGTGGCGACGAGGCGTGACTCCGTTGTCATGCCTCGGGTTCGACCGCGGGGTGCTGCTCAAGGTCGCGGTCGGGCTCGTGATCGGCCGCCAGGACGGGGCCGAAGTGATCGGAGCTGAGCTGGTGGTCGGCTGCCACTCCGAGCAGGGCGAGGACGATGAGGTGGCCGAGCGCCCAGAGCCAGGTGAGTACGGCTTCGACGGGATCCCGGTGAGCAGCGCAATAGATGTCTTCGTGCGGCTGGTAGTCGGTCATGCCGCATCGGTCCTGAGCTCGGCCCAGACCACGGTGCCGTCGCTCGTCGCGTCGACGCCCCAGTGCTCGCACATCCGGCTCACGAGGAGGAGCCCCCGGCCGTTGTCGGCCAGGGCGGACGGAGCAGGCCGGTCAACGGGCCCAGGCCCCGCGTCCGTAACCTCGATTCGCAGACCGCGCGGCTGAGGTGCCAGGCGGACGTCGAAGCAGCCAAGGCACGACGCCGCGCCGTGAAGAACGGCGTTGGTGCAGAGCTCGGATGCGACCAGCTCGATGTCCTGGACGAGTGGCCCGTCGAACTCCCATGCGCCGACGACCCCCCTGATCAGCGCCCGGGCCAAGGGCACGGAGGCGTGAGCGTGCAGGAAGCTCATCTGCACCGACAGGCAGCCGGCCACCTCGATGGCTTCCTTTGCTCGAAGGTCCTGACGTGCCACCACGATCAACCCTCCTTGTTGCCCAATCACCCATCAGGCAGAGCCGCTTGAGGGCGAGTCAGAACGCTAGGAGGATGGATGGAGGGGAACCCGGAAAATCCTTCCGGGGTAGGCAGCGGGAGCGCCCTCAGGCTGGGAGCATGCCTGGAATGAGTGAGACGCTGAGCATCGGCGAGCGCGTCGCCTGGTACCGCCGTCGACGGGGCATGCCCCAGGAGGTTCTGGCCGGCCTCGTCGGGCGAACAGCCGACTGGCTGAGCAAGGTCGAGAACGGCCGTATCGAGCTCGATCGGCTTTCGGTCATCAGGGCGCTGGCTGATGCGTCTACCTGGAGCACGGAGCGACCTGCCCGTAGGCCCCACACCTCACAGCGGCTACACGATGCTTCTCCCTCGGCTGCCTGTGGATGTGACTACCCCGTCTTGGCGGCCGCCTCCACCCCGTCACGGGAGTGCTGTGCGAGCGAGGGCCAGCTCTCGTGGCAGTTCCCGGCGGGTGAGATCGAGGCGGGCGAGTCGCCCGAGGAGGCGGCCGTCCGCGAGACCGCGGAGGAGACCGGACCCGGCGTGGCCACGATCAAGTTCCTGGGCGAGCGCGTGCACCCGATGACCGGGCGGCTGATGTCGCCGGCTTGCGAGATCGTGAGCGGCACCGCCGAGGTGGTGGACACCAACGAACTGGACGCTCTTGCTTGGGTGGCCCTTGCCGAGATCCCCGAGTACGTGCCGTACGGGCTCTTCGAGCCGGTGCAGGCGTACCTGGACATTGCGCTGACTGCCTGACCTCCGGCTCCGTGGGTGGCCACCCATGGAGCCGGAGGTCGCACCGGCGCCGCCATGGAACCTTGTCCGCATCAACGCCTGGGGCGCCGACACACCCCGCGCCCGCACCTCCCGCCTGGCGGCACCCGCCCGCTGGATCACATCCAGTGGGCGGAGGCGGGACCCACCCTTTCGCCAGCGGTATCCGGCAGCTGGGGCGGCCTCCGGGTGGTCCTCCGACGGGCAGCTCGCCTTGCTCCACCAGCGCCGCGCGCCGCCCGGCGGGGTGGCGCGCGGAGAGGCCCGGGGCGGGCACCCGCCGGGAGGCGGGAGGCGGGTGGGGGGTGGATGGTGGGGAACGGTGGTAGGACTGCTCGACGGAGCGGATGATGCGCGGGTGTTCACACCCGATGGCGGAAACGCCGCTGCCCGGGGCTTCCGAAGGGGAAGTCCCGGGCAGCGGCGTTCGTCGTGCGGGTCAGGCCGTGCGGGGCTTGCGGGCCACGGCGACGGCCAGGGCCGTGCAGAGGACGGCGGCCAGGGCGGCGAAGCCGCTGACGGCGGGGAGGAGGCCGTAGGCCTGGACGAGGGCGCCGACGCCGATGATGGGGGCGGAGCTGCCGAGGTAGACGATGATCCACAGCGCGCTCAGCTCGGAGCCGCGGCGTTCCGGGTCCATCGCGGCGACGGCGGTGGTGAACAGGGAGCGGAAGGCCACGCCCTGGCAGATGCCGCCGAGGACGCTGCCGATGAACAGCAGTGCGGGGGTGCCGGTGTACCCGGCGGCGACGACCAGGCCGAGGCCGGTGGCCAGGCCGGTCATGCCGAGCGCGATGACCGTGCGGTCGGCGGTCGGGGGGACGACGAGCTGGGCGGCGGCGGAGGAGCCGAGCAGCAGGGCGGCCACGATCGCGCCGGTCAGGTGCGACGGGGTGTGCAGCAGCTTGGCGGAGAACGCCGGGGCGAGCGCCAGGTAGACGCCGAACACGCCGTAGGAGATGAAGCCCGCGGCGGCGGCGAGCAGGAACTCGCGGCGGCCGGTGCGCGGCAGCCGCAGGCGCTGCGGGCGCAGGTGGGCCGGGGTGGTGATTCGGGGCGGGGAGGCCGGCGGGCGGCTGCGGCCGGGCATCCGGGGGTGGACCAGGGCCAGCGGCACGCAGAGCGCGAGGAGCGCGATGGCGTGCAGCAGGAACGGGGTCAGCAGCGGGTCGGAGCCGCCGGACAGCAGGGCGCCGACGATCGGGCCGAGGGCCACACCGCCCGCGGAGCAGGCCAGGGTGAGCTTGGCGGCCAGCGTCGGGTGGTCGGGCAGCAGGTCGCCGAGGGCGGCTCCGGCGGCGCCGGTGGACAGGCCGACGGCGATGCCCTGGATCGCGCGGCCGGCGGCGAGCTGCCAGAAGCTGCCGGAGGTCGCGAAGACGACGTCGCCCGCGGCGGCCAGCGCGACGGCGGGCAGGATCAGGGCGCGGCGCCCGAGGTGGTCGGACCAATGGCCGACCACGGCCAGCACCGGGACCAGCGCGAACACGTAGATCGTGAAGAGGATCGTGGTATCGAGCGGGCCGAGTCCGAGGCGCTGCTGGAGCATCGGGTAGATCGGCGTCGCCAGGTTGGCACCGATGAGCATGAACAGCAGGCCGGCGGCCACCAGGCCGACGCGGACGCCGCGCAGCGCGTTCCAGCGGCTGATCGCGGCGAGCTGGAGCTGGGCGCGCGGCGCGAGCTCCAGGGGAAGCAGGGCCTCCGACAGTCGGCGTCCGTCGAGCTGCGCGGTGCGCAGGCCGGAGCCGGCGGGGGAGAGGTCCGCCATGTGAGGGGTCTCCTGTGGCAGGGCACCACCGAGGGTCGGCAGGGTGTGCCGGCGCGCCCGTCCTGAGGCGCTGTGGTGGTGGCCGCGGTGCGGGGCTCCCTGGTGGAGCGGATGAGCTGAAGAAGAGGGGCTTCGTTGCCCGGTGGCCCGCGCGGGGTGTGCACGGTACCAATGCGAAGGATAAGGGGTGGGCGCACGGATGCGGCGCGCGCCCCTGTGTGCGCCCCTTGCGGCGGGGCATCGGGGGTGCCACACCTATACGCTGAGGTGGTAGATCGGTACGCGGAGCTGTTTGGGCTGACCGCCGGCTGAGGGAGAGCGCAAACGATGGCGGGACGACGTCGGAAGAACGCCGGGGCTTCGGGGGGAGAGGGTGCGGCTGAGGCGGTGCTGCCCGCCGACCTGGAGCTGCAGGACCTCTACGGGGCGTTCGCCGCGCACGGGCTGGACGACGAGGATCTGGACGACGCGGCCGTGCTGGTCCCGCCGGTGAAGCTGCCCCCCGAGGAGGAGCTGGCCGAGCAGGCGAAGGCCGTCCCGATGTTCGGGTACGCGCTGGCGCTGGCTCGCTGGGCGGCCCCGCACCGGGTGGTGGACGAGTTCGGCGACCTGGTGGAGGCGGACCGGGCCCCCGCGGCACGGCTGCTGGGCCTGGCCCCGGCCGAGGGCGAGGTGCCGGAGGAGGCCGAGGTCGAGGCGCTGCGGGCCTGGTCGCTGGCCTGCGACCTGGACCTGGTGGAGCTCGGTACGACCGCGGAGGGCGAGCACGTCGCCGTCCCGGGCCCGGACCTGGAGCCCGCCGAGCAGGGTGATCCGGAGACCGTCCTGGAGCTGTGGCTGACCGCTGCCGGGATCGTCCGGGAGCTGGCGGTGGAGGCGGACTCGCTGCCGGAGGAGGATGGCGAGCCCGACGAAGCCCCGGCGGAGGAGGACGAGGACGGCCTGAACGAGGTCGAGGAGGCCCGGGACGAGGCCGCCGAGCTGCTGGACGAGGCGCTGCAGGTGCTCTACGAGACCACCGCCTTCGCCGATCCGGGCAACGAGACCGTGCCGCTGGGCGTGCTGGCGGCGCTGCTGGTGGTGCCGGAGGGCGAGGAGCCGAGCGAGGAGCTGCTGGGCGACATCACCGACGTGATGGTCGCGCTGGACCCGATGCTGGGCGACCTGGCCGAGCTGGGCCTGCTGGACTACCGCCCGATCGACCCGGAACTCTTCGACGAGGAGGAGGGCGAGGAGCCCGCCGTCGTCGGCGAGGAGCCGCTGGACGAGGAGGAGTCGGCCCGCTTCGGCCTGGTCCGGCTCACCCCGCTCGGCCAGTACGGCATCCGGCAGTGGCTGCTGGAGGACGGCTACGACGCGCCGCTGGTCGGCGAGCTGGCCCAGGGCGACGCGGCGGAGCTGCTGCGCGGGGTGTGCGAGTCGGCGAACGTGCTGCCGGAGGAGGAGCTGCGGGCGTGGACCGCGGGCCGGGAGCCGGTGGCGGCGGCGCGCGAGCTGCTCGCGGCGGCGCGCGGTGGCGACGCGTACGGCCCGCTGCGGCGGATGCTGTGCGTCACGGCGCTCGACCTGCTGGGGCCGGGCTCCGAGCCGGCCGTCCGGGAGGTGCTGGACGACCCGGAGCTGGGCGGCGCGGCGCGGGCCTGGCTGACCGCGCAGGGCGCGACGGACGTGCCGGTGCCGGCCCGGACGATGGCGCTGTGGACGGTGGTCGACACCTTCGCGGCCCAGCTGCTGGACAGTGGCGGTGACGCCGAGCTGCTGCGCGAGCTGGTCACCGACCTGCCGGTGAAGGGCGATCCGGCGACCTGGTTCGGTGAGCTGTGGCGGGTCGACCACCCGTACACGGCGGACGTCCTGGAGGCGATCGGGGAGCTGCACGTGGACCGGGCAGTGGCCAAGGAGGCGCGCAAGGCGGCCTTCAAGGCGCGCTCCAAGAACTAGGTGTTTCAGGGCAGGTCCAGCGACCCCTCCTCGGTGAAGGGGAAGAAGGGGTTGTGGGCCAGCTCCCAGAGGTGGCCGTCCGGGTCCTCGAAGTAGCCGGAGTAGCCACCCCAGCTCGTCGGGACCGGCGGCTTGACCACCACGGCGCCGGCCTCGACGGCCGTCCGCATCGCGGCGTCCACCAGCGCGGGGGACTCCAGGTTCACCGCGAGGGTGACGCCGCGGAAGGACGGTTCGCCGGTGGCGGGCACGCCGGCGTCGGCGGCCAGCTCGTCGGTGGGGAAGAGGCCGAGCACCGAGTCGGCGGTGCGGAACCAGACGATCTCCGGGCTGGAGGCGGTGGAGCGCCGCCAGCCGAGGTCCTCGTAGAAGCGGGCGCTGCGGTCGAGGTCGGAGACGCCGAGAGTGACGATGCTGATCCTGGCGGGGAAGCCGTTCGGTGCGGGGGTGTTGTCGGTGGTGCTGCTGCTCTGTGCTGTCATGCCGCCAGGTTAGGGAGGGCGGCTGACATCCGGGCGTCCTGACACGGCCACCGCCCCCGACCGGCAGTCGAGCTGATGACCCGGCAGCTGCGGGCACGTAAGGTGGCGTCAGCGGTGCGGGCGCGAGGAATCGGGGGTGCGGCAGAGGATGATGCGGGAGAGCGGCGGCAGGCACCAGGAGTGGAACACCGGGCCTTCGGGCCCCGCCCCGGCGCCGGACCGGCCCGGTCAGGAGGATCGTTTCGCCGACCAGGAGGAGTTCTCCCGCCGGACCCTCGCCGCGGTCGACTTCCCGGTGTACGGCGTGGCCGCCGGACCGGCCCGTACGGGTGAGGCGCTGGCCGCCTTCGAGACCTCCGACGGCGAGCTGCGCTGGGTCGAGGTGCAGTGCGGTGACTGGCGCTCGGCGGCGGGCCCGTACGTGACCGTGCGCACCTACCGGCCGGGGGCCGAGCAGGGCGAGCCGCTGCCCGAGCTGGAGGACGTGGTCGAGGACGAACGGGACCGCGTCTACGAGCAGTTGGGGGTCGACGAGGGCGACGGTCCGGGCCGGGTGCGGGCGCTGCGCGAGTGGATCACGGTGGACGGCGAGCCGTGCGCGGTGGAGGTGCACGAGGACCGGCCGGTGCTGCCGACCGGCCCGGACGCGGGCGGGCCCGCGCCGGTGTGGGCCGGGCGGCTGCGGGTCGGCGGGCTGACCGTGACGGTCTGCGGGCGCGGGGTGGCCCCCGGCGGGGTGGAGCTCGGCAGGATCGGCGACTTCGAGCGCTGCCTGCGCGGGCGCACCGACCTGCTGCGCGACCTCGCCTCCCGGCAGTCCCGGTACGTCCCGGTGGAGGAGCGCGAACTGCCGCCCGTCGTCGGGCTGGAGGCGCACCGGTCGCTGATCGCGCAGAGCATCGCCGAGACCGCCGCGATCGAGGCGCAGGTCCGGGCCGGGCGCACGCCGAGGCTGCCGCGCGGGCTGCGCGGGGACGCCTGCGCGGTGCGCTGGGAGGCGGCGGTGCGCCAGCAGATGCGGCTGGCCACCGAGACCCGGGAGGAGGCCGCGGCGGCGGTGACCGCGATGGTCAACCACCTGAACCGGCTGTCCCAGCAGACGCATTGGCTGGTCGGCACGGCGGAGGGGGAGGCGGCCGTCGAGGAGGTCGTCCGGTACACGGTGTTCGCGAGCGAGGTGGCGAGCCTGCCGGCCCAGCGGGCCTGGGGGCAGCTGTGGCGGGAGCGGTCGGGCGGCGGAGCCGGGGTGTGGGAGGAGCACCGGCTGGCCGAGCAGCTGTGGCTGGCGGCCTGGGAGCAGTGGCGGGCGGCGCGGCGGTGACGGTGGTGACGGCCCGCCGGTGACGGCGGTACGGCGGTACGGCGGTGTGGTGGATTGTGGCAGGGCTGACGCCGGCTTGGCAAAGCGAAGGTCATGTTTCGGTCATCGGTCGGCAAACGGACGCCCGGACGTGAGGTGGGCGTCATGCTGGGTTCACCCGTCCGGCGGAGCCTGCTGGGCGTCGGCATCCCGCCCCGACGCCCGCTCATCCCCTCAGGAGTTGCTGCCATGTCGCTGTCCCGCCGGGACTTCGTCAACCGTTCCACCGTCGTCGGGGCCGGCGTGCTGATCGCCGGCAGCGCCGAGGCCCTGGCCAGCGCCCCCGGTGCGATCGCCGCCCCGGTCGGTGGCGAGGCCCCGGTCGCCGCGGCCGCCGGGACCAACGCGGCCGGCGGCACCGCCGTCGGCTACGGCCCGCTGGTGCAGGACCCGGCCGGGCTGCTGTCCCTGCCGAAGGGCTTCGCGTACCAGGTCCTGAACCGGGCCGGCGTCACCAAGCTGCGCACCGGCGAGTTCACCCCGAGCAACCACGACGGCACCTCCGCCTTCGAGGACGAGCACGGCGGCAACTACATGGTCGTCAACCACGAGCTGTCCGGCGCGCGCGACAAGTGGCCGCACCCGGTGCCGCTGACCGAGGGCCACGTCTACGACCCGGGCGCGGCCGGCGGCTGCACCATCGTGCACGCCAAGCGGGACGGCTCGGTCGAGCAGTGGGTCGGCATCGCCGGCACCGCCACCAACTGCGCCGGCGGCATCACCCCGTGGGGTACCTGGCTGTCCGGCGAGGAGACCGAGGACAAGGCCGGCAAGAACGGCTTCACCAAGGACCACGGCTACATCTTCGAGGTCGACCCGTTCGACGACGACTACAACCGCGACCCGCAGCCGGTCAAGGCCTTCGGCCGCTACGCGCACGAGGCCGTGGTCGTGGACCCGAAGCGCGGCCAGGTCTACCTGACCGAGGACGCCTCGAACCCGAACGGCCTGCTGTTCCGCTGGACCCCGCCGGCCGGCTTCAAGCACGGCCGCTACCAGCTCCGCAAGCTGGCCGCCGACGCCGGTGTGCTGGAGGCCTTCAAGGTCTTCGACGCGCAGGGCAAGTTCGTCGACGACCTCTCCCGCGCCACCAAGGTCGGCACCACCTACGGCGTGGACTGGGTCAAGGTCCAGGACCGCGACGCCAAGACCGTGTCCGTCCGCAAGCAGTTCAAGGACGGCGAGGTCAGCCGCGCCCGCAAGCTGGAGGGCATGTGGTGGGGTGACGGCGGCTTCTACTTCGTCTCCAGCTACGCCCGCTCGGAGAGCCCGCTGCAGCACGACGGCCAGGTGTGGTTCTACAACCCGGCCCGCCGCACCATCACCCTGAAGGTCCTGCTGGGCGTCAACGCCGACGTCTGGGGCGACCACGACAACTACGACGGCCCGGACAACATCACCGTCTCGCCGTACGGCGGCATCGTGATCTGCGAGGACGGCGAGGGCGTCTCGCACCTGTTCGGCGCCACCGAGGACGGGCTGGTCTACCCGATCGCCCGCAACGAGCTGAACATCGGCACCGCCGAGAAGCCCGAGTTCAGCGAGTTCACCGGGGTGACCTTCTCGGACGACGGCAAGACCCTGTTCGCCAACATCCAGACCCCGGGCATCCAGCTGGCGATCACCGGCCCGTGGCGGCGGCTGAACGAGCACAAGCGCGGCCAGGGCTACGGCGAGTGACCCTCGGAGCGTGACGGGCTGCCCGCGGACCACTCGTCCGCGGGCAGCCGCAGTTGCAGCATCGCCAGCAGCCGCTGCTGCGGCTGGGTGAGGTCGATGCCGGTCAACTGCTCGGCGCGGCGCACCCGGTAGCGCAGGGTGTTGGGGTGGATGTGCAGGGCGTCCGCGGCCACCCGGACCTCGCCGAGCGCGTCCAGCCAGGCCAGCACCGACTCGGCGAGCCGGGTGCCGTGCCGGCGGTCGTACTCGGTGAGCGCGGTGAGCCGCGGGTCGCGCAGCCCGGTGCGCTCCTGCAGCAGCGCGACCATCTCGCTGACCAGCACCTCCGCCTGGACGTCGATCAGCGCCGCGACGTCGAGGTCCACCCCGCCGCGGCCCATCGCGTCCAGGATGCGGTCCGCCTGCGCGCGGGAGTCGGGCACCTGGGCGAGGCCGCCGACGGTCGAGCCGATCGCGGCGCGCAGCGGGACGCCGAGGTGCTCCCGGGCGGCCGCCACCACCTCGGACGCCCAGCCGCGCACGGTGGCCATCGGCAGACCGGGCGGCAGCTCGGGCAGCAGCACGTACACCCGGGACTCGATCGGTGCGAGCAGCGCGGTGCGGTGCCGGGCGGCGGTGTGCACCGAGATCAGGCCGGTGACGTCGGAGCGGTGCAGCGCCTCGGTGGTGTGCGCGCCGTACGCCAGCACGGTGGCCGGGCGGCGCAGGTCCAGGCCGAGGTGGGTGGCGAGCGACTGGGGGCCGGTGGAGCCCTCCAGCAGGCCGGTGAGCAGGGTCTGGGTGAGCCGGACGTCGGCGGACAGCTCCCGGCGGCGGCGCACCAGTTGGGCGGCCGCGACCCGGGCGGCGCCGACCAGCGCCTGTTCGGCCAGCGGGGCCAGTGGCTGCGCGCCCTCCTGCACCCAGATGGTGCCGAGCGGCTGCGCCCCGGCCCGGATGCCGACGGCCAGGCGGCGGCGCAGGCCGAGCTCGGGGTGCGGCTCGACCGCGATCGGGGCGTCCGAGCTGCGCAGGTGCTGGAAGATGCCCCACTCGCGGAGCTTGGACAGGTACGGCTCCGGGCCCTGCCAGCCGAGGATGGAGAGCCGGCGCAGGTCGTCGACCTCGTCGGAGTCGGAGGAGCGGGAGTAGGCCAGCACCCGGCTGGAGGTGTCCTCGATCGAGACGATGCCGTTGGTGAGCACGGCGACGGTCTGGGCGAGGGAGAAGAGGTCGCCCGCGTTGGGCTCGGGGGCGCCGGGCGCGTCCGGGGCGTCCGGCCCGGCGATGATCGCGCGGGCCAGCGAGTCGAGGTGCTCCCAGCGGGTCTCCCGGCGCACCGAGAGCAGGGCGACGCCCGCGTCGGTGGCGGCCTCGCGCAGCGCGTCGGCCTGGCCGGGGCCGTCCAGCTTGACCGCCACCGCGGCCGCGCCGGCCCGGCCGGCCGCGCGCAAGGCGGGGAGGGCGGCGCGGCCGCGGGCTCCGATCGCGAGGACGAGCTCGCCGGGGGCGGCGGTCGGCGGGTCCTCCGGGTCGAGGATGGCGACGTCGCGGACCGGGACGTCCAGGCCCAGCGGTGCGGCCTGCAGCTCGACCAGCGGTTCGCCGAGGGACATCAGCAGTTGACGGAGCGGCAGGCCGGGTGTGGTCACTCGGGCCTCCTTCATCCGCTCGGACAACGCCGTGTGGTTGATTTTAGCCGGGCGGACAGAGTTCTGGTTCGTCACTCCTGAATAGTTGATTCCGACTATTCGATGTCGGATAGTCGGTACTGACCAAGTGATGAGGATCGTTCTCATGGCGAAGCGACGCAAGGTGTCGAACCCGCTGGCCCTCGCGGTCCTGGCCGAACTCGGAGCCGAGCCCATGCACCCGTACGAGATGGGGCGCCGGCTCAAGGAGCACGGCAAGGACCGCAACATCAAGTACAACCGCAGCTCGCTCTACATGGTCGTCGAGCAGCTGCGGAAGGCCGGGTTCGTCGCCGAGCAGGAGACCGTCCGCGACACCCAGCGACCGGAGCGCACCGTCTACGCCCTCACGCCCGAGGGGCAGGCGGAGCTGCTCGACTGGATGCGCGAATGGATCGCGGAACCGCAGGAGGAGTACCCGGCCTTCGGGGTTGCGCTCTGCCTGCTGGTGGTGCTCCCGACCGAGGAGGCGGCCGACCTGCTCGGCCGGCGGCTGGAGGCGCTGGACGCGCGGATCGACGCCTCGCGCGCCCAGTTGCACAAGGCCGCCGCGATGGACGTCCATCCGATGTTCGTCATCGAGGAGGAGTACGCCCTCGCGCTGCTGCAAGCCGAGCGCCGCTACACCGAGAACCTCATCGGAAAGATCGGGGACCCGGAGTTCAACCGGACCCTGCGGGAATTCATGAGGAGCCTGGAATGAGCACCGACGGCACCAACGGCACCAACGGCACCAACGGCACCAACGGCACCAACGGCACCAACGGAACCACCGGCACCGCCCGGGTCGTCCGGAAGGCCCTGGTCATCGGCGGCGGCATCGCCGGACCGGTGATGGCCCTGGCGCTGCGCCGGGCCGGCATCGAGGCGGAGGTCTTCGAGGCCTACGAGACCTCCGCCGAGGGCGTCGGCGGGACCTTCATGGTCGCGCCGAACGGGCTCGCCGCGCTGGCCGCCGTCGGCCTGGCGGAGCAGGTCGGCGGGGTCGGCCAGCCGATCCGGCTGATGGTCATGGAGGACGGCAAGGGCGGCGCCTTCGCCGAGCTGCCCGCCGGCGGCCGGGCGATGCGGCGCGCCGAACTGTACGCGGTGCTCCAGCAGCGGCTGAGCGAGGAGGGCCTCCCCGTCCGGTACGGAAAGCGACTGGTCGGTGTCGCGGAGGGCCCGACCCGCGTCACGGCCCGCTTCGCCGACGGCAGCACCGCCGAGGGCGACCTGCTGATCGGCACCGACGGCACCCGCTCCGTGGTCCGCGAGCTGATCGACCCGGCCGCGCCCGGCCCGCAGTACACCGGTCTGATCGGCGTCGGCGGATACAGCGCGCACCGGCTGGACGGGGTGCGCGGGCGCGGTGAGTCCGTTCACTTCGCGCAGGGCGGGCGGGCGTTCTTCGGCTTCTGGGCCCTGCCGGACGGTGCCGGGACGGCCTGGTTCAGCAACATCCCGCAGCCCGAGCAGCTCACCGCGGAGCAGGCGCGCGGGGTCTCCCGGCAGGACTGGCTGGCGCTGGCGCGCGAGCTGCACGCCGAGGACCTGCCCGCCCGGGACATCCTGGCGGAGGCGGACGCCGCGACCGTCGAGGTCTTCCCGCGGTTGGAGATCATGCCCTCCGTGCCGCACTGGTACCGGGACCGGCTGGTGCTGGTCGGCGACTCGGTGCACGCCCCGTCCAACAGCTCCGGCCAGGGGGTCTCGCTGGCCGTCGAGAGCGCGGTCGAACTGGCCCGCTGCCTGGAGTCGCACCCCGACCTGCCGAGCGCCCTCGCGGCCTACGAGGCGGCCCGGCGGCCCGCCGTCGAGGCGGTCGCCGCGAAGGCGGCGGTCGTCAACAGCCAGAAGGCGAGCGCCGGGGAGGGGATCTGACGGGCGGTGCGCGCCGCCGCGTCAGCGCCGCCGTGGAACGCCGCGGTGGAACGGGGGCCGCCGTGACCGTGGCGTGACCCGCTTCGTCGGCGCGGACAACGCCGTACGGGGGAATTTAGCCGCCCGGCCAATCAAGTGGCCCGGTGGCCAGGAATAGCGTTCGTGCTGTGGCCGGCGTGCGACCCGCGCCGGCAAACCCCCCGCATCAACGAAGGAGAGCGTGCGCTTCATGGACGCTGTGACCCAGGTCCCCGCGCCGGTGAACGAGCCGGTCCACAGCTACGCCCCCGGGAGCCCGGAACGGGCCCGTCTGGAGGCCAAGCTGAAGGAGCTGGGCGGCCAGGAGCCGGTCCAGCTGACCATGACGATCAACGGTGAGCGCCGGATGGGCGGCGGCACCGAGATCCACGTCGTCCAGCCGCACAACCACGCGGCTCGGCTCGGCACCCTGCGCAACGCCACCCAGGCCGACGCGCAGGACGCCATCGACGCTGCCCTGGCCGCTGCTCCGGCCTGGCAGGCGCTCTCCTTCGACTCCCGCGCCGCGATCTTCCTCAAGGCCGCCGACCTGCTGGCCGGCCCCTGGCGCGAGACCCTGGCCGCCGCCACCATGCTCGGCCAGTCCAAGACCGCCCAGCAGGCCGAGATCGACACCCCCTGCGAGCTGGTCGACTTCCTGCGCTTCAACGTGCACTTCGCCCGCCAGATCATGGCCGAGCAGCCGATCTCCTCGGACGGCGTGTGGAACCGCAGCGACCACCGCCCGCTGGAGGGCTTCGTCTACGCGATCACCCCGTTCAACTTCACCGCGATCGCCGGCAACCTGCCGACCGCGCCCGCGCTGATGGGCAACGTGGTGCTGTGGAAGCCGTCCCCGACCCAGCAGTTCTCCGCGCACCTGCTGATGCAGCTGCTGGAGGAGGCCGGCCTCCCCAAGGGCGTCATCAACATGGTCACCGGTGACGGCCTCGCCGTCTCCGAGGTCGCGCTGAAGCACCCGGCGCTGGCCGGCATCCACTTCACCGGCTCCACCGCCACCTTCCAGCACCTGTGGCGCGAGGTCGGCACCAACATCGCCGGCTACCGCACCTACCCGCGGATCGTCGGCGAGACCGGCGGCAAGGACTTCCTGGTCGCCCACCCGTCGGCGGACCCGAAGGTCCTGAAGACCGCGATGACCCGCGGCGCCTTCGAGTTCCAGGGCCAGAAGTGCTCGGCGCTCTCCCGCGCCTACGTCCCCGCCTCGCTGTGGGCCGGCCTCAAGGACGAGTTCGCCGCCGAGGTCGACGGCCTCACCATGGGCGACGTCAGCGACCTGTCGAACTTCATGTCGGCCGTCATCGACGAGCGCTCCTTCGCCAAGAACAAGGCCGCCATCGACCGCGCCCGGGCGGACGCCTCCGTGGAGGTCCTCGCCGGCGGCACCTACGACGACTCCGTCGGCTACTTCGTCCGCCCGACCGTCCTGGTCTGCCAGGACCCGGCGAGCGAGTACTTCAAGGACGAGTACTTCGGCCCGATCCTCGCCGTGTACGTCTACGAGGACGAGAAGTACGAGGAGATGCTGGCCCAGATGGAGTCGGTGTCGGCGTACGGCCTGACCGGCTCGATCATCGCCCAGGACCGTGCGGCGGCCCAGGACGCGATGCACAAGCTGCGCTTCGCGGCCGGCAACTTCTACATCAACGACAAGCCGACCGGCGCCGTCGTCGGCCAGCAGCCCTTCGGCGGCGGCCGGGCCTCCGGCACCAACGACAAGGCCGGTGCCAAGCAGAACCTGGCGCGCTGGACCTCGACCCGCTCGGTCAAGGAGACCTTCGTCCCGCCGACGGACTACCGCTACCCGCACATGGGCTGACCTGCCCTGTCGCCGACCGTTCCGCTGTAGAAGCCACCGGTCACCCGCGACGCCCGGCCCCGCAGCCGGGCGTCGCCCGCCGGGGCGGCGTCCCACCCGTCGCCCGCCGCCACCCTTCTTGGGACGCGCTGCGCGCGACACCTCCGGTGTGCCCGCCGCCCCGGCCCCTTCTGCCACCCTTGGAAACACCAGCTCCAGGAGTCACGATGCTCCGTTCCGCCCTTCTCGCGGCCTCCCGGTCCCCGCAGGTCCGCACCGTGGTCGAGAAGTTCCCCCCGACCCACGCGATAGTCGAGCGCTTCGTCGCGGGCGAGGCCCTCGACGACGCGGTCACCGCCTGCGACGACCTGGTCGCCACCGGCCGCAAGGTCACCCTGGACCACCTCGGTGAGGACACCCAGGACGCCTCCCAGGCCGCCGGCACCGCCGAGGCCTACGAGCACCTGCTCAAGGCCCTCAAGGAGACCGGCCTGGCGGCCGGCGCCGAGGTGTCGGTGAAGCTGTCGGCCGTCGGCCAGTTCCTCCCGGTGGACGGCGAGAAGATCGCGCTGGAGAACGCCCGCCGCATCTGCGAGGCCGCCGCGGACGCGGGCACCACGGTGACCCTCGACATGGAGGACCACACCACCACCGACTCCACCCTCTCCATCGCGCGCGAGCTGCGGGCCGACTTCCCCTGGCTGGGCGTCGTGCTGCAGGCCTACCTGCGCCGCACCGAGGCCGACTGCCGCGAGTTCTCCGGCGACGGCTCCCGCGTGCGCCTGTGCAAGGGCGCCTACAAGGAGCCCGAGTCGGTCGCCTTCCAGGGCAAGCGCGAGGTCGACCTCGCGTACGTCCGCGCGCTGAAGATCCTGATGGCGGGCGAGGGCTACCCGATGATCGCCTCGCACGACCCCAACATGATCAAGATCGCCGGTCAGCTGGCCGAGTGGAACAACCGCACCCGGGACTCCTTCGAGTACCAGATGCTGTACGGCATCCGCCCCGAGGAGCAGCTGCGCCTCGCCGGCGAGGGCAACACCATGCGCGTGTACCTCCCGTACGGCCAGGAGTGGTACGGCTACTTCATGCGCCGCCTCGCCGAGCGCCCGGCCAACCTGACCTTCTTCCTGCGCGCCATGGCCACCCGCGGCTGACGCGCTCCGCATGCCGAACGGCTCGTACCCCCTGTGTGGGAGGGGGTGCGGGCCGTTTCGCGTTCCTAGAGGAAGTCCTTCGTGTCCAGCTCGAACGCGAAGGGGACGGGCAGAGCGAGGGGGTCGCCGAAGGCGGCGAGGTGCACCTCGGTGTACTCCTCGCGGTGCGGGCTGCTGAACAAGCTGACCTGGGACTTTTCCCGGTCGATGAGGAGATAGAGCGGGATGCCGGCGCGGGCGTAGCAGTGCCGTTTGGTGATGCGGTCCTGATCGGGCTTGCCCGACGTGACCTCGGCGACCATGGCCACGCCGTCCGGCTCCATCCATGGCGGGGCGCCGCGGAAGAGGCGGAGTTCTCGCGGTGCGAACGTCGCGTCCGGGATGACGTGGTTCTTCGGGCAGAGGCCGCCGCTGATCAGGCGAAGACCCTTGCCGCCGGACACCTGCATGTGGACCTTGGACTTGGCTTTCACTTGATCGATGAGCAGGTCGATGTAGTCCTCGTGATCGCCGTCCGGCGGTGGTGCCACGATGATCTCTCCCTCGATGAGCTCGGCTCGGAAGCCTTCGGGGGAGTGCAGGCTCAGGAAGCTCTCCAGCAGGATGTCGGCCTGCGATGGGGAGTCCGTGATCGGTTGCTCATGCGCCACAGCACTCATGATGCCCCTCCTTCAGATGGCCGTCACGCTAATCGTCGTGTGACCGGGTTATGCCGTGTACGGCTGGGTTTCACTCGATGGTGCGAGTTTGAGACCCGGCATAGGATCCGGAACTGGTGAACTGGGCGTTCGTTGGGAGGAGTTGGGGATGCTGAAGTGGTTCGAGGGGCTGTCGACGCCGGTGGTGGCGGATGCGTGTGTGCGGGTGGGGGTGGGGCTCAGGGCGGCGCCGGTGGGGGTGGCCGGGGTGGCTGCCGGGAACCGGGTGGCCGGGCGGGTGCTGCCGGTGCGGCACTACGGGAGTGTGGACGTGTTCCTGGAGGCGTACGGGACCGCCCGGGACGGGGACGTGCTGGTGATCGACAACGGCGGGCGGACGGACGAGGCCTGCATCGGGGACCTCGCGGTGCTGGAGGCGCGCGCCGCCGGGGTGGCCGGGATCGTGGTGTGGGGGCTGCACCGGGACACCCCCGAGCTGCTGGAGATCGGGCTGCCGGTGTTCAGCTACGGTGCGCTGCCGCTCGGGCCGACGAGGCTGGACGGGCGGGAGCCGGAGGCACTGCTGTCGGCACGGGTCGGGCCGCACGCGGTGACCGCCGAGGACGTGGTGTTCGCCGACGCGGACGGGGTGCTGTTCGTTCCGGCCGACCGGGTCGAGGAGGTGCTGGAGACGGCCGCCGCGATCGCCCGCACCGAGCGCGCGCAGGCCGAGCGGATCGCCGCCGGTGACACGCTGCGCAGGCAGACCGCCTTCGACGAGTACCTGGAGCGCCGCGCCGCCCACCCGGCATACAGCTTCCGGCAGCACCTGCGGCGGGTCGGTGGGGCGATCGAGGAGTAGTCGGGGAAAGGTCGAGTCCCTTACAGCGGGCGGTACATGACGTGCAGGCCGACGTAACCGTCGACGGGGTGGCGGAAGGCCCCGGGGACGGTGCCGACGATTTCGAAGCCGAGTGACTCGTAGAGCTTCACGGCGCGGTGGTTGTTGGCGACCACCGCGTTGAACTGCATGGCGCGGAAGCCGGTTCGGCGGGCCCAGTCGAGGGTGTACTCGACCAGGGCCCGCCCGGTGCCCTTGCCGTGGTGGGCCGGGTCGACCATGTAGCTGGCGCTGGCGACGTGCGAGCCGTTGCCCGGGCGGTTGCGGTTCATGGTGGCGGTGCCGACGATCCGTCCGTCGTCGTCCACCGCGACCACCGTGCGGTCGGGGGCGGAGAGCAGCCACCACTCCGCGCCGAGCTCGGAGGGCATGTCGAGGGGGTACGGGAAGGTCTCGCCGGCGGCGACGATCTGCTGGAAGAACGGCCAGATGGCCGGCCAGTCCTCGGGGGTGGCTTCGCGGATGAGCATCCGGACAGGATGCCCGGGGGCGGCCGGCGCGGCCACTGGTTTTCGGTTCAGCCGAGGAGGGCGGACCCGACCTGGCCGGCGGCGAAGGCCTGGCCGTGGGCGTTGGGGTGGATGACGGCGTACCTGAGGGGGATGACGCTGGTGAGCACGCCGTCGAGCCAGTGGTCGGTGTCGCAGACGCTGTGGCCGGCGGAGTCGGGGTAGAGGTCGACGAAGGTGTCGTGGTGGCGGGCGGTCTGCGCGCCGATGACCCCGTTGAGGGGTTCGAGGACGGCGGCGGCGCCGGCGACGGCGAGGCGGGACAGGAGGCGTGGCACGGTCTCTCCTCAGCGAGTGCGCGAGGGAGAGTGCGATTCACCCCCCTGAGAGTCAATCGAGCCGGTGTCCGGACGACTTGATGCCTCACGGGGGTGAATTCGCGGGCGCGGGTGTGACGGGGACGCCCCGCCCTACGGCCGCGTGACGGCTACGGCAGAGCGACGGGCTACAGCAGTGCGGCGGCGGGCTCGATCATCGCCCGGGCGGTTTTGCCGTCGACGTACTCGCCGAGCGCCGTCATCTCCCACTCGCCGCCGGGGCGGCGGACCAGCTTGCACATCACCACGCCGGTGCGCGGCTCGGAGTGGGTGAGGTCGAAGCGGACCAGTTCCTCGTTGGTACGGGCGTCCAGGAGGCGGCAGTAGGCGTTCTTGACGTCGGTGAACTTCTGGCCGGAGAAGGAGTTGACGACGAAGACCAGTCCGTGGACCTCGGCCGGCAGGCCCTCCAGGTGGACGGTGATCAGCTCGTCGTCACCGTCGCCGCCGCCGGTGAGGTTGTCGCCGGAGTGGGCGATGGCGCCGTTGAAGATGTTCAGCTTCATGAACCAGGCCGTCTCCAGCCGCTTGTGGCGGTCGTCGAAGGCGAGGCAGGAGGCGTCCAGGTCGACGCTGCGGCCGCGGGCGGCGGGCTCCCAGCCGAGGGCCATCCGGACCGACGACAGGAAGGGGCGGCCGTTCTTGACCAGGGAGACGGAGCTGCCCTTGACCAGATTGACCCGGCCCTTGTCCAGGGTGACCTTGGCGGGTGCGGCGGGTGCGGCGGGTGCGGCGGGTGCGGCGGGTGTGGCGGGTGCGGCGGGTGCGGCGGGTGCGGCGGGTGCCGGGGGAGCGGCGGGCGGCGCGGGCAGGGTCGGGGGCAGCTCGTGGGAGCCGGTGGCGAGGGCGATCCGCGGATCGACCGGCGCGGCGGGCGGGGCCGTCGGAGGGGTCGGCGGCACGGGCGGGGCGACGGGGGTCGGCGGAGCCGGCGGGGTGCTCGGGTCGGGGGCCGGGGCGGCCTGGGCGGCCGGGGCCGGGGAGTCGTCGACGCTGACCCCGAAGTCGGTGGCGATGCCCGCCAGCCCGTCGGCGTAGCCCTGGCCGACCGCGCGCACCTTCCAGGAGCCGTTGCGCAGGTAGACCTCGACCACGATGAGCGCGGTCTCCAGGCCCAGCCGGGGCGGGGTGAAGGTGACCAGGACCTCGCCGGTGTCGGCGTCGCGGACGGTGGCGGTGGGCTCCGTCCCGGCGAAGGTGGAGACCTGGTCGGCGGGGCTGGCGGTGACCACGATCTTGGTGATGCCCGCCGGGACGGCCCGGGTGTCGACGGTGATCGCGTCGGGAGTGCCGGCGGCGGCCGGGCGGTGGCTGACGCCGGGGCCGTTCGGGGCGTTGAAGAAGACGAAGTCGTCGTCCGAGCGCACCTTTCCGGCATCGGTCAGCAGCAGGCCGGAGACGTCCAGCGCCTTGGGCGCGGTGACCTCGACGGTCACTCGCGCGGCGGTCAGCGGTGCGTTGCCGCCTTGGGTCAGGACGGTGGGCACGGACTCCTCCTCGGGTGCGGAACGACGGCCCGGGTCGGGGGCCGCTGGGGGCGCCCGGCCGGGTGCTGCCCACAGTAACGAACGAGGGTGCGGGGATGCGCCCGTCCGGGCAGGTCAGCTGTCGGATCGTCGGACTGTCGGAACGCCGCCACGAACAGAACGTCGTCACGAACAGAACGTCGTCACAACGGATCGTCGTCACAACGGATCGTCGGAGGACGGTGGCGTGCCCGGGGCGCCCCGGGCCGTCAGCGGGGCGCGGTGGCCGGCGGTGCCGACGGGACGCCGGGCGCCGGGGGTGCGATCGGCGGCGGCGCGGCGGGCAACGGCGGGACGGGGTCGAAGCCGCCGAGCGCGGCGACCGCGCGCGGGTGGTCGAGGGCGAAGGCCGAGGCGCTCCAGCTCTCCGCCGGGGGCGACTTGCGGGCCGCGGCCGGGTCGGCGGCGGCCGGCCGGGCACCGCGTACGCCGAAGGTGTAGTGGCCCGGCCGGACGTCGGTGCCGGGCGGCGTGCTGAAGCGGTAGACCAGGGTGCCGCGCTCCTGCTGGACGGTGACCACGGCGCCGGGCAGGTCCGTCCAGGCGGTACCGGGGCCGGCCGCCGACTCGCCCGGGACGAGCCGGAATTCGGCCTGCAGCGCGGTCACCGGCTCGGTCACGGTGAGGCCGAGCTCGTGCCGCAGGCCGTCGCGGCCGGTCGGGGCGACCAGGGAGACGCCGGCCAGGGCGTGGTCGGCGCTCGGGTCCGGTGCGGTGGGGGTCGGTGTGCCCGGGGCGGTCGTGGTGGGGTCGGGCGTGGTGGACGGCGGTACGGGGCGGGTGGGCGCGGTGGGCTTGAGGCCGGGCGGGTGCGGCGACGGGCCGGTGGTGGGCTGCCCGTCGGGCGGGGTCGGGGAGGGCGAGGGCCCGACCGGAGCGGGGGTGCCCGGGGCGCCGCCCGGGTCGGTGCCGGCGAGCTGGGTGCCGGAGGACTGCCCGTCCTGCCCGGCGCCGGCGCGGCCGCCGGTCGGCTCGGCGTCCGGGTGCGCCGGGGCATGCGGAGTGACCGCGACCGGTGCCGCGCCGGAGGGGTGCGCCGACGGGTGCGCCGGTCGCCGGGCGGCGGACGGGGTGCCGGAGGCCGGGGTGGCGGTCGGGGTCCGGGCGGCGGCCGCCTCGGCCTGGTCGGTGGCGCCCGGCGTGGGCGGCGGGGTGGACCCGACCCGAGCCACACCGGCCCGACGGCCGATCCCCTGCTGCTCGTTGAGCAGGAGGGTGGTGGCGATGCTGATGCCGACGACGGTGGACATCGCCATCGCGGCACCGGAGAAGCGCAGGGTGGGCAGTCGGAACCGGCCGCCGAACGGGCGGGGCCGACCGTGTCGGCCGTGCCGCTCGGGCTCGTGCAACACGTCCTGCGCGGTGTCCTCGCGCACAGCCACCGGACCCCTCCATCCCCGAAGCCGCCGTCGCGTCGCCGTATTCTCCCACGCGCTGGCGGCGGGCCCGGCTCCGGCCGTCGCGGGCCGTTCCGCCGCGGGCCCGCGTCGGGGAGGGGGAGAGCGTACCAGCGGACGGTCATACCGTGGACGGGTTCCATCCATTTCATGGACACCCGTTCGATACACGGAAGTTGACGCTCCGTCTGGCAACCCGGGCGGGGGGTGCGGTAGGGGTCGGCCGCCCCGGACGGGGGTTGTTGCAACCCCCTTGCAACCCTTGCCCCTCCGGCACGGGGTGGCGCAGGCTGGGTCCATCCCACGCCGCCCCGGAGAGACCGTCATGCCGCCCGACCCGCTGTCCGCAGCCTCCAGTGCACCCCTCGCCGCCACCCCCACGGGCGGCGATGGGGACGGCTCCACCGCCGCTCCGGCGGCGGTGGAGGAGGTGCTGACCCTGCGGATCTCGCTGGGCGAGGAGGTGGTCGGCGAGGTGCGCACCCGCTTCCGGTTCGACGCCGCCCGCCCGTACGAGGTGCTGCTGACGTTCCACCTGGGGCGGCCGGACGAGGCCGACTGGGTGTTCTCGCGCGAGCTGCTGCGCGACGGCCTGCGTACGTTGAGCGGCCAGGGCGACGTCAAACTGTGGCCGGCGTACTGCCCGTGCCACGGTTCGACGTTGCACCTGGCGCTCGAATCCCCGCACGGCAGCGCCCTGCTGGAGGCCTCCAAGTCGAGGGTCCAGGCCTGGCTGGACCGGACCTACGCGCTGGTCTCCGAGGAGCAGGAATGCGACTGCGGCCCCACTGACGCCGACCTGGCCGCGCTGCTCGCGGACGGCTGACGGGCAACCGGTGCCGCCCCGGCGAGGCCAGGCGGTCAGGGCCGGCGGCTAGGGCCCTCTCCTTCGGGAGGGCCCTAGGCAGCGGTCGGCGGGACGGGCGGTGCGCCGGGCAGCCGCACCGCCCCCGTGGCCAGCGCGGCCCGCAGCCTCCGGACGGCCGGGGCCGAGGAGGAGGGCAGCAGGTCGTACGGGTCGTCCGGTCCGTCCACGGTGACCAGCACCGACTCGGCGATCCGGTACGGCCGGTGGGCCAGCAGCCCGCCCAGGTAGCGGCGCAGCCGGGACAGTTCGGCGCGGACCGTCACCGTCCGGCCCGCGTCGCCGAACAGCGCCTCGGCGAGCTGGGCGGCGGTGCTGCCCTCGCGTCCGGTGACGAGCAGGAGCAGCAGTTCGGCGTGGCGCGGGCTCAGCGGGTGGGACCAGCTGCCGGCCGCGCCCCGGACGGACAGCTCGGGGCGGTCCGGCCGGCGCAGGTCGAGCCGGAGCCGGGCGCCCTCGGCCTGTTCGGTACCCGCCGGGCCGGAGCCGTCCTCCGCGGGCTGCCGGACCGGGCGCACCAGCCAGCCGTCGGCGAGCGGTTCCAGCACGCACTCGCCGAGGCCGGGAACCCACTGCACGGCGGCCGGGGCCCAGCCCTCGCTGGGCACCCGGAGCCGGTTGGGCGGCGGCAGCCCCGCGGCGGCTGCCGTCCAGCCGGCCGAGTCCACCACCAGGGCCGGACCGCCGACCCGGGCGAGCATCGGCGCGGCTAGGGTGCGCAGCTGGTGCAGCGCCTCCAGCCGGTGGGCGCGCAGCTCGGTCTCGGCGAGCCGGGCGGCGGTGGCGGTGAGCTGGAGCAGGTACGGGCGGATGCTGTGCGCCGGGCCGCTCAGGTTGACGGCGCCGACCAGCTGTCCGGTGCCGGGGTCGTGCACGGGTGCGGCCACGCAGGTCCAGGAGTGGTGGCTGCGCAGGTAGTGCTCGGAGGAGTGGACGTGCATCGGGCGCCGGGCGCGCAGGGCGACCGCGATGCCGTTGGTGCCGACGCTCTCCTCGACCCAGCGGGCACCCGTGATGAAGCCGATCCGGTCGGCGCTGCGGCGCAGGCCGCGCTCGCCCTCCTGCCAGAGCACGTGGCCCTCGGCGTCGGCGATCGCGAGGATCAGCGGCAGTGCGCCGGTCGGCTCCAGCAGGGTCTGGCGCAGCACCGGCAGGACCGCGTCGAGCCCGCTGGTGCGGCGGCGCTGTTCGATCTCGGCCGGGCCGAGCAGGACGGTGGCGGCACCGGTGTCGGGGTCGAGTCCGAGCCGGCGCAGCCGGGCCCAGGAGTCGCCGATCTCGGGGCGGGGTTCGAGCAGTCCGGGGGCGCCGCCCTCCTCGGGGTGGGCCGGTCCGGTCAGCTCGCGGGCGGCGGCGTCGGCGAGGGTGCGCTCGTGCACCTTGGCCAGCTCCGCCGCGGTCGGCGGGGTGCGGCGTTCGGGTCGTCGGGACTGCCGTCCGGTCTGCCGCACTCGTTCCGCTCCTCGCCGCCGTCCGAGGTCGCGCCGGGGCCGACGCGCTGACGAAAGCGTACGGGTGAGGTGGGCCCGTGGGGATGGGGTCTGCCAACTCGGCATACCGGGCGGTACGGAAACGGCGGCCGGGGGCGTGGGCCGTCCCGGTCGTGGACGGATCTCAGTGCTGTGCGCCCGCGCCGTGCTGTGCACCCGCGCCCTGCGGTGTGCCCGTGCCGTGCTGTGCGCCCGTGCCCTGCGGTGTGCCCGTGCCGTGCTGGGCCGCTTCGACGGTGTGGTGCAGGTCGGCAGTGGCCTCCAGGGTGGCGCCGGTACTGAGGGCCAGGCAGGCCGCCAGGGCCAGGGCGACGGCCCGCCGCCGGGTGCCGGGGGTGGCGGCCGGGCGGGGCTGGAGCAGCGCGGCGACCCGGCGCGGCACCGGCCCGGAGTGGGCCGCGGGGACCAGTCGGGGCCGGTCCGGCCAGGGGGAGCGGCTCGCGGCGAGGGCGGCCCGGCCGACCGCGCGGGCGGTCACGGTGCGGTCGCCGATCCGGGCCGCCGCCACCTCGTCGGCCCAGCGCTCCAGGTGGTACCCGAGGGGCGTGCGCAGCGGGCGGAGTGCTGGGTGGATGCCGGCGGCGTATTCGGCGAGGGCAAGGAGGACGTGGTGGCGGGCGGCCAGGTGGGCGCGCTCGTGGGCGAGCAGGGCGGAGCGCTCGGGGCCGCTGAGGGCGCGCAGCATGCCGGAGGTGACCACGATCCGGCCGGGCTCGCCCGGTCGGCCGGGGCGGCGCAGGCGGCCGGGCAGGGCGAAGGCGTCGGCGCGCTCGTCGTCCAGGACGGTGAGCGGGGGCTCGGCGGGGCGCAGGAGGGCGGTGAGTGCGCGCCCGGGCCCCGGGGCGGCGGCGGGCGTGGCTCCGGCGGGCCGCCCCGGGGTGCGCGTGCGGCGCACGGTGGCGCCCGGGGGGCGCATGTCCGGATGCCGGTCACCGGGCGGGAGGGCGGCCCGGGCGGTGCGCAGCTCCAGCCGTCGGCGGTGGACCGTGCGCCCCGCCGGCACGGTGAGGAGGACGAGTGCCAGGGCGGCCGCGGCGGCGGCGAACGGGGCGTCCGGCGCGGCCGCGGTGAGCCAAGGCAGCGAGAGGTGGCCGAGCGCGGCGACCGGCGGCAGCTGGAGCAGTCCGGCGGCGGCGAGCAGCCCGAGCGAGCAGAGCGTGCCGCCGGCCAGGACGGCCGCGCTGCCCGCCAGTGTCCAGGCGGCGGCCCGCGGCGCCAGCGCCTCGGCGAGGCGGCGGGCGAGCGGGGCGGCCGGGAACGGCAGCAGCAGCGGGGCCCAGACGGCGATCATCATCGGCCGGACGCTCCCGGCCGGCCGGGCCCGGGTCGGTCGTTTTCGCTGCCGTCGGCTCCGGTGCCGGAGGTCGCGGGGCCGTCGCCGAGCAGGTCGCGCAGCAGCTGCTCGTCCTCGGCGGAGAGGTCGGAGACGAAGCGGGCCAGCACCGTGGAGCGGTCGGCCTCGCGGCCCAGCTCGGTGTGCATCCGGCGGGCGGCGAGCCCGGCGGTGTCCTGGACGGTCGGGGTGTAGGCGTACGCGCGGCCGGCCCGGGTGCGCTCGACCGTCCCCTTGTCGTGCAGCCGGGCCAGGATGGTCGCGATCGTGGTGCGGGCCAGGCCGCCGCCGAGCGCCGCCTGGACGTCCTGCGGCGTCATCGGCTGCCGGGCCGACCAGAGGGCGGCCAGCACCTCGGCCTCCAGCTCCCCGGCGGGCCGGCGGGCGGGCGGTACGTCGGACATGGCGGCGGTTCCTCCAAGTGTCGTCTACAGTAACGTAGACCGTCTACGTGACTGTAGACGGTCCGGGCGGCTCCTGTCGGCGACCTCCCGGTCCGGGCGCGTTCCGCCGTGAACCGCCCACCAACGTACGGGAGGTCCGTCGGCGCTGCTCCGGTTCCCGCGGTGACGGTGCTCGTCTGCCCCCTCCGCTCGTTCACCTTCCGGCAGGTCGGCGGCGCGGTCCGGGCGGTCGGCGTGGTGCCGGCGCGGTGCTCGCGTGCTGCTCGCGTGGTGCTCGTCGGGCTGTGGGCCCGGGGCGTCGCCACCCGGGATCGACCGATATCTGCTGCCCGTCATCGGTCTGGTAGTAGTTGTCTCCGTGCTCCCCAATGTTCTCGAACTGTTCCGCGCCCGTAAGGCGCCACGTCACGGAGGTGACGCGTGATGTCTTCCCGGGCCCTGGCCGTCTACGACGGCAGCGGTATCGACGGCAGCCTCTACACCCGGGTCAACGGGTGGGCGCAGTCGGCCCCGCACTGGCTGGATGAACTGATCAAGGTCTGGTCGGCGCTCGGACTGGGACTGTTCGCGGTCTTCATGCTCTGGGCGTGGTGGCGGGCGCGCGGCGCCGAATCCGCGGTGATGGCGAAGGTGCTGGCCTCGCCGGTGATCGTGGTCGTCGCGTACGGCGTCAACTCGGTGTTCAAGGGCCTCGTCGAGGAGATCCGGCCCTGCGCGCAGATCCCCGGCAGCGTCTCGCTGGAGACCTGCCCCGGCACCGGGGACTGGTCCTTCCCCAGCAACCACTCGGTGATCGCCTTCGCCGCCGCGGCCTCGCTCTGGTTCGTCAACCGGCGGCTCGGCTGGGTGGCCGGCCTGTTCGCGGTGCTGATGGCTGCCTCCCGGGTCTGGGTCGGTGTGCACTACCCGCACGACGTGGCGGTGGGCGCGCTGGTCGGCGCGCTGGTCGCGGTGGCGCTGGCGGCCGTCGCCGGGCGCTGCGGACCGCTGGTGGACCGGATGCGGTCCGGCGCGCTGCGGCCGGTGCTCGGGCCCGGGGAGCCGCCGTTGGTCAGCCGCGGCTACTCGCCGTACGAGGCGCAGCGGCACTGAGTCCGATCCCGCTGATTCCACCCGTTCCGCGGCCCTTGTCCGGCCGGGGTGGCGGGTAGAGCATGTGAGCCGGGTGTGGGGCCCCTCAGGGGGCGCCCGCCCGGCTCAGTCGTGCTCGGGGCGCGAGGGCGCCGGGCGTGCCAGCGGAGGGAGTGCCGAATGCCGTACAGACTCGACATCACGCAGGGGGACTGGCCGGGCGACCTGCTGCACAAGGGCGTCGAGGGCCTGCTCGCGGAGGCCATGGTGCTCACCCTCGCCACCGCCGGCCACGAGCACGGGCCGCACGCCAACCTGGCCTTCTTCGCGTACGACGACGACCTCGTCCTCTACTTCGTCAGCGAGCGCTCCACCCGGCACAGCCACCACCTCGCCGAGGAGGCCCGGGCCGCCGCCACCGTGTTCCTGCCGCCGCCCGTCTTCGGCGAGCAGCTGCGCGGGCTGCAGCTGACCGGCAGCGCGGGCGAGGCCTGGGGACGGCAGGCGGAGGCGGCACTGGCCGCGTACCAGGGGCGGTACCCGTCCTTCGCGCAGGACGAGGAGGTCCGGCGGCAGTTCCTCACCGGCGGCGGGGCGGCGGCGCTGTACCGGTTCCGGGTGGAGCAGCTGACGGCGGTGGACGAGCCGAACTTCGGCCGGCGCAACTACCTGCGGGCGCGGGTGGTGCGGGGGTAGGGCGGCGTCCGACCCCTCCCCGCGCGTCGGGTGGGCGTCATTCCGACGCCCACCGCGCGGCGGAGTCAGTCGGGCGGGAGCGGGAGCTCCGCGGCGTCGAGGAAGAGGTACGCGTGGACCTTCTCCAGATAGGCGTAAAGCTCCTCGTCCGTCTCGAAGTCGACCCAGGTGTTCTCGCAGTACTCGCCCCGGGTCACGGTCCGCTCGGCGATGGTCCGCGCGAGCCTGCGCTGCACGTCCTCGCACCAACCCGCCGATCGGATCGTTCCTTTGACGCGAGCCAGGGTGCCCGCGGCCATGTCGGCGTTCAGGTACGTCTGCAGGAAGCCGGCCAGCTCCGGGTCCATGGATTTCCTCACGGGTGTTTCCCCCGCGCGGGGGCCGTCAGCTGTGGTCGGTCGACTGCTTGCTGCGGGCCGCCAGGGCGTGGAATTCGGCCCAGCTCCTCTCGTCGAGGGCGTCGAGGGTGTCGTCGTCGAGCTCGATGACCGGGTCGGGGGAGAAGTGCGAGTGCCAAGTGCCGCGTTTGACCATCAGCATCCCGAAGTCGAGGAAGCCGTTGGCGTAGGAGAAGCCGGCACCGCCGCGTTCGTAGAGCCGGATCAGGGGTTCGAAGGGGTCGGGCAGCGGGGGCAGGACCGGGCCGGAGGAGTCACGCAGGGCGGCCCACTGGACGGCGGCCGCCGAGCACTCGACGGCGTGCCAGGAAGCGGAGGCCTCCTCGACGAAGTCCTCGATGTCCGAGACCACCGTCGGGTCGGCCCGGACGGCCGGGGCAACGACGGCCGCCAGGTCGAAGAAGGGCCATTCGTCGGTGTCCCCGTAGGCGTCGAGCCAGAGTGCGGCCCGCCGGAGGTATTCCCTCATGAGCGCCGCGCGGGAAAAGGCTTTGTCCTGCCCCTCCTGGTAGGCCGACCACTCGATGGCCTTGAGGCGGTCGACCATCAACTGAACGGAATTCGCGTTCACTTGATAATTCCTCTCGCGCGTAGTTGGGGGATGAGGGCATCGACAACGATATCAAGGTTCGAGAGGTCCGCGGCGACGCGTTCCGTGGGCGCCGTGAACCCGAAGAGCTCCCAGTGTTTGAGTGATCCGTCCGCCGACACCTCTCCCGGGTGGAAGCTCTTCGGCGCCAGACTGTGCGCTCCGAAATGCTCGGGGTGGATTTTCGGCTCGTTCCCGTTCCAGGCGTCCGGGTGGCTGCTGAGGTAGGGGAGTCCGAGTTCGAAGAGTTTGGCCTCGATGTATTCGTGGGCGAGGGCTCCGCGCAGTGCCGGAATGCTTCCTTCTTTGATGAATCCGCCGACGGCGGCGTTCCAGGGAATGGAGATCGCCGGGTCCGGTTCGAAGTGGACGTCCTTCAGGACGTTCTCCTCGCCCGGCCCCACGGGGACGTCATGCCGTTTGACCATGAGGTTGTCCTTGGCGACCTGGACGATTCGCGGATCGACGCCGGTCTCCTTGGCGACCTCGATCACGTCATCCGTTCTGGTCTTGTAGTCCTCGTAGACCTTCACGGCCTTCTTGTTCGGCGTGCCGGTCGGGTCGATGGCGTACGGCGTGCCGGAGTCCGAGAGCCACGGCTCCGGGCGGCCGTTGCTGCCGCCCTCCCAGCCGTTCGCCTCGGCGCCGGTGAAGCCGGGGCGCTTCTTCGGGCGGCTCCCGGGTGCGGCCGCGCTGCCGACGGCGCCGAGGATGAGGTCCAGGGGCATGATCGGGCCGGTCTGGAAGGCCGCGTCGTAGCCGTAGGTGAGGCCGGCGCCGGTGACCATGCGGCCGGGGAGGGAGTCGGCGGCGTTGGCGACCTTGGCCAGGCCCGCGAGGGCGACGGAGGCGTTCTCCGCGCGTCCGGCGGCGTTGGCCACGGCGCGCCCGCCGGCGCCGAGGCCGGCGCCGGCGCCGCCCATGATGCCGCCGGTCTCGGCGGAGTCGACGGCCTCCTTGAGGCTGTAGCCGCCGTCGTCGTAGAACTCGACCCGGATCGTCTGGGCGACGGCGACGTCGACGACGATGGCCTCGACGGCGCCGAAGACCACGCCGGTGAGGACGGTGGCGGCGATGGTGGCGATGGTCTCGGAGACCGCGACGCCGAGGCCGGCCGCGGTGGCGACGATGCCCGCGGTGGCGGCCCCGGCGGCGGCCTCGGAGATCCCGGCGGTGAAGAAGGCGAGGGCGGTGCCGGCGACCAGCGTGGCGCCGACGATCACCGCCTCCTCCTCCAGCTTCTTGATCGCCTTGTCCACCTCGTGGGCGAAGTCCCGCAGCGCCTTGGCGAGACTGCGGCAGGCGGCGGCGGTGTCGGGCAGCCAGCCCTTGCCCTGGCCGCCGTAGTACTGGCCCCAGAACTTGCCGAAGGCGTCGATGGCCGGGCCGTGGTTGTTCGCGACGATGGCGGCCGCGGCCTGGTTGGTGGGCGCGGTGACGTTGTCGATGGCGGTGGCCATCGCGTCCCACGCGTCGGCCACCTTGCGGAGCTTGTCGGGGTCGGCGTCGGGCCACCACATTCCGGTGAGCTTGCGGACGGCCTTCGCCGCCGTGGACTCACCCATGCCACGCCCCCGCCGGGCAGGAAGCGCCGGTCATGAGAAGTCCTTGCGGACGTGGCTGTCGGCGCCGGTGTGGTTGTCGGCGTGGGCGTGCAGTCCCGTCCCGATGCTGGTGAGCCCCTTGACCAGGACGTCGAGCGCCGAGAGCACCTTGTCGTGCGGACCGTTGTAGGCCTGCGCGAACTCGTTGCCCTGCTTGTCCCCGCCCCACGGGCTCCCGGCCGCGGTGAGGCTCTGCTTGAGCTTGTCGAGGGCTTCCTTGAGCGCCTTGCTCTGGTTGTCGAAGGTCGGCGCGGCGTCCTTCAGGTCCCCGGGCCGGAGCTTGAACTCCGGCCCACCGGCTTTCGCCCCGTCATCCGCCATGGTGCTTCCCCCGTCGGTCGTCCGTCTGACGTGCTGTTACGAAGAGCAAGGGGCGGGGCGGATGGGTTTCCGATAGTTCGTGTGATGACGGACACTTTGCCTGGGCATGGGAAAGTCTTGATCACATCGTGGTGATGGCTGAGGTCACCCCGTGGTTCGGCGCGGGCGGCCGCCGAGGTGGGCGAGGCAGAGCAGGAGGACCGCGATGGCGGCGTTGAGTCCGATGACGGACCACAGGGAGGCCGATGAGGCCGCCTCGCCCGGGAGTTTGGGGCCGACGCGTCCGGCCGGGTCCATCCGGACGGTGACGGTGTCGCCGGGCTTGAATCGCTCGGAGCCCTGGGTCAGCGGCCCGCCGGGAACGGTGGCGCCGTCCGCCGACGTGAGGGTGTAGCTCCAGGTCGTCGAACCTCGGGACGACCTGTCGGCCTTCTCGGACACCACCACGGCGTTCACCTCGCGGCCGGAGGAGAGCACCAGGTTCTGCCAGGCGTCCCCGCCCGCGGCGGTGGCCAGGACGACGGCCAGGGCCACCAGGGCCAGCGCCCCGCCGGTGTCCTTGTAACCGGGGTCGCTGCCGGGCCCCCGCAGCTTGGCCAGCCCCACCCCCGCCACCACGAGGTACAGGACCACCAGGCCGACGACGAGGGCGGTCCCGACGTAGGCGCCGGCGAGGACGATGGCGACGAACAGGCCGGTCAGGACGGCGGCGAGGGCGGCGGCCCGGCCGAGCGGGGCGGCGGTCACCCGAAGGCCCTGCGGATGCTGTCCCACTGCTCCGGCGGCAGGGCGTCGAGGCTCTCGTCGCGGGGCGGGTGGAAGGAGATGCCGCGGAAGGCGGCGGCGAGCAGCGGGAGCCACTCGTCCCAGTACTCGAGGTCCTCGGTGGTGAAGACGGCGGCGACCACGTGGGGGCTCCACGGGTGCGGGAGGAGCAGTTCGAGCTGGCGCACCGTGCTGACCGTGGACTCGGGGACGCCCCACACCGCGCCGGGCACGAGGACGTCGAGGTCGCGGGCGGCGAGCGCGGCCCGGCCGACGGGGAGGTCGACCACGCCGACGTCGGCGTCGGGCCAGGCCTCGGCCAGCTCCTCGGCGACGCGGGCGGGGTAGCTGCCCGGCGGGCCGAGGTCCTGGGGGCGAAGGAAGACGGTGAACATGCCGTGGATGGGCGAGCCGTCCTCGGCGCGGACCAGGCAGCCGGACACGTGGACGGCGCCCTCGCGCAGCCGGGCCTGCAGGGCGGTCTCGGCGGCGATGACGGCGCCGAGCTTCTGTTCGGCTCCGGTGCCGGGGTAGAGCGCGTCCAGCTGCTCGGCCGTGCGGGCCATCCGGTCGCCGAGGTCCTCGTCCAGGTCGACGGCGGTGAAGCCGGCGGGGAGGGTGAGCCAGAGGGGAGGAGTCTCAACGGCCATAGCCGGCCGCCCATCCGCTGACGCCGAGCAGGTTGCCGACGGTGGACACGGTGCCCACGACGGCGTTGGCCTTGCCGCCGCCCGCGGCGAGGCCGCCCGAGCCGAAGAGGTTGTTCACGCCGGTGGTGTAGTTGACCGCGCTGGTCAGGCCGTTGCTCGGGTTGTCCTGGGTGAGGGCGTACGCGGTCGGGGCGTTGAGCCCGGCGGTGGTGACGGCCTGGACACCGTCGGAGACGTCCATCGCGGCGGCCTTGGAGAGCCCGAGCTTGACGGCGGGCTTCTCGATCGCGGTGGTGAAGAGCGGGTTGGCCGGGTCCACCGCGCGGGCGGCGGACCGGACCTCGGTCGTCCCGGCGGTGACCGCGCCGCGCACGCCCGCCCCGGCGGCGCTCGCCTCTCGGGCGGCGGTCACGCCCTTGGCGGCGACGCCCACGCCGGGGATCGCGCCGAGGACGTCGCCGCCCAGGGTCAGCCAGTTGCCGATGTTCTTCTGCGGCGGCCACAGCTGGCCCTTGGCCGCGTACTGGGCGGCGTGCGTGCTCGCGGCGGCGGCGCTCAGCAGGATGGCGGGCAGGGCGAAGGCCGGGAAGAAGATCGCCGCGACGCCGCAGACCCCGGCCGCCACCGTGAGCAGGTCCGCGCCGTGGTTCTTCAGCCAGTTGCCGACCTTGCTGAGCCAACCCGGCTCCGGCGGGGCCTTGCTGTCGGCGGCCTTGCGGATCGCGTCGGCGGTCTTGTGGGCGTCCGACTTGTGGGTCTCGGCGAGCTCGTGGGCCTGGTTCTGCAAGCCCGTGAGGTCGTTGGCGGCGCTGGTGACCAGTGCGGCGGCCGCGTCGAGGTGGCCCTTCGCTTTGGTGTAGCGCTGTTCGGCGGCGGCGAGGGAGGCGTCGTCGGGGAAGTGTTGACCGGCCAGCTTGAGGTCGGGGGCGGCGGCCGCGGTGGCGTGGGCCTGTTCGGCCTCCGCCTTGCGCTGCTTGGCGGTGACCGCCGCGCGGGCCAACTCGACGGCCTTGGGCTGGTGTTGGGTCAGCGCCTGGTACCAGACGTCGAGCGCCTGGTAGGCGGCGGTGATGGAGTCGGCGGCGTCCTGCAGGTAGCTGGGGAGCTTGCCGAACTGGCCGGCGAAGGCCTTGGCCGCCTCGCCGGTCCACTGGCCCTGGTTGGCGGAGATCTGGGCGAGCGTGGTGTGGACGTCGGTCAGGTGCTGGCCGACCCGGCGCAGGCTTCCGCTGAGGGCGGTGACGGCGCCGGAGTCGCCGGGGGCGGGGTCGAAGCCGAGTCCGGACCAGTCGGGCGGGGTGGGCGCGGTCATGACTGCCCCGCCGGGGTGAGGGCCTTGGTGATGCTCTGCTCGGTGCCGTCGTAGCTCTGCTGCACCTTGTCCAGGCCGTCGTCGAGGATCTTGACGCACTCGCGGACCTTCTTCAGGCCGTACTCCCACTTGCTCTGGAAGTGCCCGCAGGCCTCGTCCAGGAAGTCGAAGCCGGTGCCGGTGCGACCGGCTTCCTTCAGGGCCTTGAGCCCCTGGTCGAGTTCGTCGCCACAGCCTTTGAGGTCCTGGGCCAACTTGGTGAGGAATTCGGTGCTGACCGTGAAGTCGGCCACTTTTGCCCCCGATGCGTCGTTTGTCGGACCGGGCGAGCATAACTCCCTTACGGGAGAGGGTGATCGACTCGGCGGCCGGAGGGGGCCGTTGTTACGGGACTTTTACGGGCCGTCGACGCCGTCTTGACGCCGACGGCCCCGCTCGGGAGGGACGCGGCGTCAACGGCGCCAGAAGCCGCGCTTCTTGGGGGTGACGAGCCGGACGACCGCCGCGACGAAGAGTTCGGCGACGGGGGAGGGGCCCGGGCCGTGGTTGAGGTGGCTCTCCGGGGTCCATTCGCCGAGGACGGTGCCGGGGCTGCCGTCGAAGGGGTCGAAGGCGTGTTCCAGGGTCACGTAGCGGATGGCCCGGGCGCCCTCGGGGTGGACCGCGGCGACGAAGTGGGCCTCGGTGGCGCCGGTCGGGGTGGGCAGGGTGACCAGCAGCATGCGGTGGCCGTCGACCGACAGGTGGCGGCAGTCGAGGCCGTGGGCGGGCAGGCGTTCCTCGGGCGGGAGGGTCCGGCCGAGGTCGTCCCAGATCTGGGTGACGACGGGCAGCAGGCTGCCGCCGTCCGGGGTCGGGGTGGCCACGCGCGGGCCGAACTCCAGTATCTGGCGGGCGAGCTCGCGGTGGGCGAAGCGGTAGTGATGGGGCCGGGGGTCCGTCATGGAGGACACCGTAGCGAACGGCCCGGAGCGGGAGGCCGGCCCGTCCGACTTCCCGCTCCGGTAGGTGAGTTGAGTGGCTTCCCGGTGAACTGATGAACCGTCAGGAAGGGATTCTCAGTGGCTGCCCTTGAGGTTCAGCACGACCACGCCGACGATCACCAGCGCGAGCCCCAGCCACTGCAGTCGTCCGAGCGACTCGCCGAAGGCGACCACGCCGATCCCGGCGACCGCCGCGGTGCCCGCCCCCGACCAGACCGCGTAGGCGACCGAGACCGGGATGTGCTTGAGCGCGCGGCCGAGCAGGAAGAAGGAGAGCGCGTAGCCGATGCCGACCCCGAGGCTGGGCCAGAGGCGGGTGAACCCCTCGGTGAGCTTGAGGCAGCTGGTGGCGCAGACCTCGCTCAGGATGGCGAGGGCGAGCAGGACGTAAGGCATGTCGGTGTCAAACCGCCGGGGCCGCGGTGAGCTTCCCGAGCAGCGCCAGGTCGGCCTGCTCCAGGCTGGCGAGCAGCGTGATCCGGTCCCCGCCCGGCATCGGCGTCGGGGTGGACGGCACGGCGAGCACGGCGCAGCCGGCCGCGGCGGCGGAGGCGACCCCGGTCGGGGTGTCCTCGACGGCGAGGCAGACGGCCGGGTCCAGGCCGAGCCGTTCGGCGGCGGCGAGGTACGGGTCGGGGGCGGGCTTGGTGCGCGCGGTGTCCTCGGCGGCCAGGGTGACGGCGAACCAGTCGCGGCCGATGGCGGACAGCACCAGGTCGACCACCCGGCGCGGGGAGGCGGAGACGAGCGCGGTGGGCACCCGGGCGTCGCGCAGCGCGGCCAGCAGGGCGAGCGCGCCGGGGCGCGGCACCGTCTCGGCGGCGACCTTGCCGGCGAAGGACTCGCCCAGCCGGGCCGCGAGCTCGGCCTCGCCGAGGGTGGTGCCGCTGACCCTGTGCAGGTGGGCGGCGGTGTGCTCGACGGCCTGGCCGAGCACCTCGGGGGCGTCCTGCTCGGTGAGCGGGTGGTGGAGCTCCGCGGCGATCTCGGCGGCGGTCTGCCACCACAGCTGCTCGGTGTCGACCAGGGTGCCGTCCATGTCGAAGAGGACGGCGGCGGGCAGCCCCGGCGGGAGGGGCAGGGAGGATTCAGGCATGGCGGTACCTTCGGGGCGGTTCAGCTCGGGTGATTCTCGCAGAGCGCGTTTCGCGCGGGTCAGGCGGGACGGCGGTCCACCAGCACGGGGCGCTGCGGCAGGGTGAGCTCGGCGCGCGAGCCGGCCGGCAGCGCGGCGACGGCCTCGGTGGGTAGGTCGGCCTTGACCTCGGTGCCGTCGTCGAGGCGGACGGTGAGCCGGGTGACGGCGCCCAGGAAGGACGCGGAGACCACCAGCGCGGGGCCGTCCTCGGCGGGGGTGAGGGTGACGTTCTCCGGGCGGACCAGCACCTGCAGCTCGCCGTCGGCCGGGACCGCGCCGTCCACCGCGTGGCGGCGGCCGAGCACCTCGACGCCGTCCGAGGTGCGGGTGCACGGGATGCGGCTCATGGTGCCGACGAACTCGGCGACGAAGGCGGTGGCCGGGCGGCCGTACAGCTCGGACGGGGTGGCGCACTGCTCCAGCCTGCCCGCGCGCAGCACCGCGACGCGGTCGGCCATGGACAGCGCCTCCTCCTGGTCGTGGGTGACGAACAGGGTGGTGATGCCCAGCTCCTGCTGCAGGCGCCGGATCTCCTCGCGCAGCTGCAGCCGGACCTTGGCGTCCAGCGCGGACAGCGGCTCGTCCAGCAGCAGCACGCGCGGCTGCAGGGCGAGCGCGCGGGCGAGCGCGATGCGCTGCTGCTGGCCGCCGGACATCTGGTGCGGGTAGTGCTCGGCGCGGTGCGGCAGGCCGACCAGCTCCAGCAGCTCCTGGGCGCGCTTGCGGCGCTCGGCCTTGCCGGTGCCGCGCATCCGCAGCCCGAAGGCGACGTTGTCCAGCGCGGTCAGGTGCGGGAAGAGGCTGTAGGACTGGAACACCATGCCCGCATCGCGCTTGTGCGCGGGGATCGCGGTGATGTCCTGGCCGTCGACCAGGACCTCGCCGGAGTCGTGCTGCTCGAAGCCGGCCAGGATGCGCAGCGCGGTGGTCTTGCCGCAGCCGGACGGGCCGAGCAGGGCGAGCAGTTCGCCCGGGTGGACGGTGAGGTCCAGGCCGTCGAGGGCGGTGGTGGCGCCGAACGAGCGGCGCAGCGAGCGGAACTCGACGGTGGCGCTGCCGGGGGCGAGCGCGACGCCGGCGACGGGGGCGGGGGCCGTGGTCATGGCAGGTGACTCCTGGAAAGCGGGGGGTGGTTCAGGACCGTACGGGCGGTGCGCTCAGGAGCGCGCGGCCTTGCGGCCGCGGCCGGCGGCGGACATCAGCAGCAGGACGACCCAGACGATCAGCAGGCTGAGCATGGAGACCGCCACGGACATCTGGCCGTCGCTCTTGCCGTTGGAGTTGATCCACACCGAGAAGGGGGCGAAGCCGAGGATGGAGGCGGTGGTGAACTCGCCGAGCACCAGGGCGACGGTGAGCACGGCCGCGTTCAGCAGCGCGCTGCGCAGGTTCGGCAGGACGACGGTGAACACCGCGCGCAGCCAGCCCGCGCCGCAGTTGCGGGCGGCCTCGACCAGGGTGACGACGTCCACGCCGCGCAGTCCGGCGTCGATCGCCCGGTAGGCGAAGGGCAGCGCCATCAGCACGTACGCGATGACCAGCACGATCGGGAAGGCCGGGTCCTGGATCGCCACGATGGTCTGGAAGAGCGGGGTGTCCTGGAGGTAGTCCGGGCCCCAGCGCAGCACGCCGATGATGCCGGTGGTGAGCGCGACCACCGGGACGACCAGCGGCATCGAGCACATCACCTCGATCACCGGGCGCAGCCTGGGCGCGCCGAGCCGGGCGGCGAGCATCGCCGGGACGAGCAGGAGCAGCAGCACCGCCACGGTGACGCCGGCCAGTTCGAGGCTGAGCACCAGGCTGTCGGTGAAGCCGGGGGCGTTCAGCAGCTCGGTGTAGGCGCGGAAGGTGGTGCCGCCCTTGTTGTCGTCGATGCTGAACCACAGCGAGGCGGCCATCGGCACGGCGAAGTAGACGCCGCAGAGCAGCAGGACCAGGCCGCGGCCGAGTCGGATGCGATTGATCAGGCGAGCCACTTGGCACTCCGGCGCTGAAGGGGCAGGTACACGGCCATCACCAGGCAGGCGACCACGATCATGTCGAGGCCGAGCGCGAGGGCGAGGTTGCCCTGGCCGACCAGGACGTTGCCGGACAGCGCGTCGCCGATCTGCATCGAGATCAGCGGCACCGAACTGCCCACCATGGCCTCGGCGGTGGCGTACGCGGCGAAGGAGGCGCCGAACAGCAGCACGAAGCCGCCGAGCAGCGAGGGCAGCAGGACGGGCAGCGCGACGTGCCGCCAGTACTGCAGCGAGGTGGCGCCGTTGTTGTAGGCGGCCTCGCGCCACTGGACCCGCAGGCCCTCCAGGGCCGGGGTGATGGTGATGACCATCAGCGGGACCAGGAAGTAGAGGTAGACCACCGAGAGGCCGGAGAAGGTGTAGAGGTTCCAGCCGTGCGCGGTCAGGCCGAGCTTCTCGGTGACCTCGCCGGAGTTGCCGAGGGTGGCGACGAACATGAAGGCGAGCGGCACGCCGCCGAAGTTGGCGAGCACGCCGGAGGCCGACATCACCGCCTCGCGGAACATCCGGAACCGGGAGGTCGCCACGGCCTGGGCCAGCGGCAGGCCGACCACGGTGGCGATCAGCGCGGTCAGCAGCGAGAGCTTCACGCTGCCCCACAGGGCGGTCCAGTAGGCGCCCTGGAGGGAGCCCGTGAGGTTGTCGGTGGTGAAGGTGCCGCCGCCGTCGGGCGCGTCCGAGGAGGTGGTGAACGCGCCGATGGCGATCGCGACGGCGGGCAGGCCGAAGCCGATCACGAAGAACAGCAGCAGGGGGAGGGCGGCGAGCCAGGCCCGTCCGCCGCCGGCCCGGCGCCTGCCGGGGCGGGGGGCCTTGGCCGTGCGGGCCGGGGCCGTGGTGGGGGAAGCGGGGCCGGGGACGCCCCCGCCGCTCTGGGCGACGGAGGCGGAAGCCGGCACCGGGGTGGGAGCCGTGGTCATCTCAGGTCAGCCCGCGATCGCCTTGGCCCAGTTCTCGGTCACGGTCTTCTTGGCCGCGTCCGTCTGCTCCTGGGTCGGGAAGGTGGTGAAGGGCTTCTCGACCGGCGGGAGCTTGGCGGCGGCGGCCGCGTCCAGGGTGCCGGCGGCCTTCATGGCGTCGAACAGTGCCGGGGTGGCGTAGCCGCCGAGGAAGCCGTTCTGGCCCTGGGCGCTGTAGAGGTACTCCTCCCACAGGCGCGCGGCGGCCGGGTGCGGGGCGTCCTTGTTGATCGCCTGGTTGTAGTACTGGGCGTAGGAGCCGTCCGAGGGGATGGCCACCTGCCAGTCGATGCCCTTGTCCTTGAACTTCTCGGCGTAGCCGGCGTTCAGGTAGGACCAGTCGATCGAGATCGGGGTCTCGCCCTTCTCGATGGTCGCCGGGGTGACCTCGACCGGGTTGAAGTTGCCGGCCTGCTTGACCTTGCCGAAGAAGTCGATGCCGGGCTGGATGCTGTCCAGCGAGCCGCCGTTGGCGAGCGCGGCCGCGTACACGGCGCCGAAGGCGGCACCGGCCTTGGTCGGGTTGCCGTTGAGGGCGACCATGCCCTTGTAGTCGGGCTTCAGCAGGTCGGCGAAGGTCTTCGGGCAGACGGACACCTTCTTGGCGTCGCAGCCGATCGACATGTAGCCGCCGTAGTCGTTGTAGTGGCGGCCGTCCGCGTCCTTCATGGTGGCCGGGATCTTGTCGAAGTCGGTCACCTTGTACGGGGCCAGCAGGCCCTGCTTGGCGGCGCTCAGCGCGAAGGCGGAGCCGAGGTCGACGACGTCGGGGGCGCGGTCCTGGCCCTTGCGGGAGGTGACGGCGTTGATCTCGTCCTGGCTGGAGCCGTCCGGGTTCTCGTCCTCGATCTCGATGCCGTACTTGGCCTTGAAGTCGTCCATCAGCTTGCCGTAGTTCGCCCAGTCGCGCGGCAGCGTGATGACGTGCAGCTTGCCCTCCTTCTTGGCGGCGGCGACCAGGCCGTCCATGCCGCCGAAGTCGGCGACCGAGGTGGCGGTCTTGGCGTTCTTGCCGCCCGCGCCGTCGCCGGACTTCGCGGCGGAGGAGCCCGCGGAGCCGCAGGCGGTGAGGGAGAGCGCGGCAGCGGTCAGGACGGCCGCGAAGGCGGCGGAGCGGGCACGGTGCACGGACACGGGTCAGTCTCCTGAGAAGGGGGAACTGCGAGTGGGCGTCTCGATCGGGGGATCTGGCGAGTGGCGTCCGGAGTCGTCCGGGCTTCGGGGGCTGTTCGGAACCGTCCGAGTTGACTAGCCAACTTCGCTGACGGGGGTAAGTACGCCGGAGTCCGGTGACGGGAAGGTGAACGGACGGCCCAGAACCGGGGTCAGCTGCGGGAACGGTCGAATCCGGCCATCGGAGCGTGATCCGTTCGGTGCCATGCTTCGAAGGCGCACCGGGATAGGGTCGGGTTGTCCGCGCCGGCACCGCTGCGCAGGACACCGCCCCAGGAGGGACATTGACTGACGTGGCAACCGAGCCCCAGCGCCCCGAGGCCGAGGGGCACCCGGCCGTCGAGCGTCCGGCCGTCGAGCGCCCCGCCGCGAGCGAGGAGCGCACCCCGGGTGCGCTGTACCGGAAGGTCGCCGCCGACCTGCGCGAGGCCATCACCACCGGCGCGTACGGCGAGGCCGGCCGGCTGCCCGCCGAGGGCGCGCTGGCCGAGCAGTACGGCGTCTCCCGCGGCACCGTCCGCCAGGCGCTCGCGGTGCTGCGCTCCGACGGGCTGGTCACCTCCCGCCGCGGCACCCGCCGGGTGGTCCTCGGCGGCGCCCGGGTACAGAGCTTCTCCGAACTGCTCAGCTTCACGCACTGGGCCTACTCGATGGGCGAGGAGCCCGGCGGCATCCTGGACTCGCTGGTGCGCCGTCCCGCCGACGCCGCCGAGCGCGAGCAGCTGCGCCTGGAGCCCGGCGCCGAGGTGTACGTGACGGTCCGGCTGCGCACCCTCTCCGGCACGCCGGTGATGGTCGAGCGCACCGTCTACCCGCCGCGGGTCGGCGAGATCGTCGCCGAGCTGCCGCCGGACGTCGTCTCGCACACCGAGGTCCTGCGCGAGCACGGCATCCTGTTCACCGACGCCGACCACACCATCGACATCGTCGCCGCCAACGCCGAGGACGCCCGGCTGCTCGGCTGCCGCCGCGGCGGCCCGCTGCTGCGCGAGCGGCGCCGCACCACCGACCCCACGGGCACCCCGGTGGAGTGGTCCCAGGACCGCTACCTGCCCGGGACGGTGGCCTTCAGCGTGCACAACTCCCTGGCCACCTCGGCGCTCTCGCGGCACGCGCGGGAGATGGATTGAGCCCCCTCCCACGCGCTCCGCTGACCGCGTGAGGGTGCCCGCTCCGCTCACCGCATGAGGGAGGCGAGCAGCGCGCGGTAGTGGTCGAAGCCGGGGGCCGGGGCGCCGGGCACCTTCGCCTGCTCGTCCCAGCGCCGTACCGCCACCGCGTCGACCGCGCCCGGGAGTTCGGCGGGAGCGGTGCCCGTCCGACCAGAGCACCTCCAGCAACCCGTCCGTCTCCGTGCTCGCCGCGACCGCCAGATCCTGCGGCAGGTCGTCGATCCGGAACAGCTTCTGCCCGTTGCGCGGGTCCCGGCACCCGGCGCACGGGCAGTTGTCGCGCAGCCAGTACGGCGGCAGCTCGGTCGGTCGGGTGGGCTCGGCGGGCTCGGTCATGGGTGGTCTCCTCCTCGGCGGCATCCCGTGGTGAAGTTGTATAGCCAACTTCACCACGGAGCGGAGCCTGCCCGTTGGCGGTGAGTTCCGGGTGCCGGGTGGATGAACGCTGCGGGAACTGTGCCGTCGGGCGGTGGCCGGGCCGGGGCGGACGGCGTTCGCCCGGTCGGGTCGGGGCCGGCTGCGCCGGGCGCGTCCGGCTGGTGCTTCGTCCGTCTGGCTGACAGGGGCGGGTCGGAGCGCGTTTTGGCGTGGGGGAGTTCGGGGTGCTGCGGCACTGTCGGGGTGGATTTCCCCTGATGTGAGAGGCGGCCGGGCATGGCTCATTCCGATACGAACACGGGGCCGGTTGCCTCGGGGCACACCGGGCTCAAGCGCGAGGTCGGCGTGATCGGGCTGCTCTGGGCCTCGGTCGGGGCGATCATCGGCTCCGGGTGGCTGTTCGGGGCGCAGAAGGCGGCGGTGGCGGCGGGGCCCGCCGCCCTGCTGTCCTGGGGGATCGGCGCGGTGGCGATCATCCTGCTGGCGCTGATCCACGCCGAGCTGGGCGGGCTGTTCCCGGTGGCGGGCGGGACGGCGCGGTACCCGCACTACGCGTTCGGCGGGTTCGCCGGCATGTCGTTCGGCTGGTTCACCTGGCTGCAGGCGGCGACCATCGCGCCGATCGAGGTGCAGGCGATGATCAACTACGCCCAGCACTGGTCCTGGGCGGACGGCCTGCTGAACAAGAACCTGACGCTCACCGGCGCCGGGTTCGTGGTCGCGGCCGTGCTGCTCGGCATCTTCGTCGCGATCAACTTCCTCGGTGTGCGGCTGCTCGCGCACACCAACAGCGCCGCCACCGTGTGGAAGGTGGCGGTTCCGATCCTGGCGATCTTCGCCCTCGGCATCACCGAGTTCCACGGGTCCAACTTCTCCGTGCACGGCTTCGCTCCGGACGGCGCCAAGGGCGTCCTCGCGGCGATCAGCACCAGCGGAGTGATCTTCGCGCTGCTCGGCTTCGAGCAGGCGATTCAGTGGGCGGGCGAGAGCCGCAACCCCCGCCGGGACATCCCCCGGGCCGTCCTGGGCTCGGTCGTGATCGGCACGATCGTCTACGTCATGCTCCAGGTGGTGTTCATCGGCGCGCTGCCGCCGGAGACCTTCGCCGGCGGCTGGGGCACGCTCACCTACCCCGGCATCAGCGGGCCGTTCGCGGGCCTCGCCACGTTGATCGGCCTCGGCTGGCTGGCGACCATCCTCTTCATCGACGCGATCATCTCGCCGGCGGGCACCGGGCTGGTCTACATCACCTCCAGCTCGCGGGTCACCTACGGCCTCAGCCGCAACGGTTATGCGCCGCAGGCGCTGCAGTTCACCGACCGCAACTCGGTGCCCTGGCTCGGCCTGATCATCGCCTGGGTGGCCGGCGTGATCTGCTTCCTGCCCTTCCCGAGCTGGCAGCGCCTGGTCGGCTTCATCACCTCGGCCGTGGTGCTGATGTACGCGGGCGCGCCGCTCGCCTTCGGCGTGCTGCGCAAGCGGCTGCCCGAGCTGGAGCGGTCGTACCACCTGCCCGGCGGCACGATCATCTCGCCGGTGGCCTTCGCGGTGGCGAGCCTCATCATCTACTGGTCCGGCTGGGACACCCTGTGGCGGCTGGGGCTGGCGATCGTCATCGGGTACGTGCTGCTCGGCGGGTACTCCGCGTACGCCGCGTCGAAGGGCGTGCCGAACGCGCCGCGGATGGACTTCAAGGCCGGGCAGTGGCTGCCGGTCTACCTGGTCGGGATGGGGATCATCTCCTGGCAGGGCAGCTTCGGCGAGGGCTCGCAGGGGAACCTGCCGCTGTGGTGGGACATCGCCGTGGTGGTGGTGTTCGCGCTGTTCGTCTACTACTGGGCGCTGGCGGTCGCGCTGCCGAAGGGGGAGATCGAGCGGAACATCCGCGGCGTCGAGGTGGTGGAGGCCGGCGGGCACTGAGGCCCGGTGGGACAGGGGCGGCCCCGGGAGCCTTCCCGGGGCCGCCCCCGCGCGCTCAGGCCCGGACGGTCGCGTTCCAGGCGGCCTCGGCGGCGGTCAGGGCCGGCTCGGCGTCGGTGCCCGTGGCCGCCGCCAGGCCGGCGAGGCAGGCGCGGACGGTGTCCAGCGCGGCCGCCGGGCCGTAGTGGTTGACCCGGAGCATCGTGGCGGCCAGCGCGCCGCCGCCCGGCTGGACGGGCAGGGCCGGGTCGAGGCGGGCGGCGAGCTCGGCCGCGTTCAGGCCCTCCGGGGCGCGCAGGGTGGTGGCGACCGGGGCCGCGTGGGCGTCCTGGTGCACGTACGGGCTGAGGGTGCCGAGGGCGCGGACGCCGGCCCGGGTGGCGGCCGCGGCGGCGCGGTGGCGGGCGATGACGGCGGGCAGGCCGTCGCCGGCGATCCGGTCCAGGCAGGCGCCGAGCGCGAGCATCTCCAACTGGGCCGGGGCGTGCGGGAGTACGGTGCGGCCCGCGTCGGTCCAGCGCTCCTTCCAGTCCAGCAGCGACAGGTAGGAGCGGCGCGGGGCGGCCGGGTTGGCGGCGATCCGCTCCCAGGCGCGCTCGGACACCGAGACGGCGGAGACCCCGGCCGGGCCGCCCATCGCCTTCTGGCCGCCGATGACGCACAGGTCGACGCCCCACTCGTCGGTGAACAGCGGCTCGGCGGCGACGGAGGCGACCGCGTCGAGCATCAGCAGCGCGCCGTGCTCGCGGACCACGGCGCCGATCTCGGCGACCGGGTTGGTGTTGCCCGTGGCGGCCTCGGCGTGGACGAGCGAGACGAAGTCGATCGCCGGGTCGGCGTCGAGGGCCTCGGCCACCTGCCGCGCGCTCACCGCGCTGTCGAAGGGCACGGCGAGGTCGACGACGGTCGCGCCGCAGGAGCGCAGCCAGTTGCCGAAGGTCTGCCCGTACGGGCCGGTGACGATGTTGAGCGCGGTGGAGCCCGGGTGTGCGGCGCCGCGGATCGCGGCCTCCAGGGGGAGCAGGGCCTCGCCCTGGGTGACGATCACGTCGGCCTCGGTGTGCAGCAGCGCGGCCACCTGGTCCTCGATCGCCGCGAACTCGGCGGCGGAGAGCGGGGGGAGGTCGAGGAAGGGGCTCACGGTTGAACCTTTCGCGCGCGGGACCGGGATGGTGGGTGCCGGAACGAGTCTGCCGCATCCGCACTGCTTACAGGGAACCCGCCCGTCGGTAGAGTGCGGCCATGAGCGATGGCGCGGTGCTGCACGTGCGGGGTCGGGTGCTGGTCGGTCCGGAGGACGTCCGGGACGAACTCTGGGTGGTGGACGGCAGGGTGAGCTTCACCCGCCCGCCGACCGCCGGCGACGTCCGGACGGTGACCGGCTGGGTGCTGCCCGGCCTGGTGGACGCGCACTGCCACGTCGGCCTGGACGCGCACGGCGCGGTGGACGCCGCCACCAGCGAGAAGCAGGCGCTCACCGACCGCGACGCCGGCACGCTGCTGATCCGCGACGCGGGCTCGGCCGCCGACACCCGGTGGATCGACGAGCGCGAGGACCTGCCCCGGATCATCCGCGCCGGGCGGCACATCGCCCGCACCCGCCGTTACATCCGCAACTACGCGCACGAGATCGAGCCCGGCGACCTGGCCGCGTACGTCCGGGCCGAGGCTCGGCGCGGGGACGGCTGGGTGAAGCTGGTCGGCGACTGGATCGACCGCGACCGGGGCGACCTCGCCGCCTGCTGGCCGGGCGACGCGCTGGCCGAGGCGATCGCGGCGGCGCACGAGGAGGGCGCGCGGGTCACCGCGCACTGCTTCTCCGCCGAGTCGCTGCCGGACCTGCTGGCGGCCGGGATCGACTGCGTCGAGCACGCCACCGGGCTGACCGAGGAGCTGATCCCGGTCTTCGCCGAGCGCGGTGTCGCCATCGTCCCGACCCTGGTCAACATCGCCACCTTCCCGGACCTCGCGGCCGGCGGCGAGGGCAAGTTCCCGGCCTGGGCGGCGCACATGCGGCGGCTGCACGAGCGCCGGTACGACACGGTGGGCGCCGCCCACGACGCGGGCATCCCGGTGTTCGTCGGCACGGACGCGGGCGGCTCGCTCGCGCACGGGCTGGTCGCGGACGAGGTGGCGGAGCTGGTGAAGGCGGGGCTGAGCCCGGCCGAGGCGCTGTCGGCGGCGAGCTGGGGGGCGCGGGAGTGGCTGGGGCGGCCGGGCCTGGAGGAGGGCGCTCCGGCGGACTTCGTGGTGTACGGGGAGGACCCGCGGGCGGACGTCCGGGTGCTCGCGGACCCGCGGACGGTGGTGCTGCGGGGGCGTCCGGTCGGCTGACTGAGCCGTCCCCGGCGGGCCGTCGGGAGGTCCCGGGCGGGCCGTCGGGGAGGTCCCCGGCGGGTCCTCGATCACATGATCATCCGCTGAACGCCCTGTCGGTGTAGGCCGATAGGGTGGCGACCATGGCACCGCGTCCACTGAATGAGATCGTCGAGCCCGGCTGGGCCGCCGCCCTGGAACCCGTCACCGGACGGGTCGCCGCGATGGGCGACTTCCTGCGCACCGAACTGGCCGCCGGGCGTACCTACCTGCCCTCCGGCCCGAACGTGCTGCGGGCCTTCCAGCAGCCCTTCGCCGACGTGCGGGTGCTGATCGTCGGGCAGGACCCGTACCCGACCCCCGGCCACGCCGTCGGGCTCAGCTTCTCGGTGGCGCCGCAGGTGCGGCCGATCCCGGCGAGCCTGATCAACATCTACCGGGAGTACGGCACCGACCTCGGCCTGCCGCAGCCGTCCAACGGGGACCTCACCCCGTGGACGCAGCAGGGCGTGCTGCTGCTCAACCGCGCGCTGACCACCGCGCCGGGCAAGCCCGCCGCGCACCGGGGCAAGGGCTGGGAGGAGGTCACCGAGCAGGCGATCCGGGCCCTGGTGGCGCGTGGCGGGCCGCTGGTGGCGATCCTCTGGGGCGCCGACGCCCGTCGGCTGCGGCCCGTGCTCGGGCAGGTCCCGGCGATCGAGTCGGCGCACCCGAGCCCGATGTCGGCCGACCGCGGCTTCTTCGGCTCGCGCCCGTTCAGCCGGGCGAACGAGCTGCTGGTGCGGCAGGGGGCGCAGCCGGTGGACTGGCGGCTGCCGTAGGGCTCCGCCGTCCGGCTGTTGTAGCAGAGGCGGGTCGGTGCAGAACGTCAATCTCACTCCAACGGGTGAAATAACGTTCTGTGTTGCTCATGTGACGGATTGTTCGAGAAGACTGGCGGCTCATCGTTTCATCTGCGTGGGGGTGCCGCCATGTCTGCTCGTCCGTCCTCGGGGCGAATTGTTTCTGCAACCGCCGTCGTACTGGTGAGCACCGCGCTCACCGCCGGGCCCGTCCAGGCGGCTCCGTCCGCCCCGTCGGCCCCCGCCTCCCCGGGCAAGGCGCGGGCCGTCACCGCCGAACTCGCCCTGGACGTCAAGCTGTTGAACAACGCCGTGGACGTCCCGGTGAACATCGCGCTGAACAAGGTGGAGTCGCCCGCGCAGCGCGAGGGCTCGGTACTCACCGCGAAGGTCGACGGGGTCGACCAGCAGGGCCCGGTCACCCTGGTCAAGGCCGACGTCGGCACCTCCGTGACCCGGGTCGACGCGAAGGGCGCCACTGCCTCCGTCAAGCTGGTCAACGCCGACGTGCACGCCCCCGGCCTGCCCGCCACCGCGCTGCTCGGCCTGGAGGCGATGAGCGCCGAGGCCACCTGCCCGGTCGACGGGCAGCCGACCGCGGACGTGGTCGCGCCCGCCAGGCTGACCGTGCTCGGCAAGCCGGTCACCGTCGGACTGTACGGGCCGACCAAGGTGGACGTGCCGCTGATCGGCAGCGTCTCGGTGGAGTTCTCGAAGAAGACCACCACCTCGACCACCGCCGCCGCCTCGGCCCTGGAGGTGCAGGTGGAGGTGAACCCGCTGAACCTGAACGTCGCCAAGGTCACCGGGAAGGTCACCGTCGCCTCGGTGGGCTGCGAGAAGCCCTCCGCGCCGTCGGCCACCCCGTCCGCCACCGGCGAGCCGAGCACCCCGCCCGCCGCCCGGCCGGCGGCCGACAGCACCACCTCGCGCGCCGCCGCCCCGCAAACCGCCGTGGACGGGCCCGGGAAGCCCGAGCACCTCGCTGCCACCGGCGGCGGCAGGGCCACCGGCCCGCTGGCCGCCGGGGCCGCCGCCCTGGTCGCGGGCGGAGCGGCCGCGCTGTGGGCCACTCGGCGCCGCCGGGCCGCGCACGCCCGCCGGCACTAGTTGCTCCGTCGGCGGGGTCGCTCCGCACGGCAGGACACTCCGTGGGGCGGGAGTGCCACCCCCGGCACTCCCGCACCGTGACCGTGCCAACGCGGACGGTTGGTTCACATGCGCGTTACATGAGAGGAACAACCGGGAAACGGCGGCTTGCGACGCTACGCGGGCACCCACCACCCAGCAACGCGAGGGACAAGCCGTGGCAATCAAGGCCGAGTACATCTGGATCGACGGCACCAAGCCGACCGCGAAGCTCCGTTCCAAGACTCGCGTCCTGCCGAACGCCGACAAGATCCCCACCTGGGGCTTCGACGGTTCCTCGACCAACCAGGCCGAGGGCCACGCCTCGGACCGCGTGCTGGAGCCGGTGAAGGTCGTCAAGGACCCGATCCGCGGCGGCGACAACATCCTAGTCCTCTGCGAGGTCCTGGAGACGGACGGCACCCCGCACGAGTCCAACACCCGTGCCCTGCTGCGCGAGGTCGAGGAGAAGTACACCGCGCAGGAGTCGATCTTCGGCATCGAGCAGGAGTACACCTTCTTCAAGGGCTCCCGCCCGCTCGGCTTCCCGGAGGGTGGCTACCCGGCCCCGCAGGGCGGCTACTACTGCGGCGTCGGCGCCGAGGAGGTCTTCGGCCGCGAGATCGTCGAGCTGCACCTGGACCGCTGCATCGACGCCGGCCTGGCGATCTGCGGCATCAACGCCGAGGTCATGCCCGGCCAGTGGGAGTTCCAGATCGGCCCGGTCGACGCGCTGACCGTCTCGGACGACCTGTGGATCGCCCGCTACCTGCTCTACCGCACCGCCGAGGAGTTCGGCATCGACGCCACCCTGGACGCCAAGCCGGCCCGGGGCGACTGGAACGGCGCGGGCGCCCACACCAACTTCTCCACCAAGGCGATGCGCGAGGGCTACGACGCCATCATCACCGCCTGCGAGTCGCTCGGCGCCTCCCAGGAGAAGGTGCTGGAGCACGTCAACCAGTACGGTGAGGACATCCAGTCCCGCCTCACCGGCAAGCACGAGACCGCCCCGTGGAACGTCTACAGCTACGGCGTCTCCAACCGCGGTGCCTCCGTCCGCATCCCGTGGCAGGTCGAGGTGGAGCAGAAGGGCTACATCGAGGACCGTCGCCCGAACGCCAACGTCGACCCCTACGTCGTCACCCGCCTCCTGATCAACACCTGCTGCGAGGCCCTGGAGAAGGCCGGCCAGGTCTGATCCCACGCCCTGAGGTGTGAGTGCAACGTCCGCAGGCCCCTCCCCGCACCGGGGAGGGGCCTGCGGACATTCGGGTGCCGGGGGCCCTGGCAGCGGACGTCGGCGGGGACGTTCGCGAAGCCCTGGACCACGTGCCTTCACGTTCCGTGCCGACGCCCCGGCGGACAACCGTACGCGTCCGAACGGACCACGCGCCGGGGGGCGCGGCCGTGCCCCGCAAATCGCTGGTCAACCGCCCCTGCCGGACCGAGAATTCATGGCATGACCCAGCAGCCCCTGCTCCTCCTCGACGTGGACGGACCGCTCAACCCCTTCGCCGCGCCGAAGCGGCGGCCGGACGGCTACGGCACCTACCGGCTGCTGCCCACCTGGTGGGTGGCGAAACAGGAGCGGCTGGCGGCGGCGCAGGCCAGGTCGGCGACGCGGGCGAAGCACGCGAAGCCTCCCGCGGCGCGGATCAAGCCGCTGCGGGTGCTGCTGAACCCCGCGCACGGGCCCGAGTTACTGGCGCTGCCGTACGAGCTGGTGTGGGCCACCGGGTGGATGAGCGAGGCGAACACGCACATCGGCCCGAACATCGGGCTGCCCGAACTCCCGTACATCCGTTGGACGGAGATGTTCGCCGAGGATCCGGACGGGCTGCACTGGAAGACCCGGGACGTCGTCGCCTGGGCGGACGGGCGGCCGTTCGTCTGGGTGGACGACGAGCTCGGCCCGCAGGACGCCGAGTGGATCGCGGCGAACCACCCCGGGCCGGCGCTCACCCTGCACGTCAATCCCCGAATAGGCCTGCTGGACGACGACTTCGCGGCCCTGCGGGAGTGGGCGGCCGCCGCATGACCGGGAAGCCGCTGCTCCTGCTCGACGTCGACGGGCCGCTGAACCCCTACGCCGCGCCCGCGACCCGCCGCCCGGAGGGCTACCGGACGCACCGGCTGCTCCCCGAGTCGTGGGTGGCCCGCCACGCGCCGCAGCCGCGCGAGCGGGTCAAGCCGCTGCGGGTGTGGCTGAACCCGGCGCACGGGCCGGAGCTGCTGACGCTGCCGTACGAGCTGGTGTGGGCGACCACCTGGATGGACGAGGCGAACACCCTCATCGGCCCGAACATCGGGTTGCCCGAACTCCCGTACATCCGTTGGACGGAGATATTCGCCGAGGATCCGGACGGGCTGCACTGGAAGACCCGGGAGCTGGTCGCCTGGGCGGACGGGCGGCCGTTCGTCTGGGTGGACGACGAGCTCGGCCCGCGGGACATCGAGTGGATCGAGGCGAACCACCCGGCCCCGGCGGTGGCGCTCTGGGTCGACCCCCGGTTCGGCCTGCGGGAGCTGCACTTCGCGGCCCTGCGGGAATGGGCGGAGGAGGAGCAGTGAGCGGTGCGGGTACGGGCGGTGTCGGCACGGTCGAGCGGCTGTGGCGCTACCCGGTGAAGTCTCTGCTGGGGGAGGAGCTGGACGAGGCCGAGGTCACCGGGCGGGGACTGGCCGGGGACCGGGAGCGGGCGCTGCTCGACCTGGCGACCGGACGGGTGGCCAGCGCCAAGCACCCCCGGCTCTGGTCGGGCCTGCTCGGGTACGCGGCGGCGGCCACGGCGGACGGCGGGGTGGCGATCACCGGCCCGGACGGGCGGCGCGTCGCCGACGAGGCCGAGCTGTCCGAGGCGTTCGGCCGCAAGGTCGAGCTGATCGACGAGCGCCCGCCCGGAGCGGCGGTCGAGCGGGCCGTGCCGGAGGAGGTGCTGGCGCACGGCATCGCGGCCGAAGTCGACGTCACCGTCAGCGAGTTGGGCCGCGGAGCGCCGGACGGAGGCTTCTTCGACTTCGCCCCGCTGCACCTGGTCACCACCTCCGCGCTGCGCGCCACCGGCGCCGAGGCCGAGCGCTACCGGCCGAACCTGGTGATCCGCACCGAGGGCGAGGGCTTCGTCGAGAACGCCTGGGTGGGGCGGGAGTTGGCCATCGGCGCGACGCTGCGGCTGCGCGTCCTGGCACCCACCCCGCGCTGCGCCGTCCCCGTCCTGCGGCACGGCCCGCTGCCCCGCAACGCGGACGCCCTGCGCATCCCGGCCGAGCGGAACCGGGTGGTCCCGTTGGAGGGCATGCCGGCGCTGCCCTGCGCCGGGGTGTACGCGCAGGTGGTGGCACCAGGGCGGATTCGGACGGGCGACCGGCTCAGGGTGAACTGAGCACGGCCTCAAGGGCCTTGAGGAAGCGGTCGGTGGTCTCCTCGTCCCGGACGGCGATCCGCAGCCACTCCTCGCCCAGCCCCGGGAAGGTGTCCCCGCGCCGGACGGCGAAGCCGTGCTCGCGCAGCCGCTCCCGGACGGCCGCCGCGTCCGGCAGCCGGACCAGGACGAAGGAGGCGGTCGGTTCGCCGTACAGCCGCACCGAGTCGAAGGCGGCCAGCCCCCGCACCAGGTGCTCGCGATGGTGGGCGAGTTCGGCGGCGGCCCGGTCCGCCTCGGCGAGCGCAGCCGGAGTGCTGCAGGCCTCGGCGGCGGCCAGCGCCGGGGTGGAGACCGGCCAGAGTGGCTGGGCGGCCGAGAGTTCCGCGATCAGCGGCGCGGGCCCGAGCACGTAGCCGATGCGAAGCCCGGCCAGCCCCCAGGTCTTGGTGAGGCTGCGCAGGACGACGACCCGGCCGGGCAGGTCCCGTACGGAGGCGAGGGACTCCCGCTCGCCCGGCACGGTGTCCATGAACGCCTCGTCCACCACCAGGGTGCGCCCCGGGCGGGCGAGCGCGGCGACGGCCCCGGCGGGGTGCAGCACGGAGGTCGGGTTGGTCGGGTTGCCGAGGACGACCAGGTCCGCCTCCTCGGGGACGGCGCCCAGCCGGAACCCGTCCTGCGGGGAGAGCAGCACCCGGTGCACCCGGTGCCCGGCGTCCCGCAGCGCCGCCTCCGGCTCGGTGAACTGCGGGTGCACGACGGCGATGTGACGTGCCGTCACCACCCGCGCCAGCAGCACGAAGGCCTCCGCCGCACCCGCGGTGAGCAGCACCTCCTCGACCGGGCGGGTGTGCCGGGCGGCCACCGCGGCGCGGGCGGTGCGCTGGTCGGGGTAGGCGGCGAGGTCGCCGAGGGTGGCCGCGAGGCGCTCGCGCAGCCAGCCGGGGGGCGTTCCGGTACGGACGTTGACGGCGAGGTCGACCAGGCCGAGCCCGTCGGCGCGGACCTCGGCGTCGCCGTGGTGGCGCAGGTCGGGTTCGGGGGCGGTCACGCGGGGTCTCCTCGGTGAAGGACGGGGGCTGCGGGCGGCTCGGGTGAGTCGGGCACGTGGTCGGGCACGTGGTGGACCTCGTACGGGCCGGGCGGGACGGCGAGTCCGGTGCCGTCGCCGAGGGTGACCAGCGCGACGGCGTGCCCGTGGGCGGCCAGGAGCGCGGCGGCTCCGATCGGGTCTACCGGCGTCCCGGAGCCGTCCGCCGCCGTCCCGGCGGCGACGTCCACCGCGATCCGCCGGGTGGTCGGTCGGAGCAGCCCGCCCACCGCTTCGACCGCCTCGAGCGAGTCGAGCGCCTCCAGCGCCCCGGGCGTCCCCACCACGGCCGAGGCTGCCCGCAGTTCGGCCAGGGCGTGGGGCGTCAGCCGGTCGGGCTCGCCGGAGCCGAGGTCCGGTCCGAGGCCTTGTTCGAGGCGGAGCACGGCGAGCCGCCCACGCACCGCCCCCCGCGCGATCGCCACCGTCGCCGTAGCCGACTTCCGCTTGGCGACCAGCAGCCGGCCGCCCGGCGCACTCGCCAGTGCCGCCGCCTCGGCGACGCTCGCGGTGCCGACGGCCGTCCCGACCCGCGCGGACGGGTTCGGCACCGGCACGCCCGCCAGGGCCTGGGCCGGGTGCTCGTCCACCGGTACGCCGCCGAGGCAGAACGCGGCCCAGCGCACCGCCGGGTGGTCCGCCTTGCCGGCCACCGTCGCCAGCCGGGCCACCGCGGAGCGCTCCAGCCCGGCCTCTTCCAGGGCGGCCGCCAGCAGCCGCATCGCCTCGGTCTCCTCGGCACCGCCGGCGGCGCCGATCCCGACGACGAGGGTGCGCGGGAGCACCAGCAGGTCGCTGTATCCCGGGTCCTCCTGGTCGGTGACCCGCAGGACCGGGGCCTCCCCGGGGGCGTCGGGCTCCGTGTACGGCCGGTGGCGGGCCCGCGGCGCGTGCCCGGTGGGGACCGGGGTGACGCCGAGGGCGGCCGCCACCTCGACGGACAGCTCCTCCGCGGCGTCCCCGCCGGCCATCGGGACGACCCAGCGCCGCTGCGGGTCCACGCAGAGCAGCACCGTGCCGCGCGGCAGATCGACGAAGCCGCAGGTCAGCAGGGAGACGAGGGTCGGCAGCGGGGATACGGCGACCACCGACCGGTACTGGCGGAGGGCGAAGTCCAGGACGTCGGGCGGCTGGGAGCAGTTGCCGTACGAGGCCTGGTGGACGCGGCTGCTCTCGGGCCAGCGGGCGTGCAACTCGGAGGTGAGCGGGCGGGACGGCCCGTCGATGGCGACCAGTCCGATCACGTACCGCACTCCTTGCCGTTCCCGGCCCTCCGGCAGCGGGCCTCCGCGATCCCACCACGGGCGGCCGGAGGGGGTCAATCACGGAGCGTGTGAGATCCGTCGCCGGGGAGCACACGGGGAGCGGTGGGAACCAGTGGGGAGCAGCCGGAGCGGGCGCGCCGGGGAGCACACGGACGCCCGCCGGGGGACGATCGGGAGAGTGCGACCCCGAACGCCGCACGTCCACGAACCGGAAGGTCCGCGCGTGGCAGCTGCTCGTCTGTTCTTCACTTGTCTTGTGCCGTACACGCCACCGCCGCGATCCTACTGTTTTCGGCGCTCCCGCCCCGGCAGCCCCGACCTCCGGAGGACCCCATGGCCTTCATCCGACCGCGCACCCCCGGCGCACCCGCCCCCACCTCCAGTTCCGCCCCGTCCGGCGCCCCGCGCCCCACCCGCCGTCGCCGGCTCCGCCCGCTGACCGCCCTCGCTGCGGGCCTCGGCCTGGTCGCCGGCTCGCTCGGCCTCTGGGCCGCGGGCGGCAGCGCGTCCGCCGGCACCGCCGCCGCGCTCCCCGCGCCGGACCACGTGGTGGTCGTCGTGCTGGAGAACCACGCCTACTCGCAGGTGATCGGCAGCTCCAGCGCCCCGTACCTCAACGGCACCCTGGTGGCCGGCGGCGCGCGGCTGACCCAGTCCTACGCACTCACCCACCCCAGTCAGCCCAACTACTACATGCTGTTCTCCGGCAGTTCGCAGGGCATCGTCGACGACAGCTGCGTGGACGTCGGAGCGCTGCAGGGGCCCAACCTGGCCTCCGAGCTGCTCGCCGCCGGCCAGACCTGGGCCAGCTACAACGAGGGCCTGCCCGCCCAGGGCGCCACCGACTGCCGCGTCGACTCCTACGCGCAGAAGCACAACCCGTGGTTCGGCTTCGGCAACGTGCCCACCGACAGCGCCTACGGCATGGACGCGTTCCCGACCGACTTCAGCACCCTGCCCAAGGTCTCCTTCGTCATCCCGGACCTCTGTGACGACATGCACGACTGCTCCGTCCGCACCGGCGACTCCTGGCTGCAGAGCAACCTCGACGCGTACGCGCAGTGGGCGAAGAACAACAACAGCCTGTTGATCGTCACCTTCGACGAGGACAACCGCCTGGCCGGCAACCGCATCCCGACCGTCGTCTACGGCGCCCACGTCGCCCCGGGCAGCAGCACCACCACCAGCTACAACCACTACGACGTGCTGCACACCCTGGAGGACCTGGCCGGGGTCGACGCCCACGCGGGCAACTCCGCCGGGGCCACCGACATCACCGGCATCTGGAACTGACGCCCGTGTACGTCGCGGACTCCCGCAGCTCGAAGGCGCCCGTCGCACCGGCCACCGGTTCGGTGCGGCGGGGCGCCGTCCCCGGAACGGTGCTCGCCCTCGGCGCCGTCAGCATGGTCACCGACATCTCCTCCGAGATGGTCACCGCCGTCCTCCCCCTCTACCTGCTCACCGGGCTCGGCCTCTCCCCGCTCGGCTTCGGCCTGCTCGACGGCATCCAGAACGGCTTCAGCGCGCTCGTCCGCCTCGCCGGGGGCCACCTCGCCGACCGGCGCGGCCGGGACGGCGCCGCCCGGCACAAGTCCGTCGCGGCCGTCGGGTACGGGCTCTCCGCGCTCTGCCGGCCGCTGCTGCTGTTCGTCCACACTGTGCCGCTGATCGGCGCGGTGATCGCCGTCGACCGCACCGGCAAGGGCCTGCGCACCGCGCCCCGGGACGCGATGATCTCGCTCGCCACCGAACCCGCCCACCGCGGACGGGCGTTCGGCGTGCACCGGGCGATGGACACGGCCGGCGCGCTGCTCGGCCCGCTCACCGCCTTCCTGGTGCTGCGGCTGGCCGGCGGCCCGATGCTCGCCGACGGGGGCGAACGGCACGGCTACGACGCGGTGTTCACCGTCAGTGCGTGCGTCGCCGCACTCGGCGTGCTGATCCTGCTGCTCTTCGTGCCGAACCGGCATTCGGCTGACGAGACGTCAACTGGCGCCCCGTCGCTGCGTGACAGCCTCACCCTGCTGCGCCTGCCCGGGCTGCGGCGACTCACCCTGTGCGCCGTCCTGCTCGGGCTGACCACCGTCAGCGACTCCTTCCTCTACCTGCTCGTCCAGCGCCGACTGGGCCTGCCCGTCAACCTCTTCCCGCTGCTGCCGCTCGGCACCGCCGCCGCCTTCCTACTGCTCGCCGTCCCGCTCGGCGCCCTCGCCGACCGGATCGGCCGCCACCGGCTCTTCCTCGCCGGGCACGGGGTGCTGCTGCTCGCGTACGGGGTGCTGCTCTCGCCGCTGCGCGGGCTGCCGGCGGTGGTCTGCGTGCTGGTGCTGCACGGCGCGTTCTACGCGGCCACCGACGGCGTGCTCGCCGCCGCGGCCGCCGACACCGTACCGGCCGAGCAGCGCGGCGCCGGACTCGCCCTGGTCGGCACCGGGCAGGCGCTGGCCCGTTTCACCTGCTCGCTGCTGTTCGGCGCGCTGTGGGGTGCGGTCGGCGGCCCGTCGGCGCTGGCCTGGTCGGCCGGGGCGCTGGCGCTGTGCGTGGCCGGCGCGGCGGCGGTGCTGCGCCCGTCCGAACCCGTCGTCGCATCCGAGGCCGTCGAGGAGAGCTCGTGAACCTGCAGAACCGGACCAGGGTGATCATCCTGCTGGTCGCCGTCGTGCTGCTCGGCGCGGTCGGCACCGGAGCCGTCCTCCACGCGGCCGACCGCACCGCCCGTCGGGACCAGGTCCAGCCCGGCGGTCCGTCCGTCGAATCCGGCGCCGTGTCACTCCAATCCGCGGGCGGTGGACGGAAGTTGCTGTTCCGCAACATGGCCTGGGGCCCGCACCGGGACGAGGTCACCGCCGTCCCCGCCGACCGCCCCGACGGCCCGCGCACCGCCTCCGGCGTCCAGTGCCTGCGCTTCCACGCCGCCGCCGGCACCGGCATCTGCCTGCAGGCCGAGCACGGCCCGCTGGAGGACACCTACCGGGCCGTCATCCTGGACGACCACCTGCGCGAGCAGCGCTCCTTCCCGGCCGCCGGGATCCCCACCCGCTCCCGGGTCTCGCCGTCCGGGCACCTCGCCGCCTGGACGGTCTTCGTCAGCGGCGACTCGTACGCGGGCAGCAACTTCTCCACCCGCACCTCGATCGTCGACGTCCGGGACTGGAACCTGCGGGAGAACCTGGAGGACTTCGCGGTCATCCTGGACGGCCACCCGTACCAGGCGCACGACATCAACATCTGGGGCGTCACCTTCGCCGACGACAACACCTTCTACGCCACCGTCGCCAGCGCCGGGCAGACCCACCTCGTCCGCGGCGACCTCACCGCCCGCACCCTCACCGCCCTGCACGACAACGTCGAGTGCCCCTCGCTCTCCCCGGACGGCACCCGCATCGCGTACAAGAAGCGCGTCCCCGGCCTGCCCGCCGACGCGCCGTGGCGGCTGTACGTGCTCGACCTCGCCACCATGACCGAGACCGCCACGGCCGAGCAGCGCGAGATCGACGACCAGGCGCTCTGGGACGGCGCGGGCACCCTGGTCTACGCCCTGCCCGGCGACTACGGCGCCGACCTGTGGACCGTCCCGGCGGACGGCTCGGGCAGTCCGCAGGCGGTCACCAAGGCCGCCGTGGCCCCCGCCTACCTCGGCTGAGGAACTCTCGGATACGGTCCCTCGTCGAGCACAGTGTGACGTCCTGATCGAAGGTCCTGGTCCGAAGCCCGGTCCGAGGCCCTGGACCGAGGTCCTGGTCCGGGGCCCTGGACCGAGGTCCTGGTCCGGGGCCTTGGTCCGAGGTCCTGATCGAACGTCCTGATCGAGGGGGAGCGAGCAACAACCGTGGACGGCATCCCACCCGAGCGCATCGTGACCGACTCCTGGCCCGCCCTGCACGGCCGCCCGGTCCTGCGGCGCACCGTCGCCGTCGGACTGGTGCTGTGCGTGTCCGTGGCCGGCGCCCTCGTGGTGCGCGGCGTCAACGCGCTCACCGTCGGCCGCAGCGGCCACGAGACCGACCGCGACCGCGCCGAACGCCTGGCGGGCCTCCACCCCTCGCAGCACCCCGGCGTCGGCCGCTACTACGTACCGGTCGGCGCCGTGTACACCCACACCTCCGACGGCGCCCCCGTCGCCTACCTCCACTACCGCCTCGGCGGCGGCAAGGCCCCGGGCCTCGGCGACTTCCTCAGCGCCTACGACCTCCCGGCCCCCGGCCCTGCCGCGCCCCTCCCGCCCGACCTCGTCGCCGCGCTCGGCGGCGACGAGCCGGCGGAGGCCCCGGAGCTCACGGAGGATCCGCTCCCTTCCCCTTCGCCGTCCGCTCTCCCCTCGGCGTCTCCCTCCCCCTCGGTCGTGCCCTCCGCCGCGCCCTCCGCCGCGCCGTCGGCGTCCCCCGTCCCGCCCTCGCACGCTCCCTGCCCCGGCGAGGACGACTCCGAGGACGACTCCGAGGCCGACCCCGCTCCCGCTCCCGAGGCCACGCCCGCGGCGGCCCCCGCCTCCGTCCCGGAGGTCACGCCCACCCCCACGGCGACCGTCACCCCGACTCCCACGGCCACTCCCACCCGCACCCCCTCCGCCCGCCGCATCTACGTGGCCGCGATCCCCGGCGGCCTCTCCGGTGCCGCCGACATCTACATCCGCGCCACCGGCTGACGTCCGGGGCGGTTCGTCTGCGTGTGGACGTGCCGCTGCCCCGCCGAGTGGTGCTCGGCGGGGCAGCGGTGGTGAGGGGGTGGTGCGGGCGTCGCGGTCAGCGGGTGGCCGCCGGGACCGGGGTCGGCGCCGGGGCCGGGACCGGAGCGGGAGCGGCGGTCGGAGCCGGGGTCTTGCGGGCGGGGCCCTGGCCGGCGACCAGGGCGCCGAGGGCGAGGAGGAGGCCGAGGACCTGCCACGGGGTGAGGGTCTGGCCGAGGACGATGAGCCCGCCGACCGTGGCGACGACCGGGTTGATCAGGCCGAGGAACGAGGCCGGACCGGCACCCAGGTGGGCGATGCCGCGGAACCAGAGGACGTAGCCGAGTGCGGTGCTGAACAGGCCGAGGTAGGCGAAGCCGGCCAGGTTGGCGGCGCTCAGCGCGGGCGGCGCGCCCTCGACGAACGCGGCGAGCGGGACCAGGAAGACCGAGCCGGCGAGCAGCTGCCAGGCGGTGAGGTCGGTCAGGGTGGCGCCCTCGGGGCGGCCCCAGCGGCGGGTGAGGACGGTACCCATGGCCATCAGCGCGACCCCGGTGACCATCGCGGCGATTCCGATGCCGTCCAGCCGGGCGCCGCTCTTGAGCACCAGGAGTGCCACCCCGCCGACCCCGACCAGCCCGGCGAGCACCGCGCGGCGCCCGGGCCGTACGCCGAGCACGCCGATGGAGAGCCCGGCGACGAGCAGCGGCTGGATCGCCCCGATGGTGGCCGCGACCCCGCCGGGCAGACGGTAGGCGCCGACGAACATGAGCGGGAAGAACAACCCGATGTTCAGCATCCCCAGTATTGCCGCGCGTCCCCACCAGCGGCCCTTGGGCAGCTTGCGGCCGATCGCCAGCAGGAGCAGCCCGGCCGGCAGGGCGCGCAGCGCGGCGAGCAGCAGCGGGCGGCCTTCCGGCAGCAGCTGGGTGGTGACCAGGTAGGTCGTGCCCCACGCAGCCGGTGCGAGTGCTGCGGTGGCGGCGATTCCTGCGCGCTTGCGGTCCATGACGACCATCCCCTCAACGTTGATTATCTGAACGTTGAGATAAGTTCTACGCGCCTCGGTAGGTGAACGTCAAGTATGTGAAGGTTAAGATATCTGGACGAGGTTCCAGCGAAGCAGAACGCAGGAAGGCGGCAGACCATGCAGCAGCGCGACACCGTCGACGACATCGTCGAGCAGTGGGCCCGGGCCCGTCCCGACCTGAACCCCGAGCCGATGGCCCTGATCGGCCGGCTGCGGCGGCTCAACGCCCGGGTCGACAACGCCCTGCGCGAGTACTTCACCGCCTGCGGCCTGGACTCCTCCGAGTTCGACGTCCTGGCCACCCTGCGGCGCTCCGGCGAGCCCTACGAGCTCAACGCCCGCGCCCTCCTCAAGTCCGCCATGGTCACCTCCGGCGCGATCACCAACCGGGTCGACCGGCTCTCCGCCAAGGGTCTGGTGGAACGCAACCCCAGCCCGGACGACCGCCGCGCCGTCCTGATCCGGCTCACCCCGGCGGGCAAGGAGTTGATCGACGGCGCCCTGGAGGGCCACGTCCGCAACGAGGAGCGGATCCTCGCCGCGCTCGACGCGAAGGAGCGCGCCCGGCTCGACGGGCTGCTGCGCAAGCTCCTCATCGCGCACGGCGACACCGAGCCGCTCCTCGACTGAGCCACCCCTCGGCCGGGTCCGCCGCGCGGCACGCGGGCGGGCGTGTCGCGCGGGCGGGGGTGTCCAGCACGTCGTCGTCCACGCCGAGCACCCGACCCACCTGATCTGCCGCGCCTGCTCCGTCGCCGCCCGCCCCCACCGCCCCTGCCTGGACTGCGGCGAGCCCGCCGACTCCCGGTCCCCCGCCGACGGCCGCGAGGACGTCTTCATGGGCGCGGTGGCGATCCACACCCGCCTGCGCTGCGCCCGCTGCCACCGCGGCGACGCTGTCAACGGCACCTTCGGCAACGGCGGCTGACCGGTCGTTCAGGGGCGGGCGCTCAGCGGTACGCGATCAGCGCGTAGCGCTCGTCGCGCACCGGACCGCCCCGCAGCCCGGCATCCCCGCTGAGCGGCTCGACGCGCACCTCGGACACCAGCGGCCGGACGGCTGAGGCGAGTTCCTCCGCCCCGACCCCGCCGGCCCACGGCAGCGGCGGCGCCCCGGCCGCGTACGGCGTCACAGCCTGCCCGGCCTCGCGCCACCGGCCCTCCACCAGCACCAGCCGACCAGCGGGGCGGAGCAGACCCACCCAGGTCCGGAGCGTCTGCTCGGGCTCGGGCAGGGTCCAGACCAGGTGGCGCGACAGCAGCACGTCGAACCGCTCGCCCCCGACCGGCGGCGCCGCCGCATCGCCCACCAGGAACCGCCCCGGCAACCCCGCCGCAGCCGACTTCGCCCCCGCGCGCTCCACCATCCGCGGTGCCAGGTCCACCCCCGTCACCCGGTGCCCGTCCGCAGCGAGCAGCACCGACATCGAGCCCGTGCCGCACCCCACATCGAGCACGTCACAACCGCCACCCGGCACCCACCCCCGAAGCCGTCGCACCCAAGCCGCCCGGACCGCCTCCTCCCGCACCCCGTGGTCGGGCTCCTCGTCGAAGGCCTCGGCGGCCGCATCCCAGTACTCGGCAATGGCACGGCTGGAGTCGCTCATGCCGGGCATCGTCGCAGGGGCCACTGACAGTCGGTGGTTCGTCGGAGCGTCCGGTCGGCCATGCGGGGGAGCGGGCGCGCCGAACTCCCGGCAGTACGGTCAGCTGCCGGACGCCGCGACCCGCGCGGCGATGACCCGCGCGCACTCGGCGGCGGAGGCCCGCGAGCTGTCCACCACCAGGTCGTACCCGACCCCCTCGTGCACCGCCTCCGCCTGCGCCGCCGCCATCCCGGCCACCCGGTCGCCGCGCGCGGCCTCCCGGGCGGCGGCCACCGCCGGGTCGCAGCGCACGCCGACCCAGAGCACCTCCAGGCCCGCCAGCGCTGCCCGCCAGCGGGTCTGCGAGGCCGTGGTGCCGAGGAACACCTCGTCCACCACGATCCTGGCGCCGGCCCGGGCCATCGCCGCCACCCCGAGCGTCCAGGCGGCGTCCAGTTCGGCGAAGACCGGCCCGACCTCGACCGCCCCGTCCCCGTCCGTCACGCCGCCGATGCCCTCGCTCCCGCCCAGCAGCGCGGGCGGCAGCGCGTCGACCAGGGTGTCCGCGCCGAGGTGCAGCCACGGCTGGGGCAGCAGCTCCTGCAGGCAGCGGGCGATGCTCGACTTGCCGGAGCTGGAGCCGCCGTTGAGGACGATCACATGGATGCGCGCATCCTACGGCGGCGCAGCTTACCGCGACCCCCCGTGAGCCGCCGCGGCGGCCGCGAAGGAGGAGGCCAGCGCCGGCGCGCCCGCCCAGTGCAGGTGCAGGTACGAGGCGTGCACGTTGCCCCCGGCGAAGCCCTCCGTGCGCGGTCCGGTCGGCAAGTGCCAGCCCCACGCGGGGTGTTCGCCCGCGCCCGGTTCGCAGACCGTGCGGTGGAACTCGTGTCCGCGCAGCCGGGTGCCGGCTGCCGCCAGCGGCGAGTCGTGCAGGGCGACCGCCTCCCGGTAGCCGAGGGTGAGGCGTTCGGTCATCCGGGCGTCGGCGTCCAGTACGCCGCACATCGGCAGGCCGTCCAACTCCCGCCCCAGGTAGAGCAGTCCGGCGCACTCGGCGGCGATCGGCCCGCCCGATGCGGCGAACCGCCCGATCGCCGAGCGCAGTTCCGCGTTCCCGCTCAACTCCCGCACGTACAGCTCCGGGAAGCCGCCGCCGATGACCAGCCCGGCCGTCCCCGCGGGCAGCGCGGTGGCGTGCAGCGGGTCGAAGGGGACGACCTCGGCCCCGGCCGCGCCGAGCAGTTCGGCGTTCTCGGCGTACGAGAAGGAGAACGCCGCGCCGCCCGCCACCGCGATCCGCGGCCGCCCGGCCACCGGGGTGACCTCGGCCGACGCGTCCCACGGCTCGGCGTCCAACTCGGGTGCGGTACGGGCGAGTTCGAGCAGGGCGTCCAGGTCCACCGAGGAGGCGACCAGGTCGCCCATGTCGGCGACCGCCTTCAGCGCCTCCGCCGAGCGCTCCACCGCCGGGATCAGCCCGAGGTGGCGGGACGGCGTGGCGACCGCCGCCGAGCGGCGCAGCGCGCCCAGCACCGGCACGCCGGAGCCCTCCTCCAGGGCCTCGCGCAGCAGCTGCTCGTGCCGGTCGGAGGCGACCCGGTTGAGGATCACCCCGGCGAGCCGCACCTGCGGGTCCCAGGAGGCGAAGCCGTGCACCAGCGCGGCGACCGAGCGGGACTGCGAGGAGCCGTCGACCACCAGCACTACCGGCGCCCGCAGCAGCTTGGCGACGTGCGCGGTGGACGCCAGCTCCCCGCGCCCGGAGGCCCCGTCGAACAGGCCCATGACGCCCTCGACCACGGCGACGTCCGCCCCCGCCGCGCCGTGCAGGAACAGCGGGGCGATCCGCTCGGGCCCGCAGAGGAAGGCGTCCAGGTTGCGGCCCGGGCGCCCGGCGGCGAGCGCGTGGTAGCCCGGGTCGATGTAGTCCGGACCGACCTTGTGCGGCGACACCGCCAGCCCGCGCGCGGCGAGCGCCGCGATCAGGCCGGTGGCGACGGTGGTCTTGCCGGCTCCGGAGGAGGGCGCGGCGACGACGAGGCGGGGGATGTTCACGGGGCTGGCGCTCAACGCTCTACCACTCGATGCCGCGCTGGCCCTTGCGGCCGGCGTCCATGGGGTGCTTGACCTTGGTCATCTCGGTGACCAGGTCGGCGAAGTCGGTCAGTGCCTCGGGCGCGTACCGGCCGGTGATCACGACGTGCTGGCTGCCCGGACGGTCCTTGAGTACGGCCACCACCTCGTCCGCGTCGACCCACCCCCAGTGCATCGGGTAGGTGAACTCGTCGAGCACGTAGAAGCGGTAGGTCTCGGCGGCGAGGTCGCGCTTGACCTGCTCCCAGCCCTCCTTGGCAGCCTCCTCGCTGGACATCTCCTGCTCGGCGGAGCGCTGGATCCAGGACCAGCCGGAGCCCATCTTGTGCCAGTCGACGGTGCCGCCCTCGCCGGAGGCGCCGAGCACGCGCAGCGCGTTCTCCTCGCCGACCTTCCACTTGGCGGACTTCACGAACTGGAACACCCCGACCGGCCAGCCCTGGTTCCAGGCCCGCAGCGCCATGCCGAACGCGGCGGTGGACTTGCCCTTGCCCGGGCCGGTGTGCACGGCGGTGATCGGCAGCGTGCGGCGTTGACGGGTCGTCAGGCCGTCGTCGGGAACGCTCTCGGGGACGCCCTTGGGCATGGGGATCAGGCCGCCTTTCGGATCGAGGTCGTACGGACGTCGCCGCGGCCGGCCGCGGGACGGTTCTCGCGGACGAGCGAGGCCACGCCCTCGGCGCGCAGCTCGTCCAGGCTGACGGCGGTGCCGCCGAGCTGCCCGGCCAGGGTGCGGGCCAGGCCAAGCCGGACCGGGCCGGACTCGCAGTCCAGCACCACGCTCGCGGTGCCCTGCGCGGCGAACAGCGCGGCCGCGCGGTGGGAGCGGGCGAGCGCGTCGCGCCCGCCGGTGGCCCGGCCGTCGGTCACCACGACCAGCAGCGGGCGCCGGCTGGGGTCGCGCAGCCGCTCGATCCGCAGCACCTCGTGGGCGCGCAGCAGCCCCTCGGCCAGCGGGGTCCGCCCACCGGTGGGCAGCGACTCCAGCCGGGCCGCGCCGACCTCCACCGAGGAGGTGGGCGGCAGGGCCAGCTCGGCGCCGGTGCCGCGGAAGGTGATCATGCCGATCTTGTCGCGCCGCTGGTAGGCGTCCATCAGCAGCGACAGCACGGCGCCCTTGACGGCGGTCATCCGCTGCCGGGCGGCCATCGAGCCCGAGGCGTCGACGACGAACAGCACCAGGTTGGACTCCCGTCCCTGGCGCACCTGTTCGCGGAAGTCGTCCTTCTGCAGCACCAGCGCCCGCCCGCTGCGCCCGCGCGCCACCTGGTGCGGCGCGGCGGCCTGCAGGGTCGCGGTCAGGTGCAGCCGGCCGAGCGCGCCCTGCGGACGGCGGGCGCGGATGGTGTGCCCGCCGGTGGTCTCGGCGGGGGAGCGACGGCCCTGGGCGCCGTGGCCGGTGCCGCGGACGGTGAACAGCTTGGTCCGGTACGGGTCCCCGGCCGCGGCCGGCGCCGACTCCCGTGCGGGCGCGGGGTGTTGGGCCGGGACGGGCTGCTGCGGCTGCTCGCCGGCGGAGTCGGTGTCCGCCGCGGAGGGCTCCGGGGCGCCGCCCTCGGACGGCTCGGGAGCCCCGCCGCCGTCCGGACCGCCGCCGTCGGGGCCACCGCCGTCCGGGCCGCCTCCGTCGCCAGGACCGTCGCCGTCACCGTCCCCGTCGCCCTCCGGCTCCGGCTCCGGCTCGTCCTGCCCGGCGTGCTCCTCCAGCGTCCGGTCCAGCTGCTCCTCGTCCAACCCCGGCGCGTCGAAGGGGTTGCGGCGGCGCCGGTGCGGCAGCGCCAGCCGGGCGGCCTTGCGGACGTCCTCCTCCAGCACCTCGGTGCGCCCGTCCCAGGCGGCGAGTGCGACGGCGGTGCGGGCCATCACGATGTCCGCGCGCAGACCGTCCACCTCGAACGCGGCGCACACGGCGGTGATCTGACGCAGCGCCATATCGGTCAGCTCGACCTTGGGCAGCAACTCCCGCGCGGCGGTGATGCGTTCGGCGAGCGCCCGTTCCTCCGCGGCGAACCGTGCGGCGAACCCGGCCGGGTCGGCGTCGTACGCGAGCCGCCGCCGGACCACCTCGGCGCGCTCCGCCGGGTCCCGGGTGGCGGCGATCTCGACGGTCAGGCCGAACCGGTCGAGCAACTGCGGCCGGAGCTCGCCCTCCTCCGGGTTCATCGTGCCGACCAGCAGGAACCGGGCCGCGTGCCGCACCGACACGCCCTCGCGCTCGACGTAGGAGCGGCCCATCGCGGCGGCGTCCAGCAGCAGGTCCACCACGTGGTCCTGGAGCAGGTTCACCTCGTCGATGTAGAGCACACCGCGGTGCGCCTTGGCGAGCAGCCCGGGCTCGTACGCCTTGACGCCCTCGGCCAGTGCGCGTTCCAGGTCGAGCGAGCCGACGATCCGGTCCTCGGCCACGCCGACCGGCAACTCGACCAGCTGGGACGGGCGTTCGTGGACTCCGGCGGCGGAGGCGTGCGGCCCGTCCGGGCACTGCGGGTCGGGGGCGGCGGGGTCGCAGGCGAAGCGGCAGTCGTCCACGGCGGCGATGGACGGCAGCAGGCCGGCCAGCGCGCGCACCATGGTCGACTTCGCGGTGCCCTTCTCGCCGCGCACCAGCACGCCGCCCACGGCCGGCGAGACCGCGTTCAGCAGCAGCCCGAGCCGCAGGTCGGCCATGCCGACGATCGCGGTGAACGGATAGCGGACGTCACTCATGCCGTGCCCCACTCCTGTCGTGCCCGGTCCTGCGGTCGTACCCGGCTCATGCGTCACTCCCAGGTGCCCCGGGCGCCAGGAACGGCAGCGATCCGGCCGCCGGCACCCCGCCCTCGATCAGCTTCCACAGCGCGTCGGTGTCGGCGTGCTCCTCGATCAGGTCGCCCAGCCGGTCCAGCCGGGCCTCGCGCGCCGCGGCGAAGGAGGTGTCCGGCGCCGGGACGAACGCCCGTCCCGCCAACTCGGCGACCTCGCGCAGGAATTCACGACGGAAGGCGTCGTTCTCCAGGACGCCGTGCCAGGTCGTGCCCCAGACCGCGCCCACCCGGCAGCCGTCCATGCTCCGCCCGAGGCCGTCGGAGACGAACGCGTCCCCGCCCTCGACCGCCACCACGCCGTGGTGGATCTCGTAGCCCTCGACCCGCTGTCCGTACGCCTCGCCGACCGGCCGCGCGAGCACCTTCCCGGCCCCGAACCGCACCTGCGTCGGCTGCAGGCCCAGCCCCTCGACGACGCCCGCCTTGGACTCCACCTCGTCGACGATCCCGCGCGCCAGCATCTGGTAGCCGCCGCACACCCCGAGGATCGGCAGCCCGGCCGCCGCCCGCGCCTTCAGCGCCGGCTCCAGGCCGCGCTCGCGCAGCCAGGCGAGGTCCGCCACGGTGGCCCGGGTGCCGGGCAGCACCACCAGGTCGGCGTCGGCCAGCTCCTCCGGCCGCGTGGCCCAGCGCACCAGCACGCCCGGCTCCTGCGCCAGCGCGTCCACGTCGGTGAAGTTGGACAGCCGGGGGAAGCGCACCACGGCCACCCGCAGCACGTCCGCCCCGAGCGGGCCGCGGCCGTCCACCCGGTCCACCACGGTCGACAGGTCCAGCGAGTCCTCGGCGTCCAGCCACAGTCCGGGCAGCATCGGCAGGGTGCCCAGCACCGGACGGCCGGTCAGCCCGTGCAGCATCTCCAGCCCGGGCGCCAGCAGGCGCGCGTCGCCGCGGAACTTGTTGACGAACCAGCCCGCCACGTGCCGCTGGTCCTCCGCCGACAGCAGCGCCAGCGTCCCGTACATCGCCGCGAACACACCGCCCCGGTCGATGTCCCCGACCACCACCACCGGCAGTCCGGCGGCCGTGGCCAGGCCCATGTTGGCGATGTCGCGGTCGCGCAGGTTGATCTCGGCGGGCGAGCCGGCCCCCTCGCAGACCACCACCTCGTAGCGGCGGCGCAGGTCGGCCAGGCACTCCAGGGCGCGCTCCAGCAGGACGGGCTTGCGCTCGCGGTAGTCCAGCGCGCCCACTTCGGCGACCGGCTTGCCCAGCAGGACCACCTGGCTGCGGCCGTCCGCGCCGGGCTTCAGCAGCACCGGGTTCATCGCCGCCTCCGGCTCCACCCGGGCGGCCTGCGCCTGCATCGCCTGGGCGCGGCCGATCTCGGCACCGTCCAGGGTGACGAAGGAGTTCAGCGACATGTTCTGCGCCTTGAACGGCGCCACCCGCACGCCCTGGCGGGCCAGCCAGCGGCAGATGCCGGCCGTGACCACGCTCTTGCCCGCGTCCGAGGTCGTCCCCGCGACCAGCAGTGCGTTCGTCATGCCCTTCCCCTCTTCCCCAGGAGCGCGCGCAGCAGGACGTGCCCCGCGACCGTCGTACCCAGCGCCAGCGCGCCCACCCGCCGCGAGAGCGTGCAGGCCCGCTCGATGTCGTCCACCGTCACCGGCCGCAGCTCCGCCCCCAGTACCGGCCGGTGCTCCACCCTCGTGCCGTACCGCAGCGTGCCGCCCAGCCGTACGCCCACCGCGCCGGCGAAGGCCGACTCCGCCTGGCCCGCGTTCGGGCTCGGGTGCGCGGAGCCGTCGCGCCGCCAGACCCGCCAGGCCGTCCGCGGTTGCGGGGCGGCGGCCACCGTGAGCAGCGCCGTCAGCCGGGCGCCCGGCCAGCCCGCCAGGTCGTCCAGCCGCGCCGAGGCCCAGCCGAACCGGGCGTAGCGCGGCGAGCGGTGGCCCACCATGGCGTCCAGGGTGTTCACCGCGCGGAAGGCCAGCAGCCCGGGCGTGCCCGCGAGGGTGCCCCAGGCGAGCGCGTTCACCACGGCGTCGGCGGTGTTCTCGGCGACCGACTCGACCACCGCGCGGGCGATCTGCTGCTCGTCCAGCGCGCTCGGGTCACGCCCGCACAGGTGTGGCAGCCGCTCCCGGGCGGCCGCCAGGTCGCCGTCCTTCAGCGAGCGGCCGACGTAGCGGGCCTCGCGGGTCAGCGAGGTGCCGCCGAGCACCGTCCAGGTCGCGGCGGCCGCCAGCGCCGCCCGGCCCAGCGGCCGCCGGCCCACCGTACGGTCCAGGGCGAGCGCGCCCGCCGCGACCGCGCCCACGCACAGTGCCGTGTACCCGGCCCCGGCCGCACGGTCGTCGCGCCACAGCCGCCGCTCCAGGCGGGTCGCGGCGCTGCCGAAGGCGGCCACCGGGTGGCCGCGGCGCGGGTCGGCGAAGCGGGCGTCGGCGGCGTAGCCCGCGGCGGCGCCCAGCGCGAACGCGGCGGCGTGGGCGAGCGGTCGCGAGGTCAGTGCGCGGACGGTCATCGGCTGGACGCCGGAAGACGACTCGGCGTGGAGCCGAACGAGGCGGCAGGACAGCTCGGAGTCCGGCGTGGCGGTGGGGCAGCCTGCATCGCGTGCGTGTCCTCACTCAGGGTCCGCGCCCTGGATCGACGTAGCGGGGGCGAGAGTCTCCTGGCTTCCGGGTCGGACGCACCCCCGGGGCCTTCCAGCGGCTTCTGACGGCCCGCCGTGGCGATAGTTCCGAGCGTGCTCCCCGGTGACAGTGGCGGGACCGCGCCGGACTCGCACCGGCTTCCTCTCCATGCCTCCGATTGGCCCCAGGATCCCATCACGGGCCAGAACCGGGAGTCAACCGAGGTCACGGAGGGGTTGGTCACACGGGCGACCCCGCTGACACCCTGTGGGATCGCCCAGCGGAGCGCCGCCCCCGGACGTGCCGCTTCGTGCGTTCGGGTGCTGGGGGGCGCGCCGGGTCCGCGCCTACCGTTCGGTGGCATGCGTCGCAGAAAGCCCCCCGCCCCACCGCCCCCGGTGCCGTTCTCGCCCGCGGCCGCCCGCGCCCACCGGGCCGGCCTCGGCCTGACCCCCGAGCAGGTCGCCGAGGGCATGGCCGCGCACGGCGTCCGACTGCTGCCCGCCCACGTCCTCGCCTGGGAGAGCGGCGAGCTGCGCCCCAGCGAACCGGAGTTCATCGCGCTCGCCCGTGCCCTCTGGTGCCCCGCCGCCCAGCTGATGGGCACCCGCCCGGTCCGGCTGCGCGACCACCGCATCGCCCGCGAACTCGGACAGGCCGCCGTCGCCGACCGCACCGGCACCACCCTCGACGCCTACCGGGAGGCCGAACTGACCGGCCACTGGGACGGCGACGAGGAGCAGACCCGCGCCCTCGGCGAGGTCCTCCACCTCGGCCTGCCCGAACTCGTCGAGGCCACCGGCCGCGCGGGCGCCCTCGACCACCTCCTGCGCCAGTGCCTCGGCGGCCGCTGGCAGCCCCAGCTCCACGCCCTCGCCCGCATCGTCCCGGCTCCCGCCGACGCCCTCGCCGACGTCCTCGCCGCCCTCCACCAGGAGCACCACGTCCCCACCCACTGGGGTGCCACCACCCGCGCCGCGCCGCCCCCCGCCACCGACTCCCTCACCCCCCGCTTCTGGCACCTCCTCACCGAGGCCCTCTGATCTCACCGTCGGCGCTCCCCGACACGCGCCGGGCCCGCTCCCCGACACGCGCCGGGCCCGCTCCGCGTGACCCGGACGGTCCAGCCCGGTGGCCGGGCGGGCGGGGCGCCGGTGGACTGGTGCACGAACACCGTCCGGTCCGTGACCGAGAGAGCGGGGAACGATATGCGCTGGGGAACCGCTGCCGTCGTGGCGGCCGCCGCCGTCGGGGCCGGGGCCGTCGTCCTGGTGATCGGCCGGCGGGCGTCCGAGCGGATGGTCCGTCCGGTGACCGACGGCCAGGAGTCCGGGCCGGTCCTGGTCCGGAGCCTCGGCGCCGGGCGGATCACCTTCAGCCGCGGCCCGGAGAGCCTGCACCCCGGCCGCTGGGCGGTCGAGTGGGCGGACGGCGGGCACGCGGTGGTCGAGGAGGTCCTGCACAGCGACGAGCAGGGCGTCACCCGTCGGCTGGTCCGCGCCGACCGGGGCACCCTCACCCCCGGCACCGAGGTCCGCTTCACCCCGCGCGTCCACCTCGGCGACCCGACCCGGGCGCTCGGCCTCGCCTACACCGAGACCGCCGTGGACGGCGAGCTCGGCGCCCTCCCCGCCTGGTACCTCGAGGGCAAGCGCGGCACCTGGGTGGTCCTGGTCCACGGCCCCGAGGCCGACCGACAGCAGACCCTCCCGGTCCTGCCGGTCCTCGACCGCCTCGCCCTGCCTGTCCTCGCCGTCACCTACCGCGGCGACGAGGGCGCCCCCGCCTCCCCGGACGGCTACAGCCACTTCGGCGAGACCGAGTGGCGCGACGTCGAGGCGGCGGTACGGTTGGCGCTCGACAACGGGGCGGGCCGGGTGATCCTCTACGGCTGGTCGGTCGGCGCCACCATGGTGCTGCAGACGGCGGCGCGCTCCGCCTGGTCGTACGCCATCAGCGGGCTGATCCTCGACTCGCCGGTCCTCGACCTGCCGGCCAGCGCCCGGCGCGACGCCGAGCGGCTCGGCTTCCGCGGCGCCGCCGCCGAGCTCGGCGCGCTCGCCGCCCGGGGCCGCACCGGCGTCGACCTCGCCGACTTCTCCCGCATCGCCGAGGGCACCGACCTGCGCGTCCCGACGCTCCTGCTGCACAGCCCGGCGGACCGGATCTCCCCCTTCCGCAGCGCCCAGCACCTGGCCGCCGCCCGCCCCGACGTGGTCAATCTGCAGGCCTTCCCCGGCGCCGACCACGCCGCCCTCTGGAACAGCGCCCCCGACTACTACACCGAGCTCCTCCGCCGCTGGCTCACCCCCCTCCTCTGAAGTCCTCCGGAGTCCCCTGAGCTCCCCCCGACCGCCGGCCGGGCGTGAGAAGTCGGGCCCGCCGACTTCTCACACCGCAAGATCGCCGCGGCTCGCCCGCCATCCGTCCGGATCCGGGCTGGACAGTCCCCTCGGACGCGGACGGCGGCGCCGCCGTCCGCCGCGATCGCCCCCGCAGTCAGGGGCACAATTTGGCCCCCTTGGCCGACCACCGCCACCACACTCCGTGACCGTTCGAACGGGCCCAGCAACCGTCCCGGCCCACCTGGCATGAGCAGGCCACACGTTTCCGGCCAGGCGGTTTGCCTCTGTTGCCCGATCTTGCGGAGGTGCCGTCGCCGGTCGTCCGGTCGTACGGACAACCGGATGTGACAGAAGGCCGGTACAAGGGGAAGACTGCTCGACGTGACGTCTCGGAACCCGCGCGACCGTGATGCCCCGCTCCCGCCTCCGATCGGTACCGGTGCGACGGTGACCCGTCTCCCCGGTACGGCCCACCGGCCCGCCGGTGGCAGGCCGGGCGGGGCGGGTGTACCCCGTAACGGCGTACCCCGGCGGCGGGGGCCCGCGCCGGCGCCCGGGCGGGGCAGGGTTCCCGTGCCGGAGGGCTTCCCCGCGCCGGCCGAGCTGGCGCCGCTGGCCCGTCGGATGCTGGTGGACGCCGTCCGGATCGCCCGCTGGGCCGGGGAGCTCGAGGAAGTCGACAAGCGTGGCGAGCTGCTGCCGGAGGACGCCCGTACGGCGGGCCGGGCGCTGGCCATGACGGTCGGCGCCGCCGCCAAGGCCTGGGGGCAGGCGCTCCTGGTGGGCCTGGTGGAGGCCCGGGACGCCGGTGCCGGCCCCGGCTGGCGCCTGCACGCCTGGGAGCACGACGACGAGGCCGTGGTGCGGGGCTGGTCGGCGCTGTTCGACGCCTGGACCCTGCTCGCCCCGGTGCCGCCCGCAGCGCTGCGCGGCGTGTTCGCCGTGCTGGCCGGGCAGGCCGTCGACCAGGCCCCGCAGCTGCTCTCCTTCCTGCACCTGGTGGACGGCCCGGTGGCCGAGAGCGAGCTGCTGGAGCTGCTGCGCCGCGGTCTGGACGAGCGCCGGGTCGGCGGCGGGGCCGGCGGTCCCGGCCTGTCGCCGGTGCCGCACGCCGCCTCCGCGGTGTCGGCCGTCCGCGGCACCTGCCGGGAGCCGCAGATCGACACCCCGGCCGCTCCCTCGGACGTCGCCGCCGTCCTGGACTGGATGCTGGACGGCCTGGCCGCCGTCGGCGCCCTGACGCGCAGGAACGACGCCGCGGAACTGTCGCCGCTCGGCCACTGGGCGGTGCGGGCGAAGCTGGAGGAGATCTGCACGGTCGCCCAGACCGCGGCCGGGCACATCGAGCAGAGCGCCTTCGAGCTGCTGAACGCCTGCGCCGACTACTCGCCGGGCCCGGCCCGCGCCGAGTACCGAGCCTGGGTCGCGGCGCGGCCGGCGGACCGGGCGGTGGCCGAGCTGCTGGACGCGGCGCAGGGCGACGACGCGCTGGTGCGCGGCCTCGCCTTCGAGGCGCTGCGGGTGGCCGGCGGACCGGCCGAGCAGGCGGTGCGGGCGTCGGTGGACGAGCCGGTGCTGCGCCCGTACGCGCTGCTGTGGCTGGCGGAGCGAGCGGACGAGGGGGTCTCCCCGGCGGACGTGCTGGGCGCGGACGACGCGGCCTGGCTCTGGGTGGACACGGCCGCCGCGGTGCTCGACCACGGCGAGACGGAGCTGCTGGTGGGCCACGTCGAGGGCGCCTCGGCGGGCGATCCGGTGCGGCTGTTCGCCCGGGCCCGGCAGTCCGGGCACCCGCGGGCGGCCTCGGTGCTGTCGGCGGTCTCGAGCGTGCACCCGGACCCGGGCGTGGCCAGAGCGGCCCGCCGCTCGGCGTTCAGCGTCCACACCGGCGGCGCGTAGCCGGCGCAGGCACGAACGGCCGAGAACGACGAAGAACGGCTGGAACGAAGAACGGCCGAGACGGCATAGAACGACGAAGAACGGCGAAGGGCCCGGAACCGATCGGTTCCGGGCCCTTCGCCGTGAGACGGGAAATCAGCCGAGCCGCGACTCCGCCCGCCGGGCGCGGACGTCGCCGACCTTCTGCCCCACCTTGCGGCGGATGACCAGCAGCGGCGCCATCGCGGCGAGCGTGATCTGGGCGAACGCGCCGACGTGCATCAGCGCGTCGCCGCCGGGCAGGCCGGTGGCCCAGGCGGCCAGGCAGCCGATGGAGACCACGATCCAGCAGAGCGTGGCGGTGGCCAGCAGCCCCTGCGGCTTCGGGTACTCGATCCGGCTGACCATCAGGTACGCGGCGCCGAAGATGGCGAGCAGACCGGGCAGGAACGGCGGGTCGAGCAGCACGATGGCGATGACCGTCATCGCGCCCATCGGGCAGGGCATGCCCTGGAACACCCCGGGCCGCATCTTGACGGCCGAGAAGCGGGCCAGCCGCAGCACGACGGCGAGCAGCACGGTGATCGCGATGAGCGCCGAGAGCTTGCTGTTGGAGCCCTGGGAGACCATGCCCCAGACCGCGACGAAGTAGGCCGGCGCGATGCCGAAGCTGATCAGGTCGGCCAGGTTGTCCAGTTCCGCTCCGAGGGCGGAGGAGCGCAGCTTGCGCGCCACCAGGCCGTCGAAGAGGTCGCACATCGAGCCGATCAGCAGCAGCGTGACCGCGGTGGCGGCGCTGTGCCGGTCCGGAGCGGCGTCCGGGTTGGTGATGTGCGGGACGAGGACCCCGGTGGTGATCGAGTAGATCGCCAGGAAGCCGCAGACGGCGTTCCCCAGGGTCAGGAAGTCGGCGGTGGACAAGTGCTGCGGAGAGCGCGGGGCGCGCAGCTCGCGGTCGCGCGCCCAGCGGCGGCGGCGCAGGGCCGTCTCCTCGTCGTCCAGGCCGACGATTGTCTCAGGATCAGTCACGGTCAAGGCGCGTCACCCCGGCTGTGGTCTTCTGGCCGACCTCGACGCCGACCTCGACGCCGGCCGGCAGGTAGGTGTCGACCCGGGACCCGAACCGGATCAGACCGATCCGGTCGCCCTGCTCGACCTTGGTTCCGGCGTCCACGTACGGCACGATGCGGCGGGCCACGGCCCCCGCGATCTGGACCATCTCGATGTCGCCGAGCTCGGTGTCGAAGTGCCAGACGACCCGCTCGTTCTGGTCGCTGTCCTTGTTGAACGCGGGGACGAAGCCGCCCGCGACGTGCTCGACCGACGTCACCGTGCCCGGCAGGGGCGCGCGGTTGACGTGGACGTTGAGCGGGCTCATGAAGATCGCGACCCGGGTGCGGCCGTCCGGCCAGGCGTCGATGCTCTGCACCACGCCGTCGGCGGGGGAGATCACTCTGCCCGTGCCGATCTCACGCTCGGGGTCGCGGAAGAACCACAGCATGCCCGCGCTGAGCGCGCAGGCGGGTACCGCCGCCAGGGCCCACTTGCCGCTGCGCCGGGTGAGGGCGGTGGTCACGGCGGCCGTGGCGAGGGTGGGGACGAACCAGGGGGTGGCTCCGCGCGCGATGGTCACGCGGGGTCGCCGACCGGCCGTCGTGGCTGCGAGGGCATCGCGGTCCGTGACGGAGTGGTGAGGGGACGGGCTGATGGGCATCGAAGACCTTTGTCGCGGGGGATCATGGCCGCTGGACGGGGGCCACCGCGGGATCGGTAATAGAGGGACGGCTTGCTGTCCCGGTGGATGCTATCGGGAGCACACGGTGGGTGGGCAACCCGCCTGCTCGTTCATGTGTCCGGTGGGAGCGCGTCCGCGCGTCCACCTCTACGACCGTAGCTCGACCCGGTCCGGTTCCCAAGGGACCGCACACGGCTGGTGAGACTTGTCTCAACGGCACGCGGACGGAACCCGCCGGGGGAAACGGCCGCGGCGGCCGGAAGCGGGTGTACGGAAGCGGCCGCAGGGCGCGTTGTCGCAGCTATACGCCCTGCGGCCGCTTCCGGAGGGCCGTGCCGGACCCTGGCGGACCAGGCCGGGCCCGTGACGGGGCACGGCGCTCCGCCGGGACGGGCCCGCACGCCCGTCGACCGGCGGTTCGAGGGGGCCGCCCGGTGACGTGGTCCGTCGGCGGGCGGCCCGGGGATCACTCGGCGATCCGGTACTCCTCCAGGAGCCGGCGTCCGACGATCATCTTCTGGATCTCCGCAGTACCTTCACCGATGAGCAGCATCGGGGCCTCGCGGTAGAGGCGCTCGATCTCGTACTCCTTGGAGAAGCCGTAGCCGCCGTGGATGCGGAAGGCATCCTCGACGACCTCCTTGCAGTACTCGGAGGCGAGGTACTTGGCCATGCCGGCCTCGAGGTCGTTGCGCTCGCCGCTGTCCTTCTTGCGGGCGGCCATGACCATCATCTGGTGGGCGGCCTCGACCTTGGTGGCCATCTCGGCGAGCTTGAACTGGATGGCCTGGTGCTCGGCGATCTTCTTGCCGAAGGTGGAGCGCTGCTGGGCGTAGGAGATGCCCAGCTCGAAGGCGCGGCGGGCGACGCCGCAGCCGCGGGCGGCGACGTTGACGCGGCCGACCTCGACGCCGTCCATCATCTGGTAGAAGCCGCGGCCCGGGACGCCGCCGAGGATGCGGTCGGCCGGGATCCGGACGTCCTGCAGCACCAGCTCGGTGGTGTCGACGCCCTTGTAGCCCATCTTCTCGATCTTGCCGGGCACGGTCAGGCCGGGAACCTTGGGGTTCGGGCCGAAGCCGGCCTCCTTCTCGATCAGGAAGGTGGTCATGTTCTTGTACGGGGAGCTGCCGCCCTCGTCGGTCTTGCAGAGGACCGCGACGAGGGTGGAGGTGCCGCCGTTGGTGAGCCACATCTTCTGGCCGTTGAGGACGTAGAACTCCCCGTCCTTGACGCCCTTGGTCGAGATGGCCGAAACGTCGGACCCGAGGCCCGGCTCGGACATCGAGAAGGCGCCGCGGATTTCGCCGGCCGCCATCTTCGGCAGGAAGTAGTCCTTCTGCTCCTGGGTGCCGTGGGCGTTGATCATGTGCGCCACGATGAAGTGGGTGTTGACGATGCCGGAGACCGACATCCAGCCACGGGCGATCTCCTCGACCACCAGGGCGTAGGTGAGCAGCGACTCGCCGAGGCCGCCGAACTCCTCGGGGATGGTGAGCCCGAAGAGGCCGAGCTGCTTCATGCCCTCGACGATGGCGGTCGGGTACTCGTCCTTGTGCTCCAGCTCGGTCGCGACCGGAATGATCTCCTTGTCGACGAAATCCCGCACGGTGGCGAGGATGTCCCGCTGGATCTCGGTGAGGCCGTCGGTCTGTGCGAGGCGTCCCATCGTGCGGCTCCGGAAAGGTCTAAGAGGGCGGGGGGGGGGATTGCGGGGGCCCTGCCGGCGTGGCTGCGGCAGCAGGGCCCCCGTTACCGGGTGGGGGTCGGCCGATGACGGCGGCCTGCCCCTCCGGGGTCTCGGGTGGAGATGGGTCAGGAGAGCGGGGTCGGGCGGCCGGGCTGCTCGCCGCCGCGCTCCTTGATGTACGTCTCGGTCGGCACCATCACCTTGCGGCGGAAGATGCAGACGACCGTGCCGTCCTGCTTGTACCCCTTGGTCTCGACGTAGACGATGCCCCGGTCGTCCTTGGACTTGGACGGCCACTTGTCGAGCACGGTGGTCTCGCCGTAGATGGTGTCGCCGTGGAAGGTCGGCGCGACGTGGCGCAGCGACTCGATCTCCAGGTTGGCGATCGCCTTGCCGGAGACGTCCGGGACGGACATGCCGAGCAGCAGCGAGTAGATGTAGTTGCCCACCACGACGTTCTTGCCGAAGTCCGTCGTCTTCTCCGCATAGTTGGTGTCCATGTGGAGCGGGTGGTGGTTCATGGTGAGCAGGCAGAAGAGGTGGTCGTCGTACTCGGTGACCGTCTTGCCGGGCCAGTGCTTGTAGACCGCGCCGACCTCGAACTCCTCGTAGGTGCGTCCGAACTGCATGGCTCAGGCCCTCAGCTTTCCGGGATCTCGAACTTGGTGGTGCGCTGCATGCCGGCGGCCCGGCCCTTGCCGGCGATGACCAGGGCCATCTTGCGGCTGGCCTCGTCGATCATCTCGTCGCCGAGCATCGCGGAGCCCTTGGCGCCGCCCGCCTCGGAGGTGCAGTAGTCGTAGGCGTCGAGGATCAGCTCGGCGTGGTCGTAGTCCTCCTGCGAGGGCGAGAAGATCTCGTTCGCGGCGGCGACCTGGTCCGGGTGGAGCACCCACTTGCCGTCGAAGCCGAGCGCGGCGGAGCGGCCGGCGACCTCGCGGTAGCCCTCGGCGTTGCGGATCTGCAGGTACGGCCCGTCGATCGCCTGCAGGTCGTTGGCGCGGGCGGCCATCAGGATGCGCATCAGGATGTAGTGGTAGGCGTCGGCGCCGTAGCCGGGCGGCTGCTCGCCGACGACCAGGGACTTCATGTTGATGGAGGCCATGAAGTCGGCGGGGCCGAAGATGATGGTCTCCAGCCGGGGCGAGGCCTCGGCGATGGCGTCGACGTTGATCAGGCCCTTGGCGTTCTCGATCTGCGCCTCGATGCCGATCTTGCCGACCTCGAAGCCCATGGTCTTCTCGATCTGGGTGAGCAGCAGGTCGAGCGCCTTGACCTGCTCGGCGTCCTGGACCTTGGGGAGCATGATGCAGTCGAGGTTGGGGCCGGCGCCCTCGACCACGGTGATCACGTCGCGGTAGGTCCAGTGCGTCGTCCAGTCGTTGACCCGGACGACCTTGGTCTTGCCGCCCCAGTCGCCGTTGTTCAGCGCGTCGACGATGTTGTGGCGGGCGCTCTCCTTGACCAGCGGGGCGCAGGCGTCCTCGAGGTCGAGGAAGACCTGGTCCGCCGGGAGGCCCTGGGCCTTCTCCAGGAAGCGCGGGTTGCTGCCCGGTACGGCGAGGCAGGAACGGCGGGGCCGGAGGCGGTTCACGGTAGTCATGAGGGTGGTTCTGTCCTTCCCAGTGGTCAGCTGGTGGTCGCGGGTGCGGGCGTCCAGGGCTGGAGCTTGTTGGCGAGCCGGATCTCGTCCACGATCCGGCCGATGATGGTCGTGATGCCGAAGTCCTTCGGGGTGAACACGGCGGCGACGCCGGCGGCCTTGAGGGCCTCGCCGTCCGCTGCCGGGATGATGCCACCCACGATCACCGGGACATCCTGCACCCCGGCGCGGTCCAGGCGCTTGAGGACGTCGGGCACCAGCTCGCAGTGCGCGCCGGAGAGGATCGACAGGCCCACGCAGTGGACGTCCTCCGCGACGGCGGCGGAGACGATCTGCTCCGGGGTCAGCCGGATGCCCTGGTAGACCACCTCGAACCCGGCGTCGCGGGCCCGGACGGCGATCTGCTCGGCACCGTTGGAGTGTCCGTCCAGGCCGGGCTTGCCGACCAGCAGGCGCAGCTTGCCGGCGCCCAGCTCCGCGGCGGTCGCGGCGACCGCGGCGCGGACCTGCTCCAGCTCCCCACCGGGCTCGGCGGCCACGGCGACGGGCGCTCCGCCGACGCCGGTGGGGGCGCGGTACTCGCCGAAGACCTCGCGCAGGGCGAAGGACCACTCGCCGGTGGTGACGCCGGCGCGGGCGCAGGCGAGCGTGGCCGGCATCAGGTTGGCCTCGGTGGCGGCGACGGCCTTGAGCTCGGCCAGCGCCCGCTGGGCGGCGGCCTCGTCGCGCTGTCCGCGCCAGGCCTCCAGGGCGGCGAGCACGGAGCGCTCGGAGGCCGGGTCGACCACCATGATCGCGGTGTCGAGGTCGGCGGTGAGCGGGCTCGGCTCGGTGGTGTCGAAGCAGTTGACCCCGACGATCTTGTCCTCGCCGGACTCGATCCGGGCCCGGCGGGCGGCGTGCGAGGCGACCAGGTTGGACTTCAGGTAGCCGGACTCGACGGCCGGAATGACCCCGCCCATCTCCAGCACCTTGGCGATCTCCGCCTCCGCGCCGGCCAGCAGCGCGGCGGTCTTGGTCTCGATCACCTCGGAGCCGTTGAAGATGTCCCCGTACTCCAGCAGGTCCGACTCGTACGCCAGCACCTGCTGGATCCGCAGCGACCACTGCTGGTCCCACGGGCGGGGCAGGCCGAGCGCCTCGTTCCAGGCGGGCAGCTGGACGGCCCGGGCGCGGGCGTCCTTGGAGAGGGTGACGGCCAGCATCTCCAGGACGATCCGCTGGACGTTGTTCTCCGGCTGCGCCTCGGTCAGGCCGAGGGAGTTGACCTGGACGCCGTAGCGGAAGCGGCGCTGCTTGGGGTCGGTGACGCCGTAGCGCTCCAGGGTGACCTTCTCCCACAGCTGGGCGAAGGCGCGCATCTTGCACATCTCCTCGACGAAGCGCACGCCGGCGTTCACGAAGAAGGAGATCCGGGCGACCACGTCGCCCATCCGCTCGGCGGGCACCTGGCCGGAGTCGCGGACGGCGTCGAGCACCGAGATGGCGGTGCACATCGCGTACGCGATCTCCTGGACGGGTGTGGCCCCGGCCTCCTGCAGGTGGTAGCTGCAGATGTTGATCGGGTTCCACTTGGGGATGTTGCCGACCGTGTAGGCGATCATGTCGGTGATCAGCCGCACCGACGGGCCGGGCGGGAAGACGTGCGTCCCGCGCGACAGGTACTCCTTGACGATGTCGTTCTGGGTGGTGCCGGTGAGCTTGGCGATGTCGGCGCCCTGCTCCTCGGCGACCACCTGGTAGAGCGCCAGCAGCCACATCGCGGTGGCGTTGATCGTCATGGAGGTGTTGGTCTGCTCGAGCGGGATGCCGTCGAACAGGGTGCGCATGTCGCCGACGTGGCCGACCGGGACGCCGACCCGGCCCACCTCGCCGCGGGCGAGGATGTGGTCGGAGTCGTAGCCGGTCTGGGTCGGCAGGTCGAAGGCGACGGACAGGCCGGTCTGGCCCTTCGCCAGGTTCCGCCGGTAGAGCGCGTTGGAGTCGCTCGCGGTGGAGTGGCCGGCGTAGGTGCGCATCAGCCAGGGGCGGTCGCGCTTCTGGGGCTCTGTCATCGGGGTGCGCCTCACACGTTCCGGCTGTGCTTGTTGTTCCGCTCGTCGAGCTCGCGGAAGAGGTTGATGGCGTCGATGTGCTTGGCGCGGAACTCCGGGTCGGTCACGCCCAGGCCCTCCTCGGGGGCCAGGCAGAGCACGCCGACCTTGCCCTGGTGCTTGTTGTGGTGCACGTCGAGGGCGGCCTGGCCGGTCTCCTCCAGGGAGTAGACCTTCGACAGGGTCGGGTGGATCTTGCCCTTGGCGATCAGGCGGTTGGCCTCGAAGGCCTCGCGGTAGTTCGCGAAGTGCGAGCCGACGATGCGCTTGAGCGACATCCACAGGTAGCGGTTGTCGTACTGGTGCATGTAGCCGGAGGTGGAGGCGCAGGTGACGATGGTGCCGCCCTTGCGGGTGACGTACACCGAGGCGCCGAAGGTCTCGCGGCCCGGGTGCTCGAAGACGATGTCCACGTCCTCGCCGCCGGTGAACTCGCGGATCTTGGAGCCCAGGCGCTTCCACTCGCGCGGGTCCTGGGTGTGCTCGTCCTTCCAGAACTTGTAGCCCTCGGCGGAGCGGTCGATGATCGCCTCGGCGCCCATGGCGCGGCAGATCTCGGCCTTGGCGTCGTTGGAGACCACGCAGATCGGGGTGGCGCCGCCGGCCAGCGCGTACTGGGTGGCGTACGAGCCGAGGCCGCCGCTGGCGCCCCAGATCAGCACGTTGTCGCCCTGCTTCATGCCGGCGCCGTTGCGCGAGACCAGCTGGCGGTACGCAGTGGAGTTGACCAGGCCGGGGGAGGCGGCCTCCTCCCAGGTGAGGTGCTTCGGCTTGGGCAGCAGCTGGTTGGTCTTCACCAGGGCCAGCTGGGCCAGGCCGCCGAAGTTGGTCTCGAAGCCCCAGATGCGCTGCTCCGGGTCCATCATCGTGTCGTTGTGGCCGTCCGCGGACTCCAGCTCGACCGAGAGGCAGTGCGCGACGACCTCGTCGCCCGGCTTCCAGGCGTTGACCCCGGCGCCGGTGCGCAGCACCACGCCCGCCAGGTCGGAGCCGACCACGTGGTACGGCAGGTCGTGGCGCTTGGTGAGCGGCGACAGCCGGCCGTAGCGCTCCAGGAAGCCGAAGGTGGAGACCGGCTCGAAGATCGAGCTCCAGACGGTGTTGTAGTTCACCGCACTGGCCATGACGGCGACCAGGGCCTCGCCGGGGCCCAGCTCGGGCAGGGCCACGTCGTCGAGGTGAAGGGACTTGCGGGGGTCCTTGTCGCGGCTGTCGAGGCCCGCGAACATCTGCTCCTCGTCCTTGTGGAGCGTCACCGCTCGGTAGGACTCGGGGAGCTTGATCGCCGCGAAGTCCGCCGACGTGCTGTCGGTGCTGAGGATCGCGTCGAGGATTTCCTGCATGGCTGCCTCCGAAGGCGTACCTGTGTGAGGGTCACAGGGCGTCTGGGGGAGCCGGGAGCGGACACCGGCTTCGCTGAGGTGGGTGGTGGGTGGGTCAGGCTGGGCACCCGGTGTGGACCGGGCCGTGCTGGCACTGCTCCCGGGGTGTGGGAACGCCGGACGACGGCGCGCCGAGGTGGGGAGCCGCGGCGCCGCGACTGGTGGGTAACAAGGTAGTGGCACCCTGTGCCACTCGTAAAGACACCGGGTGTCAGGAATTCCGAGCGTCCGAAACGGGCCGAAACGACGCGTGACGCGCGCCCGGCGGGCATGCGAAAGGCCCGCGCCGACGAATCGGTGCGGGCCTTCGATACCGCTCTGACCTGCGTAAATGCTGGGCTTACGACTCCCGGGCGCCGCTCAGTGCGGCCCGGATGCTGTCCACCACGACGTCCAGCGGGACGTCCGTCCGGGCGACTGTGATGAGTACCTCACCTCCGGGGCTGGCACTCAGTGCGCTCTCCGCCACGATCTCACCGGGCGCCCCACTGGCACCGGGTGCCACCACTGATCCCCGGCGTCTGGCACCCGGGGCACTGGAGGCCCAGAAGGTCCGCCGGATCACCTCGAAGGAGTGGTCCAGCTGCGCCTCCACGTCCCCCCGGCCGCCGGCCCGCAGCCACCGCCGCAGCACGTGGTTGTGCGCCGCGACGACCGCCGCCGCCGACACCTCGGCGAGCATCGAGTCGTCCTCGCCGCCGCGCTGCCAGCCCGAGGGGATGGACTCGCCGGTGTCGAACCGGCCCAGCAGGTACCGGGTGAACAGCCGCTCGTAGCGCGCCACCACCGCGATCTCCCGCTCCCGCAGCGCCGGGACCTGGCGGATCAGCTGGTACCGCGCGACCGAGACCCCCGGGGTGGAGGCGTACATCCGCAGCACCTCCTTGATGCCGCGGCAGACCACATCCAGCGGGTGCTCCTCCGGCTCGGCGCTGGCCAGCAGGTCGGCCACCCGGACCAGGGTGTCGTCGTGGTCGGGGAAGATCGCCTCCTCCTTCGACCGGAAGTACCGGAAGAAGGTGCGCCGGGCCACCCCCGCGGCGGCCGCGATCTGGTCGACCGTGGTCTCCTCGTAGCCCTGCGAGGCGAACAGCTCCATCGCGGCCGTGGCCAGGTCCTGGCGCATCTGCTGGCGCTGCGCCGCCGCCCGGCGGCTGCCCGGCCCGCCCTCCGGCCCGGTGCCCCCGGTCGAGGGGGCCGTCCGGTCGGCGCCGTGCGAACCGGCGGGGTGCTGCGGGGAGGCTGACTGAACCCGATCCATGTCCGGAACGCTACACGGCCCCGCGGGCGCGCCCGCGGGCCTTCCCCGGCGCACCGGCGCGACCGGGCCGGTCACGGCCGGCCGCGGCCAGCGTGAGGACACCGTCCCCGGGCTCCAGCCGGGGCGGGCGGTGGGCGCGGCGCCGCGCGGCGCCGCGCCCCCGGGCTGCGGCGTGGTCACCGGCGCGCGTGGTCGCGGAAGCCGCGGCCGGTCTTGCGGCCCAGGCAGCCCGCCGCGACCAGGTGCTCCAGCAGCGGCGCGGCGGCCAGGCCGGGCTCGCGGAACTCCTGGTGCAGCACCTGCTCGATGGCCAGCGAGACGTCCAGACCGACCACGTCGAGCAGCTCGAACGGGCCCATCGGGTAGCCGCAGCCGAGCTTCATCGCGGTGTCGATGTCGTCCACCGTCGCGTAGTGCTCCTGCAGCATCCGCACCGCGTCGTTCAGGTAGGGGAAGAGCAGCGCGTTGACGATGAAGCCGGCCCGGTCGCCGCACTCCACCGGGTGCTTGCGGACCTTCGCGGTCAGCTCCAGCACGGTGGCGGTGACGTCCGGCGCGGTCAGCACGGTGGAGACCACCTCGACCAGCTTCATGGCCGGAGCCGGGTTGAAGAAGTGCATGCCGATCACGTCCTGCGGCCGCGAGGTGGCGGTCGCGCAGCTGATCACCGGCAGCGAGGAGGTGGTGGTGGCGAGCACCGCGCCCGGCTTGACGATCTTGTCCAGGGTGGCGAACAGCTCCCGCTTGACGCCCAGGTCCTCGGCCACCGCCTCGACCACCAGGTCGACCTCGGCCAGCTCGGCGTACTGGCCGACCGGGGTGATCAGCTCCAGCGCGGCGTCCCGCTGCTCGGCGGACATCCGGCCCCTGGCGACCGAGCGCTCCAGCGACTTCGCCAGCTGCGCCTTGGCCCGGTCAGCCTTCTCCTGGCTGCGGGCGGCGAGCAGCACCGGGTGTCCGGCCTTGGCGAACACCTCGGCGATGCCGGTCGCCATGGTGCCCGAGCCGCAGACGCCGATCGTCCGGACCTCCCGGCCCGGGACCTTCGGCTGCGCCGGGCCGGTGGCCGCGTCCACGGCCTTGGACGAGCCCGGCGCCTCGTAGGTGTAGAAGCCGCGGCCGCTCTTGCGGCCCAGCAGCCCGGCGGAGACCAGCTGGCCGAGGATCGGGGCGGGGGCGTGCAGGCGGTCCCGGGACTGCTCGTACATCGCCTCCAGGACGGTGCGCGCGGTGTCGACGCCGATCAGGTCGAGCAGCGCCAGCGGGCCCATCGGCAGGCCGCAGCCGAGCCGCATAGCGGCGTCGATGTCCTCCCGCGAGGCGTACTTCGACTCGTACATCGCGGCGGCCTGGTTCAGGTACGCGAAGAGCAGGCCGTTGACCACGAAGCCGGCCCGGTCGCCGGCTGCCACCGGCTCCTTGCCGAGGTCGCGGGCGAAGGCGGCGGCGTCCTCGGCGGTCTGCGGGGAGGTCAGCACGGTGCGGACCACCTCGACCAGCTTCATGGTGTGCACCGGGTTGAAGAAGTGCAGGCCCAGCACCCGCTCCGGACGGGCGGTCGCGGCGGCGATCCGGGTCACCGACAGGGCGGTGGTGCCGGTGGCCAGCACGGTGGTCTCCGGGCAGATGCGGTCCAGCTCGGCGAAGACCTCCCGCTTCAGCTCCAGCTGCTCGGGGACCTCCTCGATCACCAGGTCGGCGCCGGCGGCGGCCGCCAGCTCGTGCCCGACCGAGATCAGGGCCAGCAGCCCGGTGCGCTCCTCGGCGGTGAGTCGCTCCCGGTCGACCGCGTGCGCGGTCGCCTCCTCGATCCGGGCCAGCGCCCGGGCGGCGGAGTCCTCGGTGGCTTCGATGCCGATCACCCGGCGGCCGCTCTTGGCGACCGCCACCGCGACACCGGCACCCATCGTGCCGAGGCCGACGACGGCGACGGTGGGGAAGGGACGCTCCATTTGTCCTGACTCCTAGTCATGAAGGGCCCGTGCGTGCTCCGGCGGGCGCGCCGCCGCGCCCGTACGACGGGGGGCGGCCACCGCCGGAGGAGGGTCCACGCGCGGGGGCTCGGGAAGATGACGGGGTGCGGCCCACCCGGGGCAGTCGCCGGTCCGCTCCGGCCGAACTGCGGGTGTGCCGTGGTACTCAGGCGCTCGAAGGTGAAGGAAGCGACTCTGATGCGAGGAGAAGCCCGGCCTGCCGCGGTTCGCGGTACCGGCCGGTGAAAGCGCACCGCGCGAGCGCCGCAGACACGGCGACCGCAGGCTCCCGCCGGTGCGGCTCCCGAAGCCCGGCGGTGGTGCGTGCGGCCACTGTAGCGAAGCTACTCGCCGGTAGGAAGGGGTCGTGGGCGGAAAACCGTTCGGGCGCGGGGCCGGTGTTCGCTAGGGTGATCGACGCGGGGGCGGCTCCGCGGCGTGCTTCCTTCTCCACTCATCTCCACAATGAATCCGAGTGCGCCCACTCTCCGCCCCCGCTTTGTCATACCTACCGGGGGAAGAGCAGTGAAGAAGCCGAGCGCCGTGACGCCCGAGACCGGCCTGGACGCCTACCTGCTGCGCCGCCACGGGACGGTCCTGGTCGCCGCCGGGGCCCCGTCCGAGGAGCCGCAGCCGTGGACGGCCAAGGGGCTGGTCGCGCTGGAGGCCGACCTGGCCGAGCGCGGCCACGTCCTGACCCGCGACCTGCGCGCCGCCCTCGTCCGGCTGCGCCCGGCGGACCTCGCCGAGACCGGCGCCCGGCTGCTGCGCGGGATCGACGCCGCGCTCGGCGCCGACCGCCGCCACGAGCCGCTGTTCCGCCGCTTCCCCGACGGCGTGCCCCCTCACGCGCACGCCTCCTACTCCGCGGCCATCCGCGGCTACCTGCTCTGCCAGGACAGCCAGATCTGCCTGGTCTGCGAGCGCAGCAGCCTGGAGGCCGGGATCGGCGCCCTCGCCCCCTGCGCCCACCTGCTGTGCGGCGACTGCCACGAGGACCTGGTCGAGACCTTCGACGACCGCCGGTGCCCGGTCTGCCTCACCCCGCTGGAACGCGAGCGCTACCTGAAGTCCGACACCAGTGGCGCCCGCGCCGTCGCCAAGGGCCTGCCGCCCGGCGGACTGCTCAAGCCGCTGCGCCTGGCCGAGGCCGTCGACGCGACCACGCTCGCCGGCACCGCGCTCGCCGCCCTGCTCACCCGGCAGACCCCGCTCGGCCCGCAGGACCGCGAGGACCTCGCGCTGCTCCTCGACCACGCCCCCGAGGACCCGGCCGCCTGGCTGCCCGCGGAGATCCCCGTCCGGGAGAGCCGCGCCACCGTCCTCGCCGCGCTGCTGCGCCGCGAGCCGGAGCGCACCCGCCCGCTGCTCGCCGACCACCTCACCACCGCCACCGACGTGCTGCGGCTGATCTGGGCCTGGTCCGGCGCCGAACCCGACCTGCTGCCGGAGACCGCCCGCACCCTGCGCCTGCGCAACCTCCCCCGCCCGCTGCGGCGCGAACTGCTCGCCGTCCTGGACGCGTTCCCGGTCGGCACCCTCGCCGAGGACCTGCGCCGCCACCGGCAGCCCTGGCTGCGGGCCGGCGAACTGCTGCACCCGTACGAGCACCGCGACCGCTTCCCCTACGCCGCGGCCGCCTTCGCCGTGATCCGGCAGAGCGATCTCGACCTGCACGGCCTCGGCCCGCAGCTGCGCGAGGCGCCCGCCCCGCTGCGGGTACGCGAGACGCCGGGCGGGCACACCCGGCTGACCGTCGAGACCTTCGCCGCGCGGGTCGAGCACGCCCTCGGGCAGGGCGACCTGCCCGCCGCCGTCCGGCTGCTGGCCCGCCGCCCGGGCGAGCTGGTGCGCCGGCTGCACCACCTGCTGCGGGTGCACGAGACCTGGTTCCCCGGAGAGCCGCTGCCCGCCGAACTCGCCGAGGCGCTGCCGGCAGCGCTGCGCGCGGTCGCGCCCGGCCCGCTGCTCGGCGCGTACGGGCGGCTGCGCGCACCGCGCGAAACCGGCGAGCGGCGGCTGTACTTCCCGCGCGGCCGGGTCGCCTCGGCGCACGCCCGCTTCGACTGGGGCACGCCCGTCCCGGCCGGGCTCAGCGCGCCGGTCTGCACCCTGATCGAGGCCGAACTGCTGCGCCGCGCCGGGCAGTCGGCGCGGGAGGCGGGGCGCTACGAGGTCGCCGTGCTGGACGCCGCACTGGCCGACCTGGTGGTGCCCTTCGCCGAGCGCGCCGCCGCCAAGACCCTGGTCGCGGTGCCGCGCGGCAGCGTGCAGCAGCTCCCGGACGGGCAGCGGCTGCGGCTCTTCCTGCACTGGACGCAGCGCCCGCACCAGCGGGTCGACCTCGACCTGTCGGTCGCCTTCTACGACGAGGACTGGCAGTTCACCGGCCTGTGCGACTACACCCGGCTGGTCACCGGGCCGCGCGCCGCCGTCCACTCCGGCGACTTCACCACCGCCCCGCCGCCGCACGGCGCCACCGAGTTCGTGGACCTCGACCTGCCCGCCCTGGCCGGGATCGGCGCCCGGTACGCCGTGGTGGTGGTCTTCAGCTACAACGACATCCCGTTCGAGGACCTCACCGAGGCCTTCGCCGGGTTCATGACCCTGGACCAGGCCGCGGCGGCCAAGCACCGCAAGGGCGCCTTCCACGCGAAGGACGTCCGCCAGCGGCTCGACCTCGCCGGGGACGCGAAGATCTGCGTGCCGATGATCGTGGACCTCGAGCAGCGCGGCTACACCTGGACCGACCTCAACACCGGCTCCGGCAGCGGGTTCCACAACCTGGACCGGCACCACGCCCGGATCGGCTCGCTGGCGAAGGACGTGCTGACGCACTTCGCCGCCGGCTCCCGGGCCACCCTCTGGGACCTCGCCTGCGCGTCCGCCGCGGCGGGCGGCGACGAAGTGCTGGTCCGCGACCGGACGGGCCGCGGGCTGGACGTCTACCGCCGGGGCGCGGACGAGCCGCCGGCCGACTTCGCCGCGCGGGTGCGCGGGCGCCACGTGAGCGACCGGCGCACCGAGCAGCCGCCGGACGACACCGCCCGGCTGATCGCCGAACGCCTCACCGGCGCCCGGGCGTTCGCGGCGCTGGTGCACGCCGACGTGCCCGCCCCGGCCGGGGTGCACGGGACGTTCTACCGGCTCTACCCGGGCCCGACGGACGCCGCCCCGGACGCCCTGGAGCGGATCACCGCGGGGGAGTTGACGGCCCGGTTCACCCCGAACGGGTGAACGGGTGGACGGGCTTCCGTTTGGACCACCCGATAGGGGAGTTACGGAAGCCCAACCGGCGGGGCAGCATGGTGACATGACCATCGGAACCGCCACCGCCGGCCCCACCGCGCCCGGTCCCGCCCAGCCGTCCGGCGCCGACGAGCCGTCCGGCCCCGCCGGGGCCGCGGCCGCCGTCGCGCTGCCCCCGCGCGCCGAGCGGGCCGAGCGCGCCGAGGAGGTCGTCGACCGGCTGCGCACCTCCGCCGTCGAGGCGGTGGCCGTCACCTGGGTGGACAACGCGGGCGTCACCCGGGTCAAGGCCGTACCGCTCGGCGCTCTGGTGCACGCCGCGCAGTGGGGCGTCGGCACCGCGCCCTGCTTCGACGTGTTCCTCGCCGACGACGCGATCACCACCAGCCCGATCATCGGGGGCCCCACCGGGGACCTCAGGCTCTACCCCGACCTCGGACGGGTCGTCCCGCTGGCCGCCCAGCCCGGCTGGGCCTGGGCCCCGGGGGACAGGTACACCCAGGGCGGCGCCCCGCACCCGGGCTGCCAGCGGCTGTTCGCCCGCCGGGCGCAGGCCGCCGCCGCCGGGCGCGGGCTGGGCCTCAAGGCCGGCATCGAGGTCGAGTGGGTGGTCGCCCTCGCCGGCTCCCCGCAGGAGGAGCCGCGGTACCCGACACACGGCCCCGCGTACGGGATGCACCGGCTCACCGACCTCTCCGACTACCTGCGGGACGTCCTGCGCGCCCTCGGCGAGCAGCGCCTCGAAGTCCTGCAGATCCACCCCGAGTACTCCCCGGGGCAGTTCGAGGTCTCGGTCGCCCCCGAGGACCCGGTCGGCGCCGCGGACACCTCCGTCCTGGTCCGGCACACCATCCGGGCCGTCTCCGCCCGGCACGGCCTGCGGGTCTCCTTCGCCCCGGTGGTCGAGGCGGGCGCGGTCGGCAACGGCGGGCACCTGCACCTCAGCCTCTGGCGCGGCGAGCACAACCTCGGGCACGGCGGCCCCGGTCCGCACGGCCTGACCGCCGAGGCCGAGGGCTTCCTCGCCGGCGTGCTCGACACGCTGCCCGAACTGCTGGTGCTGGGCTGCTCCAGCCCCGCCGGGTACCTGCGGCTGGTGCCCTCGCACTGGGCCGGCGCCTACCAGTGCTGGGGCCTGGAGAACCGCGAGGCCGCGCTGCGCCTGGTCACCGGCTCCACCGGGGAGCGGGCCACCGCCGCCAACGCCGAGGTCAAGTGCTTCGACGCGAGCGCGAACCCGTACCTGGCGGTCGGCGGGGTGATCGCGGCCGGCCTCGCCGGGATGGACCAACGGCTGGCGCTGCCACCGGAGTTCACCGGGGATCCGGCCGCCGCCGAGCCCGGCACGGTGCCCCGGCTGCCGCAGGGCCCGGCCGAGGCGCTGGCCGCGTACGAGCGCTCGGCGGTGCTGCGCGAGGCGCTCGGCGAGCCGCTGTACCAGGCGGTGCTGGCGGTGCGCCGGGCGGAGGCCGAGCAGTACGCGGCCGCCACGCCCGAGGAGGTGGCAGCGGCCACCCGCTGGCGGTACTGACCGGTGTCCCGGCCGGAGGCGGCCCCGCTGGTCGACCACCACTGCCACAGCGTGGTGGCGGCCGACCTCGCCGACGACGCCCTGGCCGGGCTGCTCACCGAGTCCGACCGGCCGCCCGCGCCCGGCTGCTCGCCCTTCGACAGCGCGCTCGGCCTCGCCGTACGGCGCTGGTGCCCGCCCGTGCTCGGCCTGCCCGCGCACGCCCCGGCCGCCGACTACCTGGCCCGGCGGCGCGAGTTGGGCGCCGCCGAGGCCACCCGCCGCCTGCTCGCCGCGGCCGGGCTGGACACCTGCCTGGTGGACACCGGGCTGACCACCGCCGGGGGCGCGCCGCTGTTGCCGCTCGGCGAGCTGGCCGAGGCCGCCGGGGCGTCGGTGCGCGAGGTGGTCCGGCTGGAGTCGGTCGCCGGGGCGGTTCAGGCCGGCGCCGAGGACTGGCCGCGGGCCGTCGCCGAGGCGCTGGCGGAGGCCGCCTCCGGGGCCGTCGCGGTCAAGTCGGTGCTCGCCTACCGGCACGGCCTGGCCGCCCCGGCCGAACGGCCCGGCCGGGCGGCCGTGGTGGCCGCGGCCGGCGCCCGGCTGCGCGGCGGGCAGGACCGGCTGACCGACCCGGTCCTGCTGCACCACCTGCTCTGGACGGCGGTGGACGTCTGCGCCGGGCTCGGCCTGCCGCTCCAGCTCCACACCGGCTTCGGCGATCCGGACCTCACCCTGCACCGGGCCGACCCGTCCCTGCTGACGGACTTCGTGCGCGCCGCCGAGCCGAGCGGCGTCCCGCTGGTGCTGCTGCACTGCTACCCCTACCATCGCCAGGCCGCCTGGCTGGCCCAGGCCTTTCCGACGGTCTTCACCGATCTCGGGCTGACCGCCTCCTACACGGGCCCGCGGGTGGCGTCGGTGCTGGGCGAGATGCTGGAACTGGCGCCGTTCGGCAAATTGCTGTTCTCCACCGACGCTTACGGGCTACCCGAACTTTTCTTGGTGGGCACCTGTCAGTTCCGGTACGGACTGGGTGCGTTGCTGGACCGTTGGCAGGCGGACGGTGCGTGCTCCGCCGCCGACGCGCAGCGGCTGAGGCGGCTGGTCGCCGCCGAGAACGCGCGTCGGCTGTACGCGTTGTAGCGGGGTCGGCGGCCGCTTCCGAAGTGCATGGTCGCACGTCGGCGAACCATCACTTTTTAACAATCTTGATCCCTGTTTCCCTTGTTCACCTGCCGGACTCCTAACCTCCGTTGCTGATCCAGATGTGACGATTAGATGACTACCTCTTGCGCATCTCATCGAATATTCATTAGCGTCCCGGTCATTCCCAGCGCACCTGCCAACCGCAGCTGCCCGCATGACGACTCGGGAGGGCCAACCCCAATGAGAATGCCTCGGATCAGCCGGACCCGGTACGCGGCGGTGGGCCTCGTGCTCGCCACCGCCGGCGCCCTCGCGCTCCCGGCCGGCACCGCCGTCGCGGCTCCCACGGCCGACCCGACGACCGGGCCGCTGCTCAGCTACGTCGTCAACACCAAGGCCAACCACGGCCAGGTGCAGAAGGTCGAGCAGGCCGTCAAGAGCCTCGGCGGCACGGTGGTCTACTCGTACGACCAGATCGGCGTCGTCATCGCGCGCTCGACCGACACCAAGTTCGCCGAGAAGCTGCGCCTGGCCAAGGGCGTCGAGTCCGTCGGTGCCAGCCGCACCAAGGGCATCACCGCCGCCGACCAGCAGAAGGCCGAGGTCGCCGCCGAGCCCACCGCCGCGCCCGCCCCGGGCCAGGAGCCGCTCGAGGCCAACCAGTGGGACATGCGCCAGATCGGTGTCGACAAGGCGCACAAGATCTCGCTCGGCAGCCGCAACGTCACCGTCGGCGTGCTGGACTCCGGCATCGACGCGACCCACGAGGACCTGGCCGCCAACGTGGACGCCTCGCAGTCGGTCTCCTGCATCGACGGCGGCAAGCCGAACACCGACTGGAAGGCCTGGCAGCCGGGCGTCGACGGTGACCACGGCACCCACGTGGCCGGCACCATCGCCGCCGCCAAGAACGGCAAGGGCGTCGTCGGCATCGCCCCGAACGTCAAGCTGGCCGCGGTCCGGGTCGTGGACGACGGCGGGTTCATCTACCCGGAGTACGCGATCTGCGGCTTCGTGTGGGCCGGCGAGCACCAGTTCAAGGTGACGAACAACAGCTACTACGTCGACCCGTGGATGTTCAACTGCCCGAACGACAAGGACCAGGCGGCCGTCTCCGCCGCCGTCCGCAAGGCCGTCGCGTTCTCGCAGCGCAAGGGCGTCCTGAACGTCGCCGCCGCGGGCAACGAGAACATCGACCTGGCGCACAAGACCACTGACGTCTCCAGCCCGGACGACACCACCCCCGGCACCCGCCCGATCACCAACGACTGCCTGTCGCTGCCGACCGAGCTGCCCGGCGTCATCGCCGTCTCCTCGGTGGGCGTCAACGGGGACAAGGCGTACTACTCCAGCTACGGCAAGGGCGTCGTGACCGTCGCCGCGCCGGGTGGCGACCGCCGTTACCAGATCCCGGACACCCCGGACAAGAACGGCCGCATCCTGTCCACCATCCCCGGTGGCAAGTACGGCTACATGCAGGGCACCTCGATGGCCGCCCCGCACACCACCGGTGTGCTCGCCCTGCTCGCCAGCACCTTCCCGTGGGCCAGCCCGGAGGAGCTGACCGAGATGCTGACCAGCCAGGCCGAGTCGCACCCGTGCCCGACCGGCGGTGCGTTCAACCCGGGCGGCACCGGCGAGTGGAAGGCCACCTGTGAGGGCGGCGCGGACGACAACGGCTTCTACGGCGCGGGCATCATCAACGCCGAGAAGGCGGTCCAGTGGTGGCGCTGAGGCGCTGACCGCGACCACACCTGATCGCTGAGCCGGGGAGCGGGCCCAATCTGGGTCCGCTCCCCGGTCGCGTTTGAGTACCCGTACTCAGGCCGCCGTGCACGCCGCCGCCCAGGATGGTTCCGTAACCGACGGAGTCACCACAGGAGTTGAGCGGCAATGGCACAGACCCTCCCGGGACGGCAGGCCCTCCCCGGCAAGCGGAACCTGCTCGGGGCCGCCCTGGGCGTGGGCCAGCTGCTGCTCGCCGCGCCGATGCTGCTGACCATCGGGTCCGCCGCGCTGGTGGTCTCGGTGATGGGGCTCGCCTCGGGCACCCCGGTCGTCACGTGCCTGCTCTTCGTCCTGCTGATGGCCCTGGGCCCGCTGCTCGGCCTGGGCATCGCCCTCCTGGTCGCCCGGGCGCAGCGGTTCCCCAGGGAGATCGCGTTCCCGGTGGTGAGCTTCGGACTGCTGCTCGGCACCGCGGTCGAGTACTTCGGCTGGCTCCGCCCCGCGATCGGCTAGCCCGCGGCTTAGCCCGCGGCTACCCCTCGTCGAAGTGGTGCTCCCAGACCGTCTCCACCGACGGCTTGCCGTGCAGGTCCGGAACCTCCCGCAGCCAGGCCGGCCGCCCGGCCCTGGTCCGGGCCGCGCGCCGCCGCTCGGCCTCGCGCAGCTGCTCGGGCGTGGCGAAGCCCTCCGGCAGCCACTCCCCGGAGAGCACCACCCGGGCGGCCAGGTGTGTGACGTACGCGTGCCGGACGGCGTCCGCCGAGTCGAAGCCCGGCTCGTCGGCCAGCCACTCGTCCGGGACCAGCGCCAGCACCTCCTCCAGCAGCGGCACGGTGACCAGCGGGCCGAGCTCGTCGTCCGCCAGCCCGACGTCCGGGGCCGAGCCGCCGAGCGCGTGCGCGCTGAGGTCGTACCGCTTGCCGACCGCGGCCTCGGCGCCCGCCCAACGGTGGTGGAAGATCAGCGCGGCGCCGTTGTCGATCAGCCAGAGCCGCCCGTGCCAGACCACCAGGTTGGGGTTGTGCACGGTGCGGTCGACGTTGCCGGTGAGCGCGTCCAGCCAGACCACCCGGCCGGCCTCGGCGGAGTCCACCCCGATCATCCCCGGCCGGAAGTCCCGCGCCCCCGGCAGCAGGTCCATCCCGAGGTTGAGGCCCGCGCTGGCCTTGAGCATGTCCTGGATCTCGGTGTCCGGCTCGTCCGCGGCGACCGCCGGGTCGAAGTCCACCAGCCGCAGCTCCGGCACCCGCAGGCCCAGTCGCCGGGCCAGCTCGCCGACGATCACCTCGGCGATCAGCGCCTTGCGGCCCTGCGCGGCCCCGGTGAACTTGACCACGTACGTTCCCAGGTCGTCGGTCTCCACCACGCCGGGTACGGAGCCGCCCGCCCGCAGGGGGTCGACGTAGCGCACTGCAGTCACCAGATCGAGCACACCGGCCACCCTATCCCGCCGCGTCACGGGCGCGACCCTGTGATTGGCTTGCCGGTGAGAGCGCTACCCACCAGACGAGGAGAGCAAGGTCATGGGACAGGTGCAGGCCACCACCGAGCGGGTCTACGACGCCGCGCCCGAGCGGGTGTACGAGGCGCTGGCCGACTACCAGGTGACCCGCCCGAAGCTGCTGCCCGCGCAGTACAGCGAGTACGAGGTCCGGGTCGGCGGCACCGGCGCGGGCACCCAGGTGCACTGGAAGCTGCAGGCCACCGAGAAGCGGGTGCGCGACTGCCTGTTCACCGTCTCGGCGCCGAAGCCCGACCAGCTGGTGGAGAAGGACGCCAACTCCAGCATGGTGATCACCTGGACCGTCTCGGCCGCCGGCGAGGGCCGCGCCAAGGTCACCGTGACCGCCACCTGGCAGGGCGCGACCGGCATCGGCGGCTTCTTCGAGCGCACCTTCGCCCCGAAGGGCCTGAACCGGATCCACGACCAGGTGCTGGCCAACCTGGCCGCCGAGGTGCGTTAGGACACGGGTCCGACATTTCCCGCCGGGCGAATCTCCGGACAGGCTCCGGAGCCGCACGGCGCGAATCGAGCGCGTGAATCGATCGCTGATCCGTCAACCCGCATGAATCGCTCGGCAATTCGAGCGGTTCGGCCGCCCGTACGACCGGAAAGCCGTACGGGTGGCCGAACCGCCACCTCCGGGTGACGCGGGCCGCCCGGCACGGGGGAGCCACCCTAGGCTCGCCGCCGTGCATATGACGATCCTTCACATTTCGCAACCGGTGGACGGCGGCGTCGCCCGCGTCGTCACCGACCTGCTCCGGGGGCAGCGGGAGGCCGGCCACCGGGTGCTGGTCGCCTGTCCGCGCGACGGGCGGCTGGCCGAGGAGGCCGCCGCGGTGGGCGCGCTGGTCCAGGACTGGCCCGCCGACCGCTCGCCGGGCGCGGGCACCGCCGCCGAGGCCTGGCGGCTGCGCCGGATCGTCCGGGCGGCCGCCCCCGACGTGGTCCACCTGCACAGCGCCAAGGCCGGGCTGGCCGGCCGGTTGGCGGTGCGCGGCGCGGTCCCGACCGTCTTCCAGCCGCACGCCTGGTCCTTCGCCGCCGTCGACGGGCCCCTGGCCGCGGCCACCCTGCGCTGGGAGCGCTTCGCCACCCGCTGGGCGCACCGGCTGCTCTGCGTCAGCGTCCAGGAGCGGGCCGACGGCGTGGCCGCCGGGGTGCACGCCGACTGGGCGGTGGTGCCCAACGGGGTGGACGTCCGGCACTACGCGCCCACCGACCGTCGGGCCGCCCGGATCGCGCTCGGCCTGGACCTGGACGCCCCGCTCGCGGTCTGCGTCGGTCGGCTGTGCCGGCAGAAGGGCCAGGACGTGCTGCTGGCCGCCTGGCCGGAGGTGCTGCGCCGGGTGCCGCAGGCCCGGCTGGCGCTGGTGGGCGGCGGGCCGGAGCAGCAGCGGGTGGCGGAGCTGGTCCGGGCGAGCGCCGAGCCGGCCCGGATCCGGCTGGTGGGGGACGTGGCGGACCCGCGCCCGTGGCTGGCGGCGGCCGATCTGGTGGTGCTGCCCTCGCGCTGGGAGGGGATGGCGCTGGCCCCGCTGGAGGCGATGGCGGCCGCCCGTCCGGTGCTGCTGACCGATGTTCCGGGGGCGCGGGAGTGCCTGCCGCCGGCCGAGCGGGAGCAGGCGGTGGTCCCGCCGGAGGACGCGACGGCCCTCGCCACCCGAATGGCGGAAGCGCTGTCCGATCCGATCGAATGCGAGCGACGCGGCGCCCGGCTGCGCGAGCACGCGGTCGTCCGGCACGACGTGCGCACCGTGGTCGAACAGGTGGACGTCCTCTACCGGCACCTGCTGGGCGCGGGACCGTCGTCGGGGCGGCGCCGGGCCCGTGTCCCAGAGCGGATCTGATCGTTTCACATGCCGTGAATGCCCGCCGTTCCGGCGCTGTCGTATTCGCACCCTCAACCGGATATGGGGTGAGGCATCAAATCCGCAATACCTATTAATGGGCGGCTGGAATGAAACGGCAAGTCACCTTCCTGCCCTTAGCTCCCGGTTCGGTATTGTCGGATTTTGCCTGCTTCGTTCAGATTCCATACCGGGAATTCACGGCAGAGCCCCTCGCAACCGAGTCCTCCATGACCGGCCCCTCCGCGATCGGCGCCGCCACCGGAGATCCGAAAGCCGCCAGCGGCAGCAGGTGCTGTCAGGACCGCGCCCACCAGGCCGGGACGGCCGCCTCGCGCCAGTCGGTGCCGGGGAACCGTCACCCCGGGCACACAGCAGGGGAGATCGTGCGCTGATGACCATTGACCACGACAGTGTGCCGCGCTCGGGCGGGCACCTGTCCGGCCCCCCTCGGCCGGGCACCGGGCTGCTCGACCGCCCGGTGGGAGCGGCGCACACCCGGGCGGTGCCGGCGCAGCGCCGGCACCGCGGGGCGGTCCGCAACCGGCTGGCCCTGCCGCTGGCCCTGGTCCAGGCCGACACCATCGCACTGTGCTCCGCCGGCGGCATCGCCAACCGGGCCCTCGACCCGTCCGCCCCGCTCGACCCGCTGCTCGGCGTCCCCGCCGTCCTGCCCCTGCTGCTCCTGCTCAACCTGGCCGGCGGCCTCTACCGGGCCCGGCTCACCCTGTCCGTCCTGGACGAACTGCCCGCGCTGGCCGCCCGGTCGGTGGTCGCCACCGCCTTCGCCGTCACCCTGTCCGGCTGCCTGGGCGGCCACTGGCCCGACTGCGGCCCGGCCACCCCGGCCCGCCTCACCGCCCTGCTCGGTGCGCAGCTGCTGATCGCCGCCGTCGGCCGCGCCGTCCTCTACCACCTGGTCCGACGGATCCGCCGCAGCCGCCCCAGCCCCGCCCTGGTGCTCGGCGCCGGCGGGCTCGGCCGCCGGATCGCCGCCGCCCTCGGCGAGCACGGCGAGTACGGGATGCGCCCGGTCGGCTTCCTCGACGCCGACCCGCCGCTGCTGGCAGGTGCCAGCCGACTGCCCGTCCTCGGCGGCCGCGAGGTGCTCGAGCGCGAGGTGCGCCGGTACCGGGTCCAGCATGTGATCGCCACCGCCGGCGCCGCCGACGAGGCCGACACCGCCGCCACCCTGCGCGAGGCCGCCCGGCTCGGCTGCCAGGTCTGGCTGGTGCCCGCGCTGCGCGAGTTCGGCTCGCTGCCCACCCCTCCGATCGCCGGCGGCGACCACCTGTGGGGCTTCCCCTGCCTGCGGGTCGGCCGACCGGCGATGCGCCGCCCCGGCTGGGCCGCCAAGCGTGCCCTGGACATCACCGCCGCCGGGTTCGGCCTGCTGCTGCTCGCCCCCGTCCTGGCGCTCTGCGCCCTCGCCGTCCGCTTCGACACCGGCCCCGGCGTGCTCTTCCGCCAGCAGCGCACCGGGCTGGACGGCAAGGTCTTCACCGTCCTCAAGTTCCGCACCCTGCGCCCGAGCAGCGAGCACGAGTCGGCGACCCGCTGGAACATCTCCCAGGACCACCGGATGGGCGCCGTCGGCCGGCTGCTGCGCAAGAGCTCGCTGGACGAGCTGCCCCAGCTGTGGAACGTCCTGCGCGGCGACATGAGCCTGGTCGGCCCGCGCCCCGAACGCCCGTACTTCGTCATGCGGTTCGGCCAGGCCTACCCCGAGTACGCCGACCGCCACCGCGTGCCGGTCGGCCTCACCGGCCTCGCCCAGGTCCACGGCCTGCGCGGGGACACCTCCATCGAGGACCGGGCCCGGTTCGACAACCGCTACATCGAGAGCTGGAGCCTCTGGCAGGACGTCAAGATCCTGTGCCGCACCGCGCTGCTGATGCTCCATCCGGACGGGAGCTGACCCACGTGGCCCTGACCCTTCCCGCCGATCCCGCTTCCAGTCCGAGGGGCGCGCCGCCGCCGGAGCACGGCGACACCCGCCGATCGCCGGGCCGGGCGAGCGCGTCGGCAGGGGACCCGAGCGCCCCGCAGGCGAACGGGCGAGCGGCACTCCTGCGCCGGGCGCTGCCCGCGCTCGCCGACCGGACCAGCCTGCTCGCCGCGGCCACCGTTCTGCTGGTCTGCGTGCCGACCGGCGAGAAGGACGTCACCGCCGCCGTCCACATCACCGCCGCCGACCTCGCCTCGCTGGCCCTGGTCGCCCTCACCGCGCTGAACCTGCTGCGCGGGCGGCTGCCCGTCGTCGACCGGACCACCTGCGCGCTGCTCGGCGGGATCGTGGTCGCCGCCGCCGTCGCCACCGTCGGCTCGATCGACCCGGTCGGCAGCGTCACCGGCTTCGTCCGGCTGGTCCAGGTGTTCGTGCTGGTGCCCGCCGCGGTGCTCTGCTCGCTGCGCGACCGCACCGACCAGCGGCTGGTCCTCGGCTCCTTCGTGCTCGCCGCCCTGATCCAGGGCGTAGTCGGCGCCAAGCAGTACCTCACCCACACCGGCGCCTCCTACACCGGCCAGCCGATCCGGGCCGTCGGCACCTTCGGCGCGCTGGACATCATGGCGATGTCCACGGTGGTCAGCTTCGGACTGCTCGCCGCCCTCGCCCTGGCGCTCGGGGAACGGAGGCCCGGGGGCAGCGCCCGGCTGCGGCGGTCGATGTTCGCGGCCGCCGCCTTCCTCGCCTTCCCGCTCGCCGTCTCCTTCAGCCGCGGCAGCTGGATCGCCACCGGCATCGCCGCCACCGTGCTGCTGCTGCGCGCCGACGCCCGGCTCGCGGTCCGCGGCGCCGTCGTCGGCCTGGCCGCCGCGGTCGTCCTGGTCGGCGGGCTCGGACTCGGCGGTTCCGGCGTCACCAAGCGGCTCAGCTCGATCGGCTCCGTCTCCGAAGCCCCCGACCAGTCCGTCTCCGACCGCTACGACCTGTGGGCCACCGCCGGGCGGATCTGGCAGGACCACCCCGTCCACGGCGCCGGGCCGAAGGCCTTCCAGCAGCTGCGCGACAGCCGCGCCCCGCTGCGGCTGTCCTCCGGCAGCGACGCCGCCGACCCCACCATCGGCTTCCAGCGCGAGCCGCTGCTCTCCCCGCACAACATGTACTTCCTGGTCCTCAGCGAGCAGGGCCTGATCGGCATCACCGCCTACGCGGCGCTGTTCCTCGCCCTTCTGCTCGGCTGCCTGCGCCGCTCCCGGGGCTCCGGCCTCGCCGCGCTCGCCCTGCTCACCTGGGTGCTGGTCGACTACCTGTACGCGGACATCGGCGGCACCACCACCGTGCTGACCTCCGTCGTCCTCGGCCTCGCCGCCCGCGCCGCCGGCGGGGAGGCGGACCGCCCCCAGTCGAAGGGGCGATGACACCGTGACCACCGACCAGCCCGCCGCCGCCGTGGCCTCCACGCTCCCGGCCCCGCGCAGCGCCCCCGGCGGGCACCCGGTGCCCGCCTCCGGCCCGGCGCCCCGGCGCGGCTTCCTCGCCAGGGCCTTCGGCATCACCGCCCTGCTCAGCGCTGCCGGCTCCGGCCTCGGCCTGCTGCGCGACCTCCTGCTGGCCCGCTACTTCGGCGCCAACCAGGGCACCGACGCCTTCCTGGTCGCCTGGACCGTCCCCGAGACGGCCGCACCGCTGCTGATCGAGGACGCCATGTCCTTCCTCATGGTGCCCGCCTTCGCCCTCGCCCTGGTGCTGCGCGAGGAGGACCCGGACGCCCCCGACCCGGTCCGCCAGCTGGTCCGCGCCACCCTGCCCTGGCTGCTGCTCGCGCTCAGCGTCCTCGCCCTGGCCGCCGCCCTCGGCGCCCCGCAGCTGGTCGACCTGCTCGCCCCCGGCCTGCCCGACCCCGGCCTGGCCGTCACCTGCACCCGGATCACCGCGGTCACCGTGCTGCCCTTCGGCGTGGCCGGCTTCCTGGCCGCCGCGCTGCGCGCCCACCACGGCTTCACCGCTCCGGCCGGCATTTACGTGGTCTACAACCTCGGCATCCTCGCCGTCCTGCTCTGCTTCCACGCCGCCCTGGGCGTGCGCTCCGCCGCCCTCGGCGTCGCGGCGGGCAGCCTGCTGATGGCCGGCCTGCTGGTGGGCCCGTTCCTGCGCCGGCTGCGCGAGGGCGACTCCGGTACCGGTACCGGCAGCGGCCGCAGCCGCCGCGCGCGCAAGGCGCTGGTGCTGATGCCGCTCGCCCTGCTGCCGGTCGGCGCCTTCACCCTGACCCGCCAGGCGCAGGTCTTCGTCGAGCGCTACCTCGGCTCGGCGCTGCCGCCCGGCACCATCTCGCACCTCAACTACGCCGCCAAGGTCTCCCAACTCGCCATGACGGCGGGCATCCTGATCTGCACCGTCACCTTCCCGCTGGTCGCCCGGGCGCTCGCCGCCGGGGACCTCACCGCCGCCCGGGACCGGGTGGAGAAGGACCTCGGCCAGGCGGCGGCGGTCGTCCTGCTCGGCACCGCCTTCCTGATGGCCTGCGCCCCCTCCGTCGTCTCGCTGCTGTTCGAGCGCGGCGCGTTCGGCCCCCGCGACACCGCCGCCACCGCCGACGTCATCCGGGTGTACAGCTTCGGACTGCCCGCCCAGGCGCTGATCGGCGTGATGATCCGCCCGTACTTCTCGCTGCGCCCGGTGGTCCGCCGGGCCGACGACCCAGGCACCGACGACGGCCGCCGCCGGCTGCTGGACTGGTACCCGGCCGCCGTGATGGTGCTCGGCCTCGGCGTCACCGTCACCACCGGCCTGCTCGCCACGCCCGGCTTCGGCGCCCTCGGGCTCGCCGCCGGCAATGCCGCGGGCATCACGACCTCCGCCGCCCTGCTGCTGCGCGGCCTGGTGCTGCGCGGCATCCCGCTGCGGCTGCGCCGGGTGCTGGCCGGCCACGGCCGGCTGGTGGCCGCCGCCGCCGGGGCCACCCTGCTCGGCACCGCCGCGGCCGGACTGGTCGCCGACCCCCTGCTCTCGACCCTCCTCGGGGGCCTCACCGTGGCGCTGGCCTTCGCCGCCCTCGGCACCGGATTCGGTGCCCGCGAGGTACGCGGCCCGGTCCTCGCCGCCGCCCGGCTCCTCAACCCGCCAAAACTCGCCGAAGAAGGGAAGCGTCCCCATGGACAATGAACGGGGCACCGTCCGTTCGGCCCAGGCGGGCGTCAGCAGCGCCCCGCCGCACCGGGCGCGACTGCCCAGGAGCCGCCACCCGGTGGGCGAGCCGCCGATTCCCGGCCCGTCCTCGCCGTGGATCCTGATGTACCACTCGGTGGCGGTCGAGAAGGAGGACCCGTACCGGCTCACCGTCAGCCCCGAGCGGTTCGCCGAGCAGATCGCCTGGCTGCACCGGCGCGGGCGGCGGGGCGTCTCGGTCCGCGAGCTGATGCGGGCCCGCGCCCTCGGCCGGGACGAGAAGCTGGTCGGCCTCACCTTCGACGACGGCTACGCGGACTTCGCCCGGTACGCCGTGCCGATCCTCCAGGCCTACGGTTTCACCGCCACCGCGTACGTGGTCGCCGACCTGCTCGGCCGCGACAACGACTGGGACACCGAGGGCCCCCGCAAGAAGCTGCTCACCGTCCAGGAGGTCACCGAACTCGCCGCCGCCGGCTGGGAGATCGGCTCGCACGGCCTCGGCCACCAGGCGCTGCCCGGCCTGTCCGCCGAGGACCTCGCGGTGCAGGCCCGGGAGAGCCGGCGCCTGCTGGAGGAGGTCGTCGGCGGCCCGGTCACCGGCTTCTGCTACCCGTACGGCGCCGTCGACCTGCCCGCCACCCTGGCCGTGCGCGACGCCGGGTACGACTACGCCTGCGCCATCGCGCACTCCCCGCTCACCGGCCGCTTCGCGCTGCCCCGCTGCTACGTCGGCGACCGCGACGGCGCCTGGCGGCTGCGCGCCAAGAAGGGCCGGCACCGGCTGCGCGACGCCGTCGCCGAGCTGCGCCGCGCGCACCGGGAGCGCCCCGAGCCGAGGACGGAGCGCCCCGAGGCGAAGACGGAGCACCGGTCATGAGGGTGCTGCACATCGTCACCGGGCTCGCCTCCGGCGGCGCCGAGCGCCAACTCCACCTGCTGCTGCGGCACCTGCCACCGCACCAGCAGTGCGAGGTGCTCGCCCTGACCAACCCCGGCACGGTCGCCGCCGCGCTGCGCGCCGACGGCGTGACCGTCCACCACCTCGGCATGCGCGGCAACCGGGACCTCGGGGCGTTGCCCCGACTGGTCCGGCTGGTCCGGGCCGGCCGCTACGACCTGGTGCACACCCACCTCTACCGGGCCCAGCTGTACGGCCGGCTGGCCGCGCGGCTGGCCGGGGTGCGCGCGGTGGTCTCGACCGAGCACTCGCTGCACGCCGGGGTGATCGAGGGCCGGCCGGTCACCCGGGGCGTCAAGGGCCTGTACCTGGCGGCCGAGCGGCTCGGCAGCACCACCGTCGCGGTCTCCCGGCAGGTCGCCCAGACGCTGCGCTCCTGGGGGGTGCCGCCGGCCCGGATCGAGCTGATCCCCAACGGCATCGACACCGGCCGCTACTGCCTCCCGCCCGCCGAGCGGGTCGCCGCGCGCCGCCGGCTGCGGGCCGAACTCGGCCTGCCGGAGGGGAGCTGGGTGGTCGGCGGGGTGGGCCGACTGGTCCCCGGCAAACGCTTCACGGTGCTGGTCGAGGCGCTCGCCGAGCTCGACCCGGCCACCCGGCTGGTGCTGGTCGGCGAGGGTCCGGAGCGCGCCGCGCTGGAGCACCGGGCCGCCGAACTCGGCGTCCGGGAGCGGCTGGTGCTCACCGGCGAGCGCGACGACGTGCCCGAGCTGCTGGCTGCCCTGGACGTGCTGGCCGCGCCCTCCACCGCGGAGACCTTCGGACTCGGTGTCCTGGAGGGCCTCGCGGCCGGGCTGCCGGTGCGGCACAGCGCCTGTCCCGCGCTCGACGAACTGCCGCCCCGCGCCGCTCCGCAGGCCCGCCGCGTTCCGTCCGAGCCCGCCGCCTACGCGGCCGAGCTGCGCGACCTGCGGCACCTGAGCGAGCACATCGCCGACCCGCTGCCGCACCCCCCGGCCGTCGGCCACTACGACATCGCCCGGGTCGCCGCCCACCTGGGCGCCCTCTACGACCGGCTGGCCCGCGCTTGACCGCCCGCCACCGCCGGAACCGCCGTCCCATATCCAAGGAGCCACACCCATGACCACACCGCACCGAAGCGCCCGCCGCCTGGTCCGCCGCTGGTGGCCGGTGGCGCTCGCGGTTCCGCTGGGCGCCGCGGCCGGCGCCGGGTACGCCGTCGTCTCGCACCCCTCGTACGCCGCCAACGCCTACGTCCTCGTGGTCCCGCAGAACCCGGGGGAGGCCGCGACCGCGACCAACTTCGCCCAGGCGTACGGGCGGCTGGCGGGCCAGCCGCAGGTGCTCGCGGTGGCGGCCGCCGAGACCGGCCGCACCCGGGCCGAGCTGGAGTCCCTGGTGCACGGGACGACCTCCCCGGACGCGCCGATGATCGAGATCACCGGCACCGGGACGCGCGCTCAGGAGGCCGCCCAGACCGCGGACGCGGTGGCACGCTCGCTGGTCGCCTTCGCCAACACCAGCAGCAAGGACACCAACGTCCGGCTGGTGACGCTGGCCCCGGCCGCGGCGCCGGACGAGCCGACCACGCCCTCCGCCGAGCTGGACGTCGCGGTCGGCGGCTCGGCCGGGCTGCTGGTGGGCACGCTGGTGATGATGACCCGCCGCCGGGGCGGGGCCGGTGACCCGGAAGCCGCCGAGGCCACCGCGGTCCCGGATGCCCCTGCGCCCGCCGAACCGGCCGGGGCTCCGACGACGCCGCGACCGCGCAGCGAGGAGCAGCCGGCCGGTGCCGGGCCGGACGCGAAGCCCGACACCGCGAAGGAAGCCCTCAAGGCCGCGGCGAAAACCGCTGTGAAGACTGCTGAGAAGACCGCAGCGAAGACCCCGGCGAAGACCGCGGCGAAGACCGAGGCGAAGACCGAGGCCGAGCCCGAAGCGGCGGCGAAGTCCCCGGCCGAGGAGAAGACCGCGGCCGGGAGCCGTCGATGAGCACCGAGACCCGCGACGCCGCCGGACTGCCGGCCCAGTCCGCCGCGCCGTCCTGGACCACCGAGCTGCGCTGCGAGGACGACGCCCTGGACACCCTCGCCGAGGAGTGGGACGCCCTCGCCGCCCGCTGCCGGAGCGCCACCTTCTTCCAGGCCGCCGACTGGCAGCGCTCCTGGTGGCGCCACTACGGCCGCCCGGGCGCCCTGGTCGTGGTGCTGGTCCGCCGGGACGGCCGGCTGGTCGGTGCGGGCGCCTTCCGGCGCCGCGGCGGTCCGTTCGGCGGGCTGACCGGCCTCGGCGCCGGACTGGTCGACTACACCGACGTGCTGCTCGACGACGAGTGCGCCGACCGGGCCGCCGCCGAGTTCGCCGCCGCGCTCCCGCTCACCCGCCCCTGGCACTGGTTGGAGCTGCGCGAGGTGCACCCCGAGGCGGCGGTGCAGCGGGTGTTCGAGCACTGGCGCGGCAACCGCCGCCGCTTCGAGGACTCGCCCTGCCAGTACCTGCCGGCCGTCCCGATGGAGCGGCTGCTCAAGCGGATGCCCGGCAAGACCGCCCAGCGCAGCAGGGTGAAGCTGCGCAAGATCGCCGAGGCCGGGGTGCGGGTCAGCTCGACGCCGCCGGCCGAGGTGCCGGAGGCGGTGGAGGGGCTGCTGCGGCTGCACTTCCTGCAGTGGCAGGCGCGCGGCGTCACCCCGGAGCACCGCACCGAGCGGTTCGCCCGGCACCTGACCGAGTCCACCACCGGCCTGGTCGCCACCGGCAGGGCCGCCGTCCACCGGTTCCACCTGGACGGCGAGCTGGTCGCGGTGAACCTGCTGCTGCTCTGCCCCTCCTTCGGCGGGCTGTACCTGTACGGCGCGCACCCGACGCTGCGCGAGCGGCTGGACATCGCCGGGCTGCTGTTCAGCGCGGCGCTGGACGAGACGGTCGGCGCGGGCATCCCGGTGCTCGGCCTGCTGCGCGGGCAGGAGCCGTACAAGCAGCGCTGGCGCCCGGACCGGCTGTCCAACCAGCGGCTGCTGCTCGGCCCCGCCGGGCCGGCGCCGGCCGCGGCCGTCCGGGCGCAGCTGGTGCGCGCCCGCCAGGCGGCGGCGCACGAGCTTCGCACCCGCTTCCCCGAACTCAAGGAAGCGCTGCTGGCCCGGCGCCGCGGCTGACCGCTCAGCGCCGGGCGGGCGTCGGGCTCGCCGACGGGCTCCGGGTCGGGCTCGCCGACGGGCTCCGCGTCGGGCTCGCCGACGGGCTCTGGGTCGCGCCCGGCAGGGCGGGGACGACCGGCGCGACGGGCGGGGTCGGCACCGGGGGAGCGGTGGGCACCGGGGGCGCCGTCGGGACGACCAGCGGCGCCCCCTTCGACCCGGACATCAGCTGCCTGAACCGCGCCGCCGAGCGCGGATTGCTGCGGCACTGGAAGAAGCCGTGCGGGCAGTAGTCGGTGATGGTCTGGTAGGCGGTGTCGTGGGTGCGGACCCAGTCGAGCATCCGCTGGACGTACTCGGGGTTGTCGCCGTTGCGGAACAGCCCCCACTCCGGGTACGAGACCGGCTTGCCGCGCTTGGCGGCGAACTCGACCTGGTCCTGCAGGCCGTACGGCTCGCGCACGTAGTCGTCGAAGGTGCCCCCGGCGGGCTGGTCGTAGCTGTCCATGCCGATGATGTCGACCACGTCGTCGCCGGGGTAGCACTTGGTCCACGGGATGGCGTCCAGGCCCCGGTTGGGGGCGAAGTCGAAGCGGAACCGCTGCCCGGGCACCGAGCGCATCACCCCGACGATCCGCCGCCAGTACGCCTTCCACGCGGAGGGGTCGGGCTTGCAGCGGTGGGTGTAGGTGGTGCCGTTCATCTCCCAGCCGAGGGTGAGCACGGTGTCCGTGCCGCCCAGCGCGACCAGCCGCCGGGCGAGCTTGAGGAAGTGCGCGTCGAAGTCCCCGCGGACCCCCTGGGCCAGCAGCTGGGCGACCTCGCCGTCCGGCACGTTCGCCTCGTTGGGCACCAGCATCGGCACGCCGAGCACCAGCAGCCGGGACGGGTCGGCCAGCCGCCACTGCGACCACAGGCCGAGCACCACCGACTCGCCCTCGATGTCGGCCCAGTCGTTGCCCGCCAGGTAGGTGTGGCCGACCTGCAGGTTCGCGTCGCCCAGCCACTGGGCGTACCGGGCGATCTGCGGGATGTACCTGTCCCAGGAGCCGACGAAGGCGCCGAACGGCGGCTCGTGCCTGGGCCGCTGGACCGGCGGGCGGGAGGTGGCGCCGCGCGGCTCGGAGGCGTCCGCGGAGAGGGTGTGCCGTTCGGTCTGGCTGAGCGGCGTCCCCGCGGGGACGCTGGCCGTGGCCATCAGCAGCAGGGCGGCGGCGGCCAGCGTCAGGCGGCCGATTCGCATGATCTCTCCTCCGGACGTCGCGTGGACGGGGCGCCCGGTCTCGGCGTGGACGGACCGTGGCACCCCGGTCGCCGACAGTAGGGCCGCCGGAGGACGGAAAAGCCGAATGTCACCCTAAAGTGGGCGATATTCGAACGCCGTCTGCCGCAACGGTCGGCGACCGGCCGCCATGTATCAGATCTGTAACGGTCCGGCCGGGCCCGCGCGGCCCGCTCCGGCACGGTCCGCGGAGCGGTCGGGGTGCCGACGACGCAGGTGGGCGGGCGGGCGTACGGGCGGGGCGCGCGCGGCCGAGCGTGCGGATCGCGGCGCGGGCGGGGCCGGGAACCGGGCTGACTCCCGCGCCCGCCGAAAGGTACGCTCCGGCCGTGTCCCGGAAGCCGCTGCGTGTACTGACCCCCCGCTCGATCCTGCCTGCCCTGGCGGTGATGCTGGTCCTTGCGGCGGGAGCGGCGGCCCACGCGAACAAGCCGGTGCCGTTCGGCGACCGGGTGGCGGGGCCGGGCGACGCGGAGGCGACGCCGGTGAACTCGGAGTCGCTCAGCGCGGCCGACCTGGACCTGCGGGTGGGCCCGGGCCTGGAGGCCTTCCACAAGCAGACCGGCGAGCAGGCCTGGTCCTACCGCCGCGAGGGCGCCGAGGCGCTCTACCTGGCGATGGCCGGGGACAACGCGATCGTGCTCTGGGACGACGGCATGGTCACCTCGGTGCGTCCGGGCGACCACCAGGTGCGCTGGCACCGCGCGGTGCCGGGCCTCGCGGACTGGCTGCGCGGCGACGGCGAGCCCGGCGCCGACAAGCGGACCGACGCCCAGCGCAAGCAGCTCGCCAAGCAGCGGGCCGCCGCCGCGCTGCACACCGTCCAGCGCGACGGCTCGCCCTGGCTGGCCCTGGTGACGCCGAACCTGACCATGGGCCTGCGCGACGCCGACGGCGACCTGCGCTACAACGACAAGCCGGCCAACGGCTGCGCCTACGACCCGCTGCGCGCCGTGCACACCGACTACGCCGTGCTCATCCCGCGCACCTGCACCAACAGCAGCGGGCAGGCCGTCTCCGGCGGCATCACCGGATACCGGCTGGACAGCAACGGCTGGGCGATGAGCACCGGCCCGGCCGCGACCGTCAAGGTGATGGACCGCAGCCGGGTGGAGATCACCGACGGCCCGATCCTCCCGCCCAGGGTCTTCGACACCAAGGCGGCCGCGTCCGAGACGGCCTGCGGCGCCCCCGCCGCGCCCTTCGCCGCCGTCCGGCCGCAGGCCGGCTGCGTCGACCCGTCCGCCGCCCCGACCGGGGGCGCACCGGTGGCCCCGGCCACCCCGGACGCCCCGGTCGTCCCGGCGGCGACCGACACCGCCGCCCCCTCGGCTCCCGCGGGCGACCAGCCGTCCGCGCAGCAGCCGTAGTCGTCGTCACAGCCGTGGCCGACGGGCCGTCGGGTCCGCGGGTACCCCGGGGCGGTCCGTCCCCCGGGGTGTTCCGCACGGCCCGGTAGACTTGCCGCCATGGCCATCTCCTCCGGGCAATAGCGGGCGGCGGCGCCCCACGTACCGCGCCGACCGCCGATTGAAGCCCCTTCCCGCTCGCCCGGCCCCGGGCCCCAGCCCGGCCGCCCGCCCACGTCCCAGGAGTAGTTCCCAGCCATGATTTCCGCCAATGCCCTCGAGCTGCGCGCCGGTGCCCGGATCCTGATCGAGTCCGCGAGCTTCAAGGTCGCCGCCGGTGACCGGATCGGCCTGGTCGGGCGCAACGGCGCCGGCAAGACCACCCTCACCAAGGTGCTGGCCGGCGAGGGCCTGCCCGCCGCCGGGACCGTCACCCGTTCGGGCGAGGTCGGCTACCTCCCGCAGGACCCGCGCACCGGCGACCTGGACGTCCTCGCCAAGGACCGCATCCTCTCCGCCCGCGGCCTCGACACCGTGCTGAAGAAGATGCGCGAGAACGAGGAGCGGATGGCGAACGGCAAGGGCGCCACCCGGGACAACGCGATGAAGAAGTACGCCCGGCTGGAGACCGAGTTCCTCACCAAGGGCGGGTACGCCGCCGAGGCCGAGGCCGCCACCATCGCCGCCGCGCTGGGCCTGCCGGACCGCATCCTGAACCAGGAGCTGCACACCCTCTCCGGTGGTCAGCGCCGCCGCGTCGAGCTGGCCCGGATCCTCTTCTCGGACTCCGACGTGCTGCTCCTCGACGAGCCCACCAACCACCTGGACGCGGACTCCATCGCCTGGCTGCGGGACTTCCTGAAGACGTACAAGGGCGGCTTCATCGTCATCTCGCACGACGTCGACCTGGTCGAGACGGTCGTCAACAAGGTCTTCTACCTGGACGCGAACCGGTCCGCCATCGACGTCTACAACATGGGCTGGAAGCAGTACCAGCAGCAGCGCGAGGACGACGAGAAGCGCCGCAAGCGCGAGCGGGCCAACGCCGAGAAGAAGGCCGCGACCCTCAACGCCCAGGCCGACAAGATGCGCGCCAAGGCGACCAAGACCGTGGCCGCGCAGAACATGGCCCGCCGGGCCGAGAAGCTGCTGTCCGGGCTGGAGCAGGTACGCCAGAGCGACCGGGTCGCCAAGCTGCGCTTCCCGGACCCGGCCCCGTGCGGCAAGACCCCGCTGACCGCGGCCGACCTCTCCAAGTCCTACGGTTCGCTGGAGATCTTCGCGGGCGTGGACCTGGCGATCGACCGCGGCTCCCGGGTCGTCGTCCTCGGCCTCAACGGCGCCGGCAAGACCACCCTGCTGCGGATGCTCGCCGGGGTCGAGGAGCCGGACACCGGCGAGGTGATCCCGGGCCACGGCCTGAAGATCGGCTACTACGCCCAGGAGCACGAGACCCTGGACCCGGAGCGCACCGTCCTGGAGAACATGCGCTCCGCCGCGCCGGACACCGACCTGGTGCAGATCCGCAAGATCCTCGGCTCCTTCCTGTTCTCCGGCGACGACGTGGACAAGCCGGCCGGGGTGCTCTCCGGTGGTGAGAAGACCCGTCTGGCGCTGGCCACCCTGGTGGTCTCCTCCGCCAACGTGCTGCTGCTCGACGAGCCCACCAACAACCTCGACCCGGCCAGCCGCGAGGAGATCCTGGGCGCGCTGCGCGAGTTCTCCGGCGCGGTCGTGCTGGTCACCCACGACGAGGGCGCGGTCGACGCGCTCCAGCCGGAGCGGATCATCCTGCTGCCGGACGGCGTGGAGGACCTCTGGAGCCCGGCCTACGCCGATCTGGTCTCGTTGGCCTGACCGGAAGTAGACGCGGCATCCGCTTTTCGGACCAGAAAAACTAGTCCTTACGGCGTGTCCGGGAATGAAGTAGACCCGGATTCCGTTTAAGGACTTCCTGTCGGCCCGCCACTCGATCGTGGTCGGGCCGACACTGCTGATCAGCCCTTTCGCGGCGAACGGCGGAATCAGCCCGGGGGCGTGCACTCTGCGTGAGCGCCCTGGTGCGCTCGGATCACCACCGGAGGACCACGCATTTCCGACATCGACCTTGTCGAATGGGTGGCCAGGAGGCGGTGGATGGGTGATCATGGGAATCTGACCGAGCAACGCTACGAGGAGGCACGGGTGGCCGAGACTCTGAAAAAGGGCAGCCGGGTGACCGGTGCCGCGCGTGAGAAGCTCGCGGCCGATCTCAAGAAGAAGTACGACTCCGGGGCGAGCATTCGCGCTCTCGCGGAGGAGACCGGTCGTTCGTACGGCTTCGTGCACCGGATGCTGAGCGAGTCCGGAGTGATCCTCCGGGGCCGCGGTGGTGCCACGCGTGGCAAGAACAAGGCAACTGCCGGGGCCGGTTCCTGACGGTTCGTCAGCTATTGGCTGGATGACGCGGCGGCAGGGCGCCGACCGAGGAGACGACGGCTGACCGACAGCCGGGCGTCCGCCCTCGGGTCGTGTGGACCGGCCGCCGATCGTCATGTCCGGGGCGTCCGTCCGCCCCGATCCGCTCTCCGCGCGGGCCCGTCGATCTTTCCGGGCCGCGCCCCTGCCCGCGCGCGCCCAGGTTTGTTACTCTCCGGTAGCCACCATCCCCCGCCACCGGAGGTCCCCGCATGACCGCCCCCGCCACCGAACCGCAGGCCCCGAGCTGGGAGCGGGACGGCGTCCGTCTGGAGATCGAGGGCGAACTCGCCGTCGTCACCCTCTGTCAGCCCAAGCGGCGCAACGCCCAGTCGCCCGCGCTCTGGCGCGCCCTCGCCGACGCCGGCCGCGAGCTGCCCGGCAGCGTCCGGGTGGTCCTGCTGCGCGCGGAGGGCGTCTCCTTCTCGGCCGGGCTGGACCGGGCCATGTTCACCGCCGAGGGCATCCCGGGCGAGCCCACCTTCCTGCAGCTCGCCGCCGCGAGCGACAAGGAGCTGGACGACACCATCGCCACGTACCAGGAGGCCTTCACCTGGTGGCGCCGTCCGGACCTGATCTCCATCGCCGTCGTCCAGGGCCACGCCGTCGGTGCCGGCTTCCAGCTGGCGCTCGGCTGCGACCTGCGGGTGGTGGCGGAGGACGTCCAGTTCGCGATGAAGGAGACCTCGCTCGGGCTCGTCCCGGACCTGGCCGGCACCAAGCCGCTCACCGAGCTGGTCGGCTACGCCCGGGCGCTGGAGATCTGCGCCACCGGCCGCTGGGTCGGCGCCGAGGAGTCCGCCGCGATCGGGCTGGCCAACCTGGCCGTGCCGGGCGCCGAGCTGGACACGGCCGCCCGCGAGCTCGCGGCGGCCCTGCTGGCCGCTCCGCGCGGAGCGGTGATCGAGACCAAGGCCCTGCTGCAGGGTGCCGCGGGGCGCTCCTTCGAGGAGCAGCGTTCGGCCGAACGGGTCGCGCAGGCACGCCGGCTGCGGGAGCTCGCCGGGATCGGCGACTGACCCCCCTCTTCGATCGAAGGCCCGGCCCCGGGGACACCCCGGGGCCGGGCCTTCGGCGTTGCCGGGGCGTCTCGCGGCGGGGCCGGGCGGGTGCCGCTCGGCGGGCGCGGAACGTGGCGAAATGTCAGAGTTGGGGAGGTTTGCGATATAGCTGGAGCCGTACGACGGGAGATACGCCCATGCCTGACACTCCGACGCCCGCGACCCTGCACAAGAACGCCGGCGGCGCCCCGACCCCCGGTCCGCCGCCGGGCTCCTCCGGCGGTGCGAAGCCGCTCGCGGAGCGCGGCCGTACGGCGCTGGCCGTCGGCGTGGTGGAGAAGATCGCCGGGATGGCCGCCCGGGAGGTCTCGGGCATCCACGCGCTGGGCTCCGGGCTCGCCCGTACGTTCGGCGCGATGCGGGACCGGGTGCCCGGCGGCAAGTCCAGCATCGGCCGGGGCATCAAGGCCGAGGTCGGCGAGAAGCAGACCGCGATCGACATCGCCCTGGTGGTCGAGTACGGCGTGGTCATTCCCGAACTCGCCCGCCAGGTGCGGGAGAACATCATCACCGCGGTGGAGCGGATGACCGGCCTGGAGGTCGTCGAGGTCAACATCGCGGTCAACGACGTCCACCTCCCGGACGAACCCGAGTTCGAGGAGGAAGAGGAGCCGGTGACGGCGCCGGGGCAGCGGACCAGGCTCAAGTAGCGGGTGGCGGGAGCGGAGCGCGAGGCAGCGCGGAACGAGGGAGTAGCGGATGAACCTGGCCATCGTCGGCCTGGTGGTGGGCATGGCCCTCGGCTTCGCCGGGTACTTCGGGGGGTTCGCGGCGTTCCTGCTGGTGGCGGCGCTCGGGCTGGTCGGCTTCGTGGCCGGGCGCCTGCTGGAGGGCGACATCGAGCTGGGCGAGCTCGGGGACCTGCTCCGCGGCCGCGACCGGCGTCGTTGATGGCGAGCGCTGCCTCCGGCCCGGCCCCCGGGCCTGGTCTCACCGCGGGGCGGCGGGGGCGGCTGCGCGTCGCCGACCGCGTCTACGCCCGGATCGCCGCCCGGGCGGCGCACGAGGTGCTGGCCGCGGCCTGGCCCGCCGGACGGCGGAAGGGGGCGCCGCCGCGGGTCTCGGTGGCGGTGCCCGGCAGCACGGTGACCGTCCGGGTCGAGCTCGACCTGCCCTTTCCGGCGGATGTCGCCGGCCTGGCGAAGGCGGTGCGCGCGGCGATCGCCGCGCGGGTGGCGGGGCTGACCGGGACCAAGGTGTCGGACGTGGTGGTCGTGGTCGAGAAGCTGGTGACGGGGGGAGCGGAGTGAGCGCCACCGAGACGGCCGAGGAAGCGCTCCCGGCGGCGGACGGCGGGATGGTGACGGCGAAGCGGCTGCGGGCACCGCGGACGGCGGCCGCGGTGGTGGTGGCCACGGCGGTGCTGGTGGTCGCGGGCGCCCTGCTGTACGACGTGATCGCGGTCCGGGCCGGGCAGCCGCCGCGCAGGTGGCGGGCGCAGATCGCGGACGAGCTGGCGACCCGGCACCTCGACGACCCGTGGGTGCTGGTGGGCGCCGGGGCGGCGACGCTGCTCGGTGGGTGGCTGCTGTGGCTGGCGATCGCGCCCGGGCTGCGGCAGTGGTTGGTGCTGCGCCCGTACGGGGGGACCGCCGCGGCCGTCGACCGGGCCGGGATCGGGCACCTGCTGACGGACCGGGCGGCGGGGCTGACCGGGATCGACCACCTGCGGATCCGGGTCGGGCGGCGGCGGGTGCGGGTCTCGCTGGTCGGGCCGGCGGACCCGGCGTCGGTGCAGCGGCAGTTGCGGGAGGAGCTGGACCGGGTCGGGTTGGCGCGGCCGCTGCGGCTGGATGTCCGGGCGGCGGGCAGGCGCGGGTCGGGGCAGGGCCCGCAGGCCGAGGCCGAGGCAGAGACGGGGACAGAGGCAGAGGCAGAGGCAGAGACGGGGACGGGGACAGAGGCAGAGACGGGGACGGGGACGGGGACGGGGGCGGCGGGGTGAGGCGGACGGTTGTCAACCGGGTGCTGCTGGGGGTGGTCGGGGTCGTCCTGCTGGGTGTGGGGGTGCTGGTGCTGGCGGGCGGGCTCGATCTGTACCGGCGCTTGGGCGTGCACCCGCCGGCGTCGTGGCCGCTGACGTCCCCGGACCAGCCGGTGGTGAGTGCGCGGACGCGGGGGCGCTGGGTGTCCTCGACGTGGTGGTGGCCGACGGTGATCGGCGGTCTGGCCGTGCTGGTGGCGGGGATGGTGTGGTGGCTGGTGGCGCAGCTGAGACGCACCGGGCTGTCGAGCATCGAGGTCCCGACGCCGGGGGTGAGCGGGCTTCGACTGCGGGTCAGCGCGCGGGCGTTGGAGGAGGCGCTGGCGACCGGGACGGCCGTACTGCCCGAGGTCGAGCGGGCAGGGGTCCGGCTGGTTCGGGCGCCGAGGCATCCGCGCCTGCGCGGCGCGGTGCGGCTGACGCCGGGCGGGGACCCGGCCGGACTGGTGGAGCACTTCGAGGACGGACCCCGGACCGACGCGTGCGGCAGTCTGGGGCTGCCGGAGCTGCCGGCGGATCTGCGGATCCGGGTGCTGCAGGCCGCCCCCGCCGAGCCGAGGCACCGGTGGCCCCGGCGGCGGCGGAAGCAGTCGCGGGTGGTCTAGGTGTTCTGAGCCGCATTCCCAACCTCACGGGACAGAACTCCTGGGGCATCCGGTCAGAGGGTGCGCAGGGCGCCGCCGTCGACCGGGACCATCAGGCCGGTCAGGTAGGAGGCGGCGGGGGAGAGCAGGAACGCGGCGACCTTGCCGAACTCCTCGGGGGTGCCGTAACGGCCCAGCGGGATGCCGGCGTTGGCCTCGGCCCGGGCGGCCTCCGGGTCGGCGGCGAGGGCGTCGAGCTCGCGGACCCGGTCGGTGTCGATCCGGGCCGGGAGCAGGCCGACCACGCGGATGCCGCGCGGCCCGAGCTCGTCGGCGAGCGCCTTGGCGGCCATCGCGAGGCCGGGGCGCAGGCCGTTGGAGATGCCCAGGCCGGGGATCGGCTGGCGGACCGAGCTGGAGAGCACGAAGCCGATCACACCGCCCTCGGGGAGCGTGGCGGCGGCAGTGCGGGCGAGGCGGAGGGCGCCGAGGAAGACGGATTCGAAGGCGTCGCGCCAGGCTTCCTCGGGGGTGGTCTCGACCGGGCCGGCCTGGGGGCCGCCCACGCTGATCAGGATGCCGTCGAGACGGCCGAACTGCTGCCGGGCCTCGGCGACGAGGCGTTCGGCGGTGTCGGGGGAGGCGTTGTCGGCCACCAGCCCGTGGGCGGTGCCGGGAGCGCCGAGTTCGGCCACGGCCTTGTCGACGGCCTCCTTGCTCCGGCCGCTCACCAGTACCCGGGCGCCGTCGGCGGCGAGCTCCCGGGCGGCTGCGAAGCCGAGGCCGCGGGTGGCGCCGGTGACGATGTACGCCTTGTCTTTCAGTCCGAGATCCATGAGGACATCCTGCAGGGTGCCGGGCGGTCGGGGTAGTGCCGGGCGGGATCGTGGACGCAAGTTGACGGGCGCACGAAGTTAGGGAAACCTACCCTTGCTTCCCCCCCCCGACGCACCACCGCGGAGCCCCCCATGTCCGAGTCCCACCCGATCGTCCCGCTCCCGGGGGGTTCCGCCGCCACGTCGGAGGAGGCGCAGCAGCGCAGGGCGCGCCTGGCCGTCGCCACCGTCGCGGTGTTCCTGCTGTGGGCCGTCAGCGCCTGGACGGCCGGCCACCTGCACGCCGATCCCGCGCTGCACACCGCCGCGCTGTTCGTGCACCTGGCCTCGCTGGTGGTCGGGCTCGGCGCGGTGCTGGCGATCGACTACTACGGGCTGCTCTGGCTGCTCGGCCGACGCACGCTGCGCCAGGTGGTGGAGTTCACCGCGCCGCTGCACGTACCGGTGTGGGGCGGGCTGGCCGGGCTGACGCTCAGCGGGATGCTGCTCGAACCGCAGCTGTCCTCCGGGCTGACCCAGATCAAGCTGCTGCTGGTCCTGCTGATCGGATTCAACGGGCTGTACGCGAGCGTGCTGCACCCCCGGCTCGCGGCCTACGGCGAACTGCGTCCGCCGGCGCGGCTGCTGACCCGCGGTGCGGTCTCCGCGGCGGTCTCCCAGGCCGGCTGGTGGGGCGCGGTGCTGATCGGTTTCCACAACTCGCAGCACTGAGGCCTCCGCGCGCTGGCGTTGACGTCCGGGGGAAGGTTTACCGTCGTTGCCGGAAGCGCGGGAGGAGCGGGTCGGGCATGCGGATCGGGGAGTTGGCGGAGCGGGCGGGGACGACCACGCGGGCGTTGCGGTACTACGAGCAGTTGGGGTTGTTGCCGGCCCGGCGGGCGGGCAACGGGTACCGGGCGTACGACGAGGGGGATCTGCGGCTGTTGCGGGAGATCCGGATGCTGCAGGACTTCGGGTTCGGGTTGGAGGAGACCCGCCTGTTCGTGGAGTGCCTGCGGGCGGGGCACCCGGAGGGGGACTCGTGTCCGGCGTCGCTGGAGGTGTACGAGCGCAAGCTCGCCGAGCTGGACGACTGCATCGCGCGGCTGCAGGAGGCACGGGCGCGGGTGGCCGGGCAGTTCGAGCGGGCGGTGCGGGCGCGGGACGACCTCGCGGCTTCCGAGCAACCACCACTGTGCGAGCTGACGGAGGAGTAGACGATGGTGCGGATCGAGGGAGTGCCGGCGGTGACGGACGAGACCTTCGCTGCGGAGGTGCTGGCGGCCGAGGGGCCGGTGCTGGTGGACTTCACGGCGGACTGGTGCCCGCCGTGCCGGATGATGGCGCCGGTGCTGGCGGACATCGCGCGGGAGGAGGCGCACCGGCTGCGGGTGGTGAGCGTCGACGTGGACCGCAATCCGCGGACGCAGGCGGCGTACGGGGTGCTCTCGATGCCGACGCTGATGGTGTTCCGGGAGGGGCAGCCGGTGCGGTCGGTGGTGGGGGCGCGGGCGAAGGCGCGGCTGCTGCGGGAGCTGGCGGACGTGCTCTAGGACGGGCCCTAGGCCGGGACGGGCTCGGTGGCGGTCTCCGGTTCGGCGGCCTGCTTGGCGCGGTCCTTGGCCTCGCGGCGGGCGAGGATCCAGACGCCGACCGGGATCATCGCGGTGAACAGCCACCACTGGATGGCGTAGGCCATGTGCGGGCCGATGTCGGAGTGGTTGGGCTCGGGGATCAGCTGGGGCTGGTCGGCCGGGGCCGGGGTGGTGGCGGCGAGTTCGAGGTAGCCGCCGAGGAGGGCGGCGCCGCTCTCCTTGGCCTGCTCGTCGGTGTTGATCAGGTTGTACTGGCGGTCGGGCAGGCCGCTGCGGTCCTTGATGCCGCTGGCGCCGTAGGTCTCCTCGGCGCGCAGGCGGCCGGTGAGGGAGACCTCGCCGGCGGGGGCGGCCGGGACGGGCGGGTACTGGGTGGCGCCGGTGCCGGAGGCGACCCAGCCGCGGTTGACCAGGACGGTGCCTCTGCCGTCGGAGAGCTTGAGCGGGGTCACGACGAAGTAGCCGATGGTCCCGCTGGAGTCGGTCCGCTTGCGGACCACGAACTCGTGTGCCGGGTCGTACTGGCCGGTGGCGGTCACCGCGCGCCAGGTGAGGTCCTTGGGGACCGCGAAGCCCGGGGTCGGCGACAGGGTGTCGAAGGGGACCGGGGCGGCCGTGAGGGCCTTGCCGATCAGCTCGTTCCGGGCCACCCGTGCCTCGTGGCGGTGCAGCTGCCAGAAGCCCAGCTTGATCGTCGCGGGGATCAGCAGCAGCGCGATCAGGATGGTGATCAGCCACTGGCGGGTCAGCAGAAAACGGTACACATGGGAACGGTACGCCGACCTCACAACCGGCTCACGCACCGGGGTGCGGGGCGACCTCGCGCAGCAGTTGCAGGAACGCGTCCTCGGTGACCACCGGGGTGCCGACCTCGCGGGCCTTGCGGGCCTTGCCACTCCAGCTGTCCGGCTCGTTGGTGACCAGCAGGCTGGTGAGGCGGCTCACGGAGGTGGCGATGTGCAGTCCGGCCTCGACGGCGCGGTCCTCGAGGAGCTCGCGGTCGGTGGCGGTGTCGCCGGTGAAGGCCACCCGCATGCCCTGGACCAGCGGTCGCCCGTCCTGCCAGCGCCCCGGGTTGGGGTACGGGCAGGGCGGGCGCTTCTTGGCCTGGCGGTAGTTCGAGCCGGTCCAGGAGGCGCGGCCGGGGGCGGCGGGCTCGTCCTCTCCGAGGTCGGTGACCGCGACGCAGTTCTGCAGCGGCAGTGGGACGCCGCCGAGCCGGGCGAGGTGCAGGCTGGGGCGGAAGGCCTCGGCGAGCACCCGGGCGTCGTCCAGGGCGTTGTGGGCGTGGCGCTGCTGGACGCCGAAGTGGGCGGCGAGCGAGGCCAGCTTGCCGTTGGGCAGCGGCAGGCGCAGGTCGCGGGAGAGGACCATGGTGCAGATCCGCTGCTCGACCGGGGCGCGCAGGCCGGCCCGGGAGAACTCGCGGGAGATCATGTTCCAGTCGAAGAGCGCGTTGTGCGCGACCAGGACCCGGCCGCGCAGCCGCTCGGCGAACTCGTCGGCGATCTGCGGGAAGGTCGGGGCGCCGGAGAGCAGCTCGGCGGTCAGGCCGTGGATCCAGACCGGGCCCGGGTCCCGCTCGGGGTTGACCAGGGTGTACCAGTGGTCGGTGACCTCGCCCTCGGGGTCCAGCTGGTAGACGCCGGCCGAGATGACGCGGTCGGAGCGCCCGAGACCGGTGGTCTCGACGTCGACGACCGCGAAGCCCTCGGTGGGGGCGGCGGAGCGCTGGGCGGGGACCAGGGTGGTCCTCGGCGCGGGCGGGATCGGTTGCATGGTCCAACAGGATAAGGGGCGGTGCGCGGGGGCTCGGCCGGAGTGTTCCGACCGACCGGCCGGAATAGAGTGGTCGGCGGGGGTGTCGTACACCTGGTCGAGATCGTTTTCAGTGAGGAACAGCGCATGCGTGCCACCGTGATCCACGGCCCCAACGACATCCGGATCGAGGACGTTCCGGACCCGGTGATCCAGCACCCGACGGACGTGGTGCTGCGGGTGGTGAACGCCTGCATCTGCGGCAGCGACCTCTGGGCCTACCGCGGGGTGGCCCAGCGGGTGGCCGGGCAGCGGATCGGGCACGAGTTCCTGGGCGTGGTCGAGGAGGCCGGCGCCGAGGTGCGCGGCTTCGCCAAGGGCGACCTGGTGGTGGCGCCGTTCGTCTGGTCGGACGGGACGTGTGATTTCTGTCGCGAAGGCCTGCAGACCTCCTGCCCGCACGGCGGGTTCTGGGGGCAGGTCGGCTCGGACGGCGGCCAGGGCGAGGCGGTGCGGGTGCCGTTCGCGGACGGGACGCTGGTGAAGCTGCCGAAGGAGGCGGCGGGTGACGAGAAGCTGCTGCCCGGGCTGCTGGCGCTGTCGGACGTGATGTCAACCGGGCACCACGCGGCGGTCTCGGCGGGCGTGCGGCCCGGGTCGACGGTCGCGGTGGTCGGCGACGGCGCGGTGGGCCTGTGCGGCGTCCTGGCGGCGCACCGGCTGGGCGCGGGCCGGATCATCGCGCTGGGCCGGCACACGGCCCGGACCGAGCTGGCCCGGCGCTTCGGGGCGACGGACGTGGTGGCCGAGCGCGGCGACGCCGCCGTCGAGGCGGTCAAGGAGCTGACCGGCGGCCAGGGCGCGCACGCGGTGCTGGAGGCGGTCGGCACCGAGGAGTCGATGCGGACGGCCATCTCGATCACCCGGGACGGCGGTGCGGTCGGGTACGTCGGGGTGCCGCACGGCGGCAGCGCGGGCGTGGACATCGGTCAGATGTTCGGCCGAAACGTTTCGTTGAACGGCGGCGTCGCGCCGGCCCGCGCGTACATCCCCGAGCTGCTGCCGGACGTGCTGTCCGGGGCCATCGAGCCGGGCCTGGTCTTCGACCGCACGGTCGACCTGGACGGCGTGCCGGACGGCTACCGGGCGATGGACGACCGCTCGGCGCTCAAGGTCCGGATCGCCTTCTGACCGCTCCCTGATCGATTTCTGACGCGTCGTCACGAGGGGCGGCACCGCTGGTCGGTGCCGCCCCTCGCGCATGGGGCGGGGGAGGCGCGGGGTGACACGGGTGGTGATTTTCGGCCATTCGTGTGGCGTGAGGGGGTGAACGGATGGCTGATCGCGGTCAACCCCTTTCGGGGCGGGCACGACGCTCCTAGCATTGCGCGGCGCCGCGAAATGTGACGCCCCTCACGTTCGATCGTTCCCCGTGTGCCAGCTACGCCGAAGGAGTGAGGAGAGAGAGTGGATTCGCCGCCGATCACCACATCCGCCACGGAAGTCCAACTCATCGACGACAGCGAGGAGTTCCGTGCCCTGCGGCGCTCGTTCCGGAGCTTCGCCTTCCCGGTCACCATCGGCTTCGTGCTCTGGTACCTGCTCTACGTCCTGCTCTCGTGCTACGCCCCGGGCTTGATGGGCGCCAAGGTGTTCGGGCACGTCAACGTGGCCCTGGTGCTCGGGCTGCTGCAGTTCGCCACCACCTTCGCGATCGCCGCCTGGTACGCCCGCTACGCGGACCGGCGGATCGACCCGGCCGCCACCGCGATCCGCGAGGCGCACGGAGCCGTCGTCCACGCCCCCCGGGAGTCCGCCGAATGACATTGCTCGCCAGCTCCGCCACCGAGCACCGCGGCCTGACGATGAGCCTGTTCGGGGCCTTCGTCCTGGCCACCCTGGTCATCACAGTCTGGACCGGGCGGCAGAACCGCAGCGCATCCGACTTCTATGCCGGCGGCCGCGGCTTCACCGGCTTCCAGAACGGCCTGGCGATCTCCGGCGACTACATGTCCGCCGCCTCCTTCCTCGGCATCGCCGGGCTGATCGCGCTCAACGGCTACGACGGCTTCCTGTACTCGATCGGCTTCCTGGTCGCCTGGCTGGTCGCGCTGCTGCTGATCGCCGAGCCGCTGCGCAACTCCGGGCGGTTCACCATGGCGGACGTGCTCGCGTTCCGGATGCGCCAGCGCCCGGTGCGCACCGCGGCCGGGGTGTCCACCATCGTGGTGTCGATCTTCTACCTGCTCGCCCAGATGGTCGGTGCCGGGGCGCTGGTGGCCCTGCTGCTGGGGGTCACCGGGGAGGGCGCCAAGCGCTGGACCATCCTCGCGGTGGGCGCCCTGATGATCATCTACGTGGTGATAGGGGGCATGAAGGGCACCACCTGGGTGCAGATCGTCAAGGCGGTGCTGCTGATCGCCGGCGCCGCGCTGATGACCGTCCTGGTACTCGCCAAGTACCACTTCAACCCCTCGGAGCTGCTCGGCGCCGCCGCCTCCGCGAGCGGCAAGGGGGCGGCCTTCCTCGAACCCGGGCTGAAGTACGGGGCCAGCAACACCTCCAAGCTCGACTTCATCAGCCTGGGGATCGCCCTGGTGCTCGGCACCGCGGGCCTGCCGCACATCCTGGTCCGCTTCTACACCGTGCCCACCGCCAAGGCGGCCCGGAAGTCGGTGCTCTGGGCGATCGGCATCATCGGCGTCTTCTACCTGATGACCCTGGCGCTCGGCTTCGGCGCGGCGGCGCTGGTCGGCCGCAGCGGCATGGTGGCCGTCGAGGGCAAGACGCCGTCCGGGAACACCGCGGCGCCGCTGCTCGCCGAGCAGCTCGGCGGCGGGGCCGGCACCACCGGCGGGGCGATCATGCTCGCGGTGATCTCGGCGGTCGCCTTCGCCACCATCCTCGCCGTGGTCGCCGGTCTCACCCTGGCCTCCTCGGCCTCGTTCGCGCACGACCTGTACGCCAACGTGATCCGGCGCGGCAGGGCGAGCGAGAAGGAGGAGGTGCTGTCGGCGAAGTGGGCCGCCGTCGCGATCGGCGCGGTCTCCATCGTGCTCAGCCTCTACGCGGGCAAGCTCAGCACCGCCGCCCTGGTCGCGCTGGCCTTCGCGGTGGCCGCCTCGGCGAACCTGCCGACCCTGCTCTACTCGCTGTTCTGGAAGCGCTTCACCACCGCGGGCGCGGTCAGCTCGGTCTACGCCGGACTGATCTCCTCGGTGGTGCTGGTGGTGTTCTCCCCGGTGCTGTCCGGAACCCCCAAGTCGCTCTTCCCGAACTCCGACTTCCACTGGTTCCCGCTGGAGAACCCCGGGCTGGTCTCCATCCCGATCGGCTTCCTGGCGGGCTGGATCGGCACCCTGCTGTCCACCGAGCGCCCCGACCCGGCGAAGTACGCTGAACTGGAGGTCCGCTCGCTGACCGGACTGGGCGCCCATTGATCGTCCCGCGATGACTATGCTGGCCCGGCCCGCCTGACGGTGGCCGGGCCGGCCGCATTTCGGGAAGGACGCACGTGCTGCTCGACACCTTCGGACGCCAGGCCGTCGACCTGCGGGTCTCCCTCACGGACCGGTGCAACCTGCGCTGCACCTACTGCATGCCGGAGGAGGGGCTGCAGTGGCTGGCCAAGCCGGACCTGCTGACCGACGAGGAGATCGTCCGGCTGGTCACGGTCGCCGTGCGCGACCTGGGCGTGCGCGAGGTCCGCTTCACCGGCGGCGAGCCGTTGCTGCGCCCCGGGCTGGTCGCCATCGTGGCCGCCTGCGCGCAACTGGAGCCGCGGCCCGAACTCTCGCTGACCACCAACGGCATCGGGCTGTCCCGCACCGCGACGGCGCTGCGCGAGGCCGGGCTGGACCGGGTCAACGTCTCGCTGGACACCCTCGACCCCGAGGTGTTCCACACCCTCACCCGCCGGCGACGCCACGGGGACGTCCTGGACGGGCTGGCCGCCGCCGAGGCCGCCGGGCTGACGCCGGTCAAGCTGAACGCGGTGCTGATGCGCGGGGTCAACGACCACGAGGCGGCCGACCTGCTGGGCTGGTGCCTGGAGCGGGACTACGAGCTGCGCTTCATCGAGCAGATGCCGCTGGACGCCCAGCACGGCTGGGACCGGACGTCGATGGTCACCGCGGAGGAGATCCTCGAACTGCTCCGCACCCGCTTCACGCTCACCCCGGAGCCGTCCGCCCATCGCGGCGCGGCGCCCGCCGAGCGCTGGCAGGTGGACGGCGGCCCGGGCCGGGTCGGTGTGATCGCCTCCGTCACCCGGCCGTTCTGCCGCGCCTGCGACCGGACCCGGCTGACCGCCGACGGCCAGGTGCGCAACTGCCTGTTCGCGACCGGGGAGACGGACCTGCGCACCGCGCTGCGCTCGGGCGCGGACGACGCCGAGCTCGCCGCGCTGTGGCGGGCGGCGATGTGGGGCAAGAAGGCCGGGGCCGGGATCGACGACCCGGAGTTCCTGCAGCCCGAGCGGCCGATGTCCGCGATCGGCGGCTAGACCGCTTCTCGCTGGACCGCTTCTCGCTAGACCGTCTCGCCGGGGGTCTCGGGGGTCCAGTCGGCGAAGGCGACGACCTCCTTGAGGAAGCCGCGCACACCGAGGAACTGGGACAGGTGCTCGCGGTGCTCGTCACAGGCGAGCCAGGTCTTGCGGCGGTCCGGGGTGTGCAGCTTGGGGTTGTTCCACACCAGCACCCAGCCGGCGTCCGCCCGGCAGCCCTTGGCGGAGCAGATCGGCGTCTGCGGGGTGTCCATCGGGCCGTCCTCAGCGATAGGCGGGTCAAACAGGCGGGTGAATCCGCACCGCCAGTCTGTCACGCCCGGTCGGGACGGCCGGATCCGGGCATGGCGACGCCGGGCAGCCACGGGGGGAGCCGCCCGGCGTCGGTCCGTCGCTCCGACGGGGGATGCGGAGCGCGTACGCAGTATGTCACGCCGAGACCTGAGGATGGGGAGGTCTTGCATGATTAATCTGAGCTTCTTTTGAGCTTCGGCCCGGCCGGATGTGGTCGGACCGGGGTGAAGCGGACAGTCAGTCCACGTCCTGTGAAGGATCGGTGGCAGCGGCCTTCGTCCCTCCCGTACCGGTGGTCGCACCCGCCCCACCCCTCCCACCGGGGCCCAGCATCAGCGGGGTGTCCAGCGGGATGTCGAAGGTGCTCGGCAGGCCCGGGGCCCGCTCCCGGCCCGCGTTGGCGATCAGCACCGCGAAGTACGGCAGCAGCACGCCGCCCGCCAGCGCCGCGACCGCCAGCCAGCGCTGGACGTCCCACAGCACCACCGCGAGCAGCACGCAGACCGTGCGGAGCAGCATCGAGATGACGTAGCGGCGCTGGCGCCCCCGGACGTCCTCGGTGAGGCTGCTGCGCGCCCCCGTGATCCGGAAGACCTGCCCGTCGCCGGCGCTCTTGCCCATGTGTCCTACCGCCCTCGTCACGCTCCTCCGCGCCTGGCCGCGCGGCCTCCTCACGGTACGCCCGGGCGGTCCCGACGACGAGACCGGGTGGGGCGGACCCACCCGGTCGGGTAGCCGAAGGGCCTGTCCGGCGGAGCGGACAGGCCCTTCGGGCGTGGCGGCGTGCCTGCCCCCTACGAGCGCCGGGAGAGGTACTGCGGGGGGACGGCGTCGGTGAGCCAGACGCCGTTCTCGCTGAGCCGGAACTCGTGGCCGGCCGCCGTCATCGCGGCCGCGTTCACCGTCAGCACCACCGGGCGGCCGTGCCGGGCGCCGACCCCGGTCGCCGTCTCGGGGTCCGCCGAGAGGTGGACGTCCCCGCGGGACATCGGGCGCAGGCCCTCGCGGAAGATCGCCGCCAGGTGCCGGTCGGCGGTGCCGTGGTAGAGCACGTGGGGCGGCACGGCGGCGGCCAGGCCGAGGTCGACCGCCACCGTGTGGCCCTGGTTCGCGCGGATCGAGAGACCGTCCGGCGAGTAGCCGAAGCGGCGCTTGTCGTTGGTGGCCACCACGTGGTCCAGCTCGGCCCGGGTGAGCGGCCTGCCCTTCTCCGCGAGCGCGGCGAGCAGGACGTCGATCCGCACCCAGCCGGACCCGTCCAGCGTGACCCCCACCAGTCCGGGCTCGTGCCGCAGGATGCGCGACAGCATCCTGCTCGACCTGACCAGCCGTTTCTCGTCCATCATGTCTCTCGTATCCCCCGTTGGTCAGCGGCTAAGAGGCCTGGCTGACCGAACTCATGTTGAAGTCCGCGACACGCACGGGTGGCATCGCGGTGCGGGTGAACCAGTCGCTCCACTCGCGGGGCAGGCAGCGTTCGGTGCGGCCCACCTCGGTGATCCGGTCGAGGAGGTCCACCGGGGACTCGTTGAACCGGAAGTTGTTGACCGCGCCGACCACCTCGCCGTTCTCCACCAGGTAGACGCCGTCCCGGGTGAGGCCGGTGAGCAGCAGCGTCGCCGGGTCCACCTCACGGATGTACCAGAGGCAGGTGAGCAGCAGGCCGCGCTCGGTGCGGGCGATCATCTCGTCCAGGGTCGGCGCCGACTCCTGGTCGGCCGTCTCCAGGACGAGGTTGTCGATCGCCGGGCGCACCGGCAGCCCGGTGAGGCCGGCCGAGTGGCGGCTGGTGACCAGGTCGTTCAGCACGCCCTCGCGGATCCACTCGGTGGCGGAGACCGGCTCGCCGTTGTCGAAGACCGAGGCGTCCCCGCCGGTGGAGTGGGTGAGCACGAACGGCGGGGCCTGCAGGCCGTCCTCCTGCGGGTCGGAGCGCAGGGTCAGCGGCAGGCCGCTGAGCTTGTCGCCGATCCGGGTGCCCCCGCCGGGCTTGGAGAAGACCGTCCGGCCCTCGTGGGCGTCCCGGCCGCCGGAGGACCAGCTGAGGTAGACCATCAGGTCGGCGACGGCCGAGGGCGGCAGCAGCGTCTCGTAGCGGCCGGCCGGCAGGTCCACCTTGCGGGCGCCCCAGCCGAGGCGCCTGGTCAGCTCGGTGTGCAGGTCGGCGACGTCGACGTCGGTGAAGTCCCGGGTGGCGGCGCCGACCCAGGCCGAGCCGGACAGGTCGGCGGTCTTGGCGTTGATCTCGACCATGCCGGTGGGCTGGTCGTGGCGCAGCCGCAGGCCGGTGGAGGTGCCCAGGTAGCTGGAGGTCAGCTCGTGGCGGGCGAAGCCGTACAGCAGCTCGCCCTGGGCGGCGGCGCGGGCGAAGGCCTCGCCGAGGGCGGGGCCGAAGGCGTCGAAGACCGCGATCGAGGTCTCCGCGGGCGGCTCGGTGAAGTCCGGGGAGGCGGGCCGGTCGGCGACCAGGGGCTGGGCGTCCTCGGCCGGGCCGGCCGCGCGGGCGGCCTCCTCGGCGGCCCGCACCAGGCCTTCGACGTCCTCCTGGGTGACGGCCTCGCGGGAGACCACGCCGGAGGCGGTGCCCTCGGCGCCGGCCACGGTGGCGATCACCGTCAGCCGACGGCCGCGGGTGACGCCGTTGGTGGTCAGGGCGTTGCCGGCCCAGCGCAGGTTGGCGGTGGACTCCTCGTCGGCGATCACCACGCAGCCGTCGGCGCGGGAGAGGCCGAGCGCCAGCTCGACGAGTTCGTGGGGCTGCATCGCGGTCATCAGTGACCCGCCTCCTGCTGGGTGTTGAGCACGTTGACGTTCCGGAACAGCGCCGACGGGCAGCCGTGGCTGACCGCCGCGACCTGGCCGGGCTGCGCCTTGCCGCAGTTGAAGGCGCCGCCGAGCACGTAGGTCTGCGGGCCGCCGACCGCCGCCATCGAGCCCCAGAAGTCGGTGGTGGTGGCCTGGTAGGCGAAGTCCTTGACCTGGCCCGCGAGTTCGCCGTTCTTGATGGCGTAGGCGCGCTGCCCGGTGAACTGGAAGTTGTAGCGCTGCATGTCGATCGACCAGGAGCGGTCGCCAACGATGTACAGACCGTTCTCCACCCCGGCGAACAGGCCCTCGGTGTCCGGGCCGTCGGCGGCGGGCTGCAGCGAGACGTTGGCCATCCGCTGTACCGGGACGTGTGCCGGGGAGTCCGCGAAGGCGCAGCCGTTGGAGCGCTCGAAGCCCTTCAACTTGGCCATGCCGCGGTCCAGTTGGTAGCCGACCAGGACGCCGTCCCGGACCAGGTCCCAGGACTGGGTGGCGACGCCCTCGTCGTCGTAGCCGATGGTGGACAGGCCGTGCTCGGCGGTCCGGTCGCCGGTGACATGCATCAGGTCGGAGCCGTAGCGCAGCGAGCCGAGCTTGTCGAAGGTGGCGAAGGAGGTGCCGGCGTAGGCGGCCTCGTAGCCGAGCGCGCGGTCCAGCTCGGTGGCGTGGCCGATCGACTCGTGGATGGTCAGCCACAGGTTGGACGGGTCGATGACCAGGTCGTACAGGCCGGCCTTGACGCTCGGGGCCTTCATCTTCTCGGCCAGCAGGACCGGCAGTTCGGCGAGTTCGGCGTCCCAGTCCCAGCCGGTGCCGGTCAGGTGCTCGAAGCCGCGGCCGACCGGCGGGGCGAGGGTGCGCATCGAGTCGAAGGCGCCGGTGCGCTCGTCGACCGAGGTGGCCTCCAGCTCCGAGTGCAGCCGGATCCGCTGCTGGGTGGTCACCGTGCCCGCGGTGTCCGCGTAGAACTTGTTCTCCTGGACGGTCAGCAGGGCCGCCTGGACGTGCGAGACGCCCTCGGCGGCCAGCAGCCGGGAGCTGCGCTCGGCGAGCAGCGCGGTCTTCTCGGCGTCCGGCACCTCGAAGGGGTTGACCTCGTACGAGGAGACCCAGGTGACGTCCCGGTGGACCGGCTCGTCGGCCAGCTCGACCCGCTCGGCGGAGCCGGCCGCCCGGCTGATCCCGCCGGAGAGGCGGGCCACCGCGACGGCCTGCTCGGCGACCTTCGCCGCCGCGGCGGTGGTGAGGTCGACGCCGGCGGCGAAGCCCCAGGCGCCGTCGAGCAGCACCCGGACGGCGAAGCCGAGCTGCACGCTGTCGGAGGTGCCGGCCGGACGGGCGTCGCGCAGCCGCCAGGAGGCGCTGCGGATCCGCTCCAGGCGGAAGTCGGCGTGGCTCGCGCCGAGTTCACGGGCCCGGGTGAGGGCGGCGTCGGCGAGGGTGCGCAGCGGCAGGGCGAGGAACAGCGGGTCGACGGCGCGGTCGGGCCTGGCGCCGGCGAGGTCGGCCGGAGGGATCGGAGGCAATCGGGCTCCCAGGTCGCGGAGGGTGGCGGTGCGGGGCCACAGGGGCTCCGCACCGCATCATTTCCCGTCCACCGGGTTTCCGGCCAGCGCATTTCGTCGGGTGTGCTGCGGTTTCTCTCGGTACGACCGTAGGATCGATCCCCGGTTCGGGGCCGTCAGCCGACGGACTCCCACCAGCCGTCGAGCTCCGGCGGGTTGTCCACGTCCACCCGCTCGCCGGGCCGCGGCACCGCCAGCGGGACGGCGTGCTCCTTGGCCTCCTTCAACAGCCGTTCGATCGGCTCCGCCCACGGGTGCAGGCCCAGGTTGAAGGTGCACCAGTGGACGGGCACCAACAGGCCGGCCGTCAGGTCCCGGTGGGCGAGGACGGCGTCCTCGGGGGTCATGTGGATGTCCGCCCAGGCCGCGTCGTAGGCGCCGATCTGGACCAGCGCGGCGTCGAACGGGCCGTGCTGCTCGCCGATCCGGGCGTAGCCCTCGAAGTAGCCGGAGTCGCCGGTGTAGAAGACCTTGCGGTTCGGGCCGGCGATCACCCAGGAGCCCCAGAGGGTGGTGTTGCGGGTCAGACCGCGGCCGGAGAAGTGGTGCGCGGCGGTGAGGGTGAGCACCAGCTCGCCCAGGTTGCAGGTCTCGTCCCAGTCCAGCTCGATGATCCGGTGCTCAGGGACGCCCCAGCGGCGCAGGTGGGCGCCGATACCGAGCGGCACCGCGAAGGGCGCGGACTGGCTGCGCACCAGTCGCTTGACCGTGGCCATGTCCAGGTGGTCGTAGTGGTCGTGCGAGATCAGCACCGCGTCGACCGGCGGCAGCTCCTCCAGCTCGACCGGCACCGGGTGCAGCCGCTTGGGGCCGATGTGTGCGGAGGGGGAGCAGCGGTCGCTCCAGATCGGGTCGAGCAGCACCCGGAAGCCCTCGATCTCCACCAGCGCGGAGGCGTGCCCGTACCAGGTGATCTCCACGCCCTCGGCCGCCGGACCGGGCGGGGTGGCGGGGCGGACGGTCGGCACCGGGTGGGCGGGGACGCGGCCCTCGCGCTCGAAGAGCATCCGGCGGGCGGTGGCGCGGTCGAAGCCGGGCGCCCCGGCGGTGCGGGCGAGTATGGACGGCGCGTTGTGGAAGACGCCGTCGCGGTACTGCGGGGAGTTGCGCACCCGCTCCTCGCGCTCGCCGTCCGGGCGCCGCCCGAACGCCGCCGGCAGGTCGCGCAGCGACCAGACGGTCGCGCCCAGGCCGGCCGCCAGGGCGGTGAGGGCCAGCAGTCGTCCGCGTCGGGGGGTGTCCCCGGGCCGTGCCTTGGTCATCCGCTGCTCTGCCTTCGTCGCTCGCCGGGATGGGTCGGGTGAACGGTACGACAGGTCCCGGGCCGACCCGTACCCACGGGGGGCAACGGGCGCACCGGTTCGTGTTGTTCCCGTACAGTCGCCCCGACCCGGGCAGTGCCCGGGCCTGGGCGGTCTCGCCGGGCCGGGCCGCTGCGGCGGGCGTGGATTGTCGGATTGCGACAGTTCCTCCGGTGCGGCGCTGTGGGAGCCCGATGCGCCGCCACCGTCGACCGCCCGATAGCGTCACACTGCGTACGCAATCCGACGTACGCGCTCACACACGGAGAGAGGTGGATCGTTGAGCCGCTCGGTTCTCGTCACCGGAGGAAACCGGGGCATCGGCCTCGCGATCGCCCAGGCCTTCGCCGAGGCGGGCGACAAGGTGGCCATCACCAGCCGCTCGGGCGAGGTGCCCGAGGCGCTGGCCAAGTACGACGTCCTCGCGGTCCGCTGCGACATCACGGACGCCGCGCAGGTCGACGCCGCCTTCACCGAGATCGAGCAGAAGCACGGCGCGGTCGAGGTGCTGGTCGCCAACGCGGGCATCACCAACGACACCCTGCTGCTGCGCATGTCGGAGGAGGACTTCACCTCCGTCGTGGACACCAACCTGACCGGCACCTTCCGGGTGGTCAAGCGCGCCTCCAAGCTGATGATGCGCGCCAAGAAGGGCCGCGTCGTGCTGATCTCGTCCGTGGTGGGCCTGTCCGGCTCGCCGGGCCAGGCGAACTACGCCGCCTCCAAGGCCGGCCTGGTGGGCTTCGCCCGGTCGCTGGCGCGCGAGCTCGGCCCGCGCAACATCACCGTCAACGTGGTCGCCCCCGGCTTCGTCGACACCGACATGACCGCCGTGCTCAGCGACGAGCGCCGCGCGGAGATCGTCTCGGGCGTGCCGCTGGGCCGCTACGCGGCGCCCGCCGAGGTCGCGTCCACCGTGCGGTTCCTCGGGTCGGACGAGGCCGCGTACATCACCGGAGCCGTCATTCCCGTCGACGGCGGATTGGGCATGGGTCACTGATCATGAGTGGAATCCTCGAGGGCAAGCGGATCCTGATCACCGGCGTGCTGATGGAGTCCTCCATCGCCTTCCACACCGCCAGGCTCGCGCAGGAGCAGGGCGCGGAGATCATCCTCACCGCCTTCCCGCGCCCGAGCCTGACCGAGCGGATCGCCAAGAAGCTGCCGAAGCCGGTCAAGGTCCTGTCGCTGGACGTCTCCAACCCGGAGGACCTGGCGGGCATCGCGGACCAGGTCCGCGAGCACCTGCCGACCCTGGACGGCATCGTCCACTCGATCGGCTTCGCCCCGCAGGACGCGCTGGGCGGCAACTTCCTGGACACCCCGTGGGAGTCCGTGGCCACCGCCATGCACGTCTCCGCGTACTCGCTGAAGTCGCTGACCACGGCGCTGCTGCCGCTGATGCAGGACGGCGGCTCGGTGGTCGGCCTGACCTTCGACGCCCAGTTCGCCTGGCCGCAGTACGACTGGATGGGCCCGGCCAAGGCCGCCCTGGAGTCGACCAACCGCTACCTGGCGCGCTACCTGGGCCCGCGGGACATCCGCTGCAACCTGGTCTCGGCCGGCCCGATCGGCTCGATGGCCGCCAAGTCCATCCCGGGCTTCGGCGACCTGGCCGACACCTGGAATCACCGCTCCCCGCTGAAGTGGGACCTGAGCGACCCGGAGCCGGCCGGCCGCGGCGTCGTCGCGCTGCTGTCGGACTGGTTCCCGAAGACCACCGGCGAGATCATCCACGTCGACGGCGGTCTGCACGCCATCGGCGCCTGACGCTCCGCCCGTAACGCCGCTGCCCGGCACCCCTCCCGTGGGGGTGCCGGGCAGCGGCGTTTCCGTCCGGCCGTACGCCCGGGCCGTACGCCCGGGCCCGTACGCTCACCCCTCGGCCGTCCCGCAGGCGCCGATGGCGCGGCCGGCCTCGACCGAGGCGCGTTGGGCGTCCCCGGCCCGGATGGCGTCCACGATGGTGTCGTGGCCGATGTAGCGCTCGGCGATCAGCTCAGGTCCGACGTCGTGGCGCAGGTGTTCGCGGGTGACCTCGCCGAGGTCGGCGTAGACGGCGAGCAGCACGTCGTTGTGGGCGGCGGCCACCACGGCCTGGTGGAAGGCGGCGTCGGCCTGGACGAAGTCCTCGGCGTCACCGGAGCGCCAGGCGTCGTCCCGGCGGGCGAGCGCGCCGTCCAGCAGCTCCAGGTCGCGCTCGGTGCGGCGCCGGGCGGCCAGGCCGGCCGCCGAGGTCTCCAATGCCGCCCGTAGCTCGGCGACCTGCGCCTGCTCGGCGTCGGCGAAGCGGCGGTGCATCACCCCGGCCAGCTCGCTGGTGGCCAGCACGTACGTGCCGGAGCCCTGGCGGATGTCGAGCAGCCCGTTGTGGGCGAGGGCGCGGACGGCCTCGCGGACGGTGTTGCGGGCGACGCCCAGCTGCTCGACCAGGGCCGCCTCGGTGGGGATGCGCGAGCCCACCGGCCACTCCCCGGACGTGATCTGGGCGCGCAGCTGGGCGATCACCTGGTCGGACAGCGGGGTGCGCCTCGGTGAGGACAGCGCCACGGGGACTCCTTGCGACTACGGCTCGGGGCGGCCTGGGTGGAATGTGGCCGGTGGATGAACGGTCGGCACATCATGCCAATTCCAGGGTGCATCAATTCATCCCATCATTCTATGATGGCCCACATGCCCGCAGCAGAGACCACCGCTTCCCCCGCTTCCGCGCGGAACCAGGCCGGGCCGCAGACCGAGCGGCCCGCCGACTCCGCCCCCTCCTCCGCCAAGTACCTCGGCTGGCTGTTCGCCGTCGCGATCGCCGCCGCCGCCTTCAACCTGCGCCCCGTCGTCACCAGCCTCGGGCCGCTGCTCGACCAGGTCCGCGCCGGCCTCGGGATGAACCCGACCCTCGCCGGGCTGCTCACCGCCGTCCCGTCGCTGTGCTTCGGGCTGTTCGGCTTCGCCGCACCCGCGATGGCCCGGCGGATCGGCCCGATCGCGGTGATCACGGCCGGCATGGGCGCCATCACCGCGGGCGTGCTGGCCCGCTCCTTCGCCGGCGGCACCGCGGTGTTCCTGCTGCTGACCGCGCTCGCCCTGGCCGGTGTCGCGGTCTCCAACGTGCTGATCCCGGTGGTCATCAAGCGCTACTTCCCGCAGCAGGTCGGTCCGATGATCGGCCTGTACTCGATGGCGCTGTCCGCCGGCACCTCGCTGGCCGCCGCCGTCACCGTGCCGCTGACCGGCTCCCTCGGCGGCGACTGGCGCTACGGCCTGGGCGTCTGGGCCGCGCTCGGCGCGCTCGCCCTGCTGCTCTGGCTGCCGGTGCTGATCGCCAAGCGCGAGCGCGGCGAGCGGGCGGGCGGCGCCGCAGCCCCGGCCAGGCTGCCGATCACCCGCAGCCGTACCGCCTGGGCGATGGCCTGCTTCTTCGGCCTCCAGGCCACCGGCGCGTACGTGGTGATGGGCTGGCTGCCGAAGATCTTCCAGGACGCCGGCGTCGACAAGGGCACTTCCGGGGTGCTGCTCGCGGTCACCATGGTGATCGGCGTGCCGGTCTCCTTCGTGCTGCCCAACCTCGCCGCCCGCCGCGGCGACCAGCGGCTGTTCGTCGTCGTGCTGGCCTCCTGCGGCATCGCCGGCTACGCCGGGCTGGCGCTCGCCCCGGGCGGCGCACCCTGGGTCTGGTCGATCCTGGTGGGCCTGTCCAACTGCGCCTTCCCGCTGGTGCTGACGATGATCGGGCTGCGCGCCCGGACGGCGGGCGGGGTGGCGCAGCTGTCGGCCTTCGCCCAGGGCGTGGGCTACCTGATCTCGATTCCCGGCCCGATCCTGATCGGGCGGATCTACCAGGTCACCGGCGAGTGGTACTGGCCGCTGGGCTTCCTGGCGCTGCTGCTGGTGCCGCAGATGCTGTTCGGGCTGCGGGCGGCGATGGCCCGGCACATCGAGGACGAGGTGCTGCGTCCGGCGGAGTCGGTCAAGGCCTGACCAAGGCCGGACCAAGACGGCGGGCCCGACCGGGGGCGGGCGTGTTCGGGATGGGAGAATCCCGGACATGCCCGTTCTCGACCCCAATCCGACCGACGGCCGCAAGCAGCTCGGCCGTATCGCCCTGGCCTTCGCCGGCATCGCGGTGCTGGTGGCGGTGATCGCCACCATCGCCACCTCGATGGGCTGACGGCCGTCCGACCGAAGCCCGCGCGGCGTCCGACCTGGTCCAGCCGACGGCCGACCGCCGTTCGCAGCCCCGGTGAACGGTGCGTGACGGCACCCGACACCCCTGGGGGTGGCGGCAGCCGGGAGCGCCGCGCCCCGGGGCCGCTTTTCTGCCAAGCTTGCTGGGTATGAGCGCCGACACGCCCCGCAGGATCATCGTTCTCCGCCACGCCAAGGCCGACTGGCCGAACGGCGTGGACGACCACGAGCGGCCACTGGCCGACCGGGGCCGCCACCAGGCCCCGGACGCCGGCCGCTGGCTGGTCGATTCCGGCATCGCCCCCGACTACGTGCTCTGCTCCACGGCCCTGCGCACCCGCGAGACCTGGAAGCTGGCGGTGCACGAGCTGCCCAAGCGGCCCCGCAAGACCGTGTACGAGGACCGGATCTACGAGGCCAGCCCCGGCGAGATCATCGCGGTCCTCCAGGAGACCCCGGAGGAGTACGCGGACGTCGTGCTGGTCGGCCACAATCCCGGCGTGCTGGGCCTGACCCAGGTGCTGGCCGGGGACGCGGGCGACCCGGACGCGCTGGAGCGGCTGCGGGTCGGCGGCTTCCCGACGGCGGCGATCGCGGTGCTCAGCTTCAGCGGCTCGTGGAAGGGCGTCGAGCCGGGCGTGGCCGAGCTGGTCTCGTACCACACGCCGCAGGACTGACCACGGAACGTACGTGAGGGGCGCGCGGATTCGGTCCGCGCGCCCTCGACTGCATCCGCAGGCCCTGTTCGGCGGGCCCGGATCGGGTCGGCTGCTACTCGTCCTCGGTGGGGGTGCCGTGCAGCGCGTCGGCCGCCTCGACCTCCTCGCGGGTGATGCCCAGCAGGTACAGCACGGTGTCCAGGAACGGCACGTTCACCGCGGTGTCGGCCGCCTCGCGCACCACCGGCTTGGCGTTGAACGCCACTCCCAGCCCGGCGGCGTTCAGCATGTCCAGGTCGTTGGCGCCGTCGCCGATCGCCACCGTCTGCTCCAGCGGCACCTTCGCCTGCTCGGCGAAGCGGGCCAGCCAGCGGGCCTTGCCGGCCCGGTCCACGATCTCGCCGACCACCCGGCCGGTGAACTTCCCGTCCACCACCTCCAGGGTGTTGGCCGCCGCGAAGTCCAGCCCCAGCTGCTCCACCAGGTGGTCGGTGACCTGGGTGAACCCGCCGGACACCACCGCGACCTGGAAGCCGAGGCGCTGCAGGGTGCGGATCAGGGTGCGCGCGCCCGGCGTGAAGCGGACCTCCGCGCGGACCTTCTCGGTCACCGAGGCGTCCAGCCCCGCCAGCAGCGCCACCCGGGCCCGCAGCGACTCGGCGAAGTCCAGCTCGCCGCGCATCGCCGCCGCCGTCACCTCGGCGACCTGCTGCTCGCAGCCCGCGTGGGCGGCGAACAGCTCGATCACCTCGTCCTGGATGAGCGTGGAGTCGACGTCCATGACCACCAGGCGCTTGGCCCGGCGCTCCAGCCCGGCCGCCACCACCGCGACGTCCACCCGCTGGGTGGCCGCCTCCTGGGCCAGCTCGGCCCGCAGCTCCTCGGTCGCCACACCGGAGACGGCCAGCTCGACCGCCGTCACCGGGTACTTGGCGAGCCGGAAGACACGGTCGATGTTGCCGCCCGCCGCGGTGATCCGGGAGGTCAGCGCGGAGACGGCGGCGGCGGTCAGCGGGTGGCCGAGCACCGTGACGTGCGAACGGCCCTCGCGGCGCGGCCGGTTGTCGCCGATGCCGGAGAGGATCTCGGCCTGCAGCTTCTGCTCGTCCGCCCAGCGGTGGACGGTGGCCCGCAGCCCGCCCTCGGCGCCGGGCGCGGACGGCGGGGTGACCAGGGCGCACAGCGTGATGCGGCCACGGGTCACGACCTGCTCGATGTCGATGACGTCGACGCCGAAGCCGGCCAGCGTCGCGAAGAGGCCGGCGGTGATGCCGGGGCGGTCCTTGCCGAACACCTTGACGAGCAGGGTGCGCTCGTCCGTGGTCCGGGGCTGGGCGGCGGGGAGGGGCTCAGCGGCCAGGGGCGATGCGTTCATGGTGCCTCCCACGCTACCCGTCGCCCGGTGGCCCGGGGGCACCCGTCCCACCTCGCGGGACACCGGGTGCCCGTGTTCCGGTAGCAGGCTGGTCACAGTCACCCGGGGTGACTTTCATCGGCGGTCGGCGGGCTGGAATGATTCCCCCCGTCAGTCGCAGAACAGGGCACCCCCGGCCGGGGGCCACAATTCGGGGGACCGAGAGAGCGGGGCAGGCGAGAAGTGCCGCAACTCGTCATTGAGATCAACGGACAGCAGCGGACTCTGGAGCCCGGGCGGTCCTACACCATCGGGCGCAATCCGCAGTCGGACTTCCCGTTCGACGACGCCAGGGTCTCCTGGCACCACGGGACCATGTCCTTCAACGGCAGCGGTTGGCAGCTGGACGACCACGGCAGCACCAACGGCACGTACGTGGCCGGCGCCCGCACCATGCAGGCCCAGCTGTTCCCCGGAGCCGTCGTCAACCTGGGCAACCCGGAGAACGGCCCCCGGCTCGGCTTCTCCGCGCCGGCGCACGCCGCCGCCCCGCAGGCCACCCCGATCCACGAGGCCGCCACCAGCCGCGGCCCGGTGCCGCAGCCCCAGCAGCCGGGCTGGCAGCAGCAGGACCCGTTCCAGCAGCCGCAGCAGCAGGGCTGGGCGGGTCAGCCGCAGGGTCAGCAGCCGTTCCCGCAGCAGCAGTACGCGCCGCAGCCCCAGCAGGGCGGCTTCCCGCAGCAGCAGGGCTTCCCGCAGGACCAGGGCTTCCCGCAGCCGCCGCAGCACGGCGGTGGCGGCGGCCCGCAGCCGACGATGATCCGCAACCTGACGTCGGGCATGAACACCGTCCGGATCGGTCGCGCGCTCGACAACGACATCGTGGTGTCCGACCTCCAGGTCTCCCGCCACCACGCCGAGCTGCGCCAGCTGCCGGACGGCCGCTACGAGATCGTCGACCTCGGCAGCCACAACGGCATCTTCCTCAACGGCCAGCGGGTCCAGCGTCAGCTGATGGGACCGCAGGACCGGCTGACCGTCGGCCACTCCAGCTTCGTGCTGGTCGGCGACCAGCTGCAGGAGTTCGTCGACACCGGCGCCGTCTCCTTCTCCGCCCGCCACCTGACCGTCGAGGTCGAGCACAAGGGCGCCAAGAAGATCCTGCTCAACGACGTCAGCTTCGGCGTCCCGGAGAAGTCCTTGGTCGCGGTCATCGGCCCGTCCGGCTCCGGCAAGTCCACCCTGCTGCGCGCCCTCACCGGCTACCGCCCCGCCGACCGCGGCGAGGTGCTGTACGACGGGCGCAACCTCTACAAGCAGTTCGCCGAACTCCGCTCGCGCATCGGCCTGGTGCCGCAGTCCGAGATCCTGCACCGCGAGCTCACCGTCCGAAAGGGCCTCAAGTACGCGGCCCGGCTGCGCTTCCCCGGCGACACCGAGGCCCGCGAGCGCGACGCCCGGATCGACGAGGTGCTGTACGAGCTGCGCCTGGACAAGCGCGCCGACAACAAGATCACCGCGCTCTCCGGCGGCCAGCAGAAGCGCGTCTCGGTCGCCCTGGAGCTGCTCACCAAGCCGTCGCTGATCTTCCTGGACGAGCCCACCTCGGGCCTCGACCCGGGCATGGACCGCGAGGTCATGCAGATGCTGCGCGGCCTCGCCGACGACGGCCGCACCATCCTGGTCGTCACCCACTCGGTGGCCGAACTCGCGCTCTGCGACCGGCTGCTGGTGATGGCGCCGGGCGGCTCGGTGGCCTACTTCGGCCCGCCGGACGAGGCGCTGCACTTCTTCGGGTACGAGACCTGGGCGGACGTCTTCCAGGCCTTCGAGAACTACCCGGACCACGACTGGGCCGGCCGTTACCGCGGCTCGGTGCACTACCAGCAGTACTCCGCCCCCACCGCGGAGGCGGGCGAGGTCCAGCACGTGCAGGTGGCCCAGGACGCCGTCCGGCCGCCGAAGCCGCAGAGCTGGGGCTCCCAGCTGTGGACGCTGATGCGGCGCTACATGTCCGTGCTCGCCTCGGACCGCGGCTTCCTCGCCCTGTCGGTGCTGCTGCCCGCGGTCATCGGCGCGGTCAGCGTGCTGATCCCCAACGAACCGGGGCTGGCACCCAACCCGAAGACGCAGCTCCACCTCAACAGCGGCGCCGCGACGATCATGCTGATCCTGGCGATCGGCGCCTGCTTCTCCGGAGCGGCCAACTCGGTCCGAGAACTGATCAAGGAACGGGCGATCTACGAGCGAGAACGAGCCACCGGGCTCTCCCGCTCGGCGTACATGATGTCCAAGATCATCGTGCTGGGCTTCTTCAGCGTGATCCAGGGCGCCATCATCTCCGCCGTCGGCTTCCTGCCGCGCAAGCTGCCCGAGCACGGCCTGATCGTCAAGAACCTGCCGATCATCGAGATGACCATCGGCATGATCCTGCTGAGCTTCGCCGCGATGATGTTCGGCCTGATGATCTCCGCGCTCGTGAAGACCGCCGAGAAGACCATGCCGCTGCTGGTCATGTTCGCCATCGTCCAGGTCGTCTTCACCGGCTGCCTCTTCCAGATCTTCAGCAAGCCCGGCCTGGAGCAGGCCGCCTGGCTGATGCCCGCCCGCTGGGGCACCGGCATCGTCTCCACCACGCTGGACCTGTCCACGCTGATGGGCCCCTGGAACAAGGACTTCCAGCACCCGAACTACGACCCGCTGTGGAAGCACTCGGTGGCCCAGTGGGCGATCGACGCGGGCGTGCTGGTCGTGATCTCGGTCCTCATCGGCATCCTCGTCACCCGGCTCCAGCGCCGGCACGAGCCCGAGGTCATGCAGAAGGGCTGACAGCCGGCTGATCCCGAAGGGCGGCTCTCCCCACCAGGGGAGGGCCGCCCTTCGGCGTTTCCGGCCCGGGGCAGCTGGGCCCCTCGGCCTAGGTCCCCGGACCCGCGGCCGTAGCGGCCGGAGGCGGACGCGAGGGCCCGGGCCGCGGCGGTAGTTTGGCGGTATGTCGAGCATCACCCGAGACCACCCGGCCCACCAGGGCCCGTTGCCCGCCTGCGACCCCTGCCTGTCCGGGATCGAGGCCGTCAGCCAGGCCCTGCTCGCCATGAGCCGGCACCTGGAGGTCCGCGAGGTGCTGCGCCGCATCACCGCCTCCGCCCGGGAGCTGCTCGGCGCCGAGTACGCGGCCCTGGGCGTGCCCGACGACCACGGCGGCTTCGCCCAGTTCGTGGTCGACGGCGTCACCGACGAGCAGTGGCGGGCGATCGGTCCGCTGCCCCGCCAGCACGGCGTGCTCGCCGCGATGCTGCACGAGACCGGCCCCACCCGCCTCGCCGACGTCCGCAAGGCGCCCGCCTTCGAGGGCTGGCCCTCCGCCCACCCCGAGATGGACGCCTTCCTCGGCATGCCGATCCTGGACACCGACGCGGCCGAGGACGAGCCGCAGGTGATGGGCGTCGTCTTCCTCGCCAACAAGCGCGGCGGCGGCCTGTTCACCGATCACGACGAGGAGTTGCTGCGGATCCTCGCCGCGCACGCCGCCCTCGCCCTGTCCAACGCCCGGCTGTACGAGCGCAGCCGCGAGCTCACCCTGGCCGGCGAGCGCGCCCGGATCGCCCACGACCTGCACGACGCCGTCTCGCAGAAGCTCTTCTCGCTGCGTCTCACCGCCAAGGCCGCCGCCAAGCTCGTCGACCGCGACCCGGCCCGGGCCCGCGCAGAGCTCGCCGAGGTCGCCCGGCTCGCCGCCGAGGCCGCCGACGAACTGCGCGCCGTCGTCGTGGAGCTGCGCCCCGCCGCGCTGGAGGAGGACGGGCTGAGCGCCACCCTCGCCTCCCAGGTGCAGGTCCTCGACCGCGCGCACACCGCCGACGTCGCCTTCGCCGCCGACGGCGTCCGCGCCCTGCCGCCCGCCCAGGAGGCCGCGCTGCTGCGCGTCGCCCAGGAGGCGCTGCACAACGCGCTGCGGCACTCCGGCGCCGGCCGGGTCACCGTCACGCTGGCCGGGACGCCCGCGCGCGGCGCGGTGCTGCGGGTGCGCGACGACGGGCGCGGCTTCGACCCCGTATCCGTCCGCCGGGCCGGCCGCCACCTCGGCCTGGCCTCGATGCGCGACCGCGCGGCCGCCGTCGGCGGCACGCTCACCCTGGAGTCGGCCCCCGGCCGGGGGACGCTCGTCGAGATGGAGGTCCCCGGTGCCTGAGAGCACACCGTCGATCCGCGTCCTGCTGGTCGACGACCACCAGGTGGTCCGGCGAGGACTGCGCACCTTCCTGGAGGTCCAGGACGACATCGAGGTGGTCGGGGAGGCCGCCGACGGTGCCGAGGGCGTCGAGCGGGCCCGTGAACTCGACCCCGACGTCGTCCTGATGGACCTCAAGATGCCCGGCGTCGACGGGATCGAGGCGCTGCGCACGCTCAAGGGCGAGGGCAGCCGAGCCCGGATCCTGATCGTCACCAGCTTCACCGAACACCGCACGATGGTCCCCGCGCTGAGGGCCGGCGCCGCCGGGTACGTCTACAAGGACGTGGACCCGGAGGCCCTGGCCGGAGCGATCCGCTCGGTGCACGCCGGCCACGTGCTGCTCCAGCCGGAGCTGGCCGAGGCCCTGCTGTCCGACGACGGCCCGCGCGCGCCGCAGGGCCGCGGCGGCACCCTCACCGAGCGCGAGCGCGAGGTGCTCGGCCACATCGCCGACGGCCGCTCCAACCGGGAGATCGCGCGCAGCCTGCACCTGTCGGAGAAGACGGTGAAGACCCACGTCTCCAACATCCTGATGAAGCTGGACCTCGCGGACCGCACCCAGGCCGCGCTCTGGGCCGTCCGCAACGGCGAGGCCCGGGAGGGCGCCGTCGGCGGCTGACCGACGCGGGCGGGGGTCGGATTCCGGCCGACTGCCGGGGCCGCCCCCGCGAGCCGTCAGCGAGCGGTCAGCGGGCCTCGCGCTCGTCCACGATGGCGTTGTAGGCGGCGACCTGGGCCCGGCGGGCGGTGCGCCACAGCGGGGCCAGGACGGACTGCCGGGCGGCCATCTCGGAGGCGCTGACGGCCGCGCCGTGCCCGCCGGAGGCGATCGACAGCAGGGCGGACACCTGGCGGGCCGACTCCAGCACCCGGACGGCGGGCGGCGGGTAGCCGGGCGCGAGCAGCTCGGCGTGCCCGCGCCGGCGGTACGCCTCCAGGGCGCGCATCGCCTCCGGTCCGGCGCCGGCCACGTCGAGCCGGGTGAGCAGCACCGTCGCCTCGCGCAGCCCGTCCGCGAGCTCGCGCTCGGCCTCGTGCAGCGAGGGCACGTCCGCCGGCGGTCTGTCGTCCACCTCGAAGCAGCGCCACAGCACGGTCGCCGAGCGGTCCCCGGCCGGGCCGTACACCTCGACCTCCGGCACCAGCCCGAGCGGGACACCCACGGCCAGGACCGCCTCGCCCGCGGCCATCGCGCGCTCGTTGAACGGCGGCGGGCCGGTCAGCCCCAGCGGGTGCCCGGCGGAGGGCAGCGCGAGGCGCAGGCCCTTCACCCCCAGCACCCGCAACCGCCCCAGCGCCCAGGTCAGCCCGTGCTGCTCGCCCGGCTCGTCCCCGGGCAGCCCGGTCACCCGGTGGCTCTCGTCGGCGCCCAGCACGGCCTCGGCGGCGTTGTCGGGCGGCACCAGGCCCGCCAGCAGGGCGTTGCCCCAGGCGGCCAGCCGCCCCGAACGGGGCTCTTCGTACGGATTGTCGGCAGGAGTCGCGAGCATCCGGCCAGCCTACGGAATCGGCGGTTATCCGCGTGGCGTAGGTTTGCCCATGCGTGTGCGGCGCACCCACCCCGTGCCCACCGGCTGCCGGGGTAGGCGCGCCGCCCGCACCGACGGCCGAGAATCTTGTTTTTTTGGGGAAGGCGTAGGCATGAGCGACGTGCTGGAGCTGGTGGACGTATCCGTGGTCCGGGAGGGGCGCGCGCTGGTCGACCAGGTCTCGTGGTCCATCTCCGAGGGTGAGCGCTGGGTCATCCTGGGCCCGAACGGCGCCGGAAAGACCACCCTGCTGCAGATCGCCTCCTCGTACCTGTTCCCGACCTCGGGCAAGGTCAGCGTGCTGGGCGAGAAGCTGGGCGAGATCGACGTCTTCGAGCTGCGCTCCCGGATCGGCCTGGCCGGCGCCGCCATGTTCGACAAGCTGCCGGCCGAGCAGACCGTGCTGCAGACCGTGCTCACCGCCGCGTACGGCATGACGGTCAGCTGGCAGGAGACCTACGAGCAGTCGGACGAGTCCCGCGCCCTCGCGCTGCTCGACCGCCTCGGCATGGCCGGCCTCACCGACCGCAAGTTCGGCACCCTGTCCGAGGGCGAGCGCAAGCGCACCCTGATCGCCCGCGCCCTGATGACCGACCCCGAGCTGCTGCTGCTCGACGAGCCCGCGGCCGGCCTGGACCTCGGCGGCCGCGAGGACCTGGTCCGCCGGCTCGGCGCGCTCGCCCAGGACGAGTTCGCCCCGGCCATGGCGATGGTCACCCACCACGTCGAGGAGATCGCCCCGGGCTTCACCCACGTCCTGATGATCCGTCAGGGCAAGGTGCTCACGGCCGGCCCGATCGACACCGAGCTGACCGCCCGCAACCTCTCCAAGTGCTTCGGCCTGCCGCTCACCCTGGAGCGCCACGGCGACCGCTGGTCGGCCCAGGGCCTGCCGCTGGGCTGACGCACCGTCCACCACTCCTCGGCCCGTCCTCTGCCCTCCTCCGCCCGTCCTCCGGAAGGCCGTCGGAACCGGTCGCACGTGCGACCGGTTTCCGCCCCTCGACCTGCGGGAACTGTCCGCCTCGAAGGCCTTCGCTCCCTAGGATGGACGTGTGGACAGCTGGATCTGGTGGCTCCTGGCCGCCGCAGGGCTCGGCATACCGCTGGTAATCACCGCGATGCCGGAGTTCGCCATGTTCGCGGTCGGAGCGCTGGCCGCCGCGGGCGTGGCCGGGCTGGGCGGGGGAGTGGTCCTGCAGACGGTGACCTTCCTCGTGGTCTCGGTCGCGCTGGTGGCCTTCGTGCGCCCCATCGCCTACCGGCAGCTGCAGAAGGGCCCGCAGGTCAAGATGGGCATCGAGGCGCTGCAGGGCGCCACCGCGGTCGTCGCGGAAACCGTCGACGGGGAGGGCGGACGGATCAAGCTGAACGGCGAGATCTGGTCGGCCCGCGCGCTCCACCCGGAGCAGGTGTACCAGCCCGGGCAGCAGGTCGACGTCGTCGAAATCCAGGGCGCGACCGCCCTGGTCGTCTAGGGGAGAGTCCGTGGAACCCGTCCTTATCGTCCTGGTCGTCCTGGTCGTGGTGGCCTTCATCGCGCTGATCAAGACGATCCAGGTCATCCCACAGGCCAGCGCGGCGATCGTGGAGCGCTTCGGCCGCTACACCCGGACGCTCAACGCAGGGCTGAACATCGTCGTCCCGTTCATCGACCGGGTCCGCAACCGGATCGACCTGCGCGAGCAGGTCGTGCCGTTCCCGCCGCAGCCGGTGATCACCCAGGACAACCTGGTCGTCAACATCGACACCGTCATCTACTACCAGGTGACCGACCCCCGGGCCGCCACCTACGAGGTCGCCAGCTACATCCAGGCCATCGAGCAGCTGACCGTCACCACCCTGCGCAACATCATCGGCTCGATGGACCTCGAGTCCACCCTGACCTCCCGCGAGGTCATCAACGCCGGCCTGCGCGGCGTCCTGGACGAGGCCACCGGCAAGTGGGGCATCCGGGTCAACCGCGTCGAGCTGAAGGCGATCGAGCCGCCGACCTCCATCCAGGACTCGATGGAGAAGCAGATGCGCGCCGACCGCGACAAGCGCGCCGCGATCCTCACCGCCGAGGGCCAGCGCCAGGCGCAGATCCTCAAGGCCGAGGGTGAGAAGCAGGCGGACGTGCTCAGGGCCGAGGGCGAGGCGCAGGCCGCGGTGCTGCGCGCCGACGGTGAGGCGGCCGCGATCCGCACGGTCTTCGAGGCCATCCACGACGGCGACGCCGACCAGAAGCTGCTCGCCTACCAGTACCTGCAGACCCTGCCCGAGCTGGCCAAGGGCGACTCCAACAAGCTCTGGATCATCCCCAGCGAGGTCGGCGACGCGCTCAAGGGCCTCGGCGGCGCCTTCACCGGCCTGACCGGCAACGGCGGCGGGGTCAACGGCGGCGCGGTCGCGGCGCCCAGCGTCCCGCAGGCGCCCCCGGCGGCCACCCAGGTGCCGATCGACCCGGCCTCCGGGCCGCGGCCGGTGGACACCGACAAGGGCGCGGCCCGTCCCCGGGTGGAGCCGACCCGGGAGTACCCCAAGATCGACCCGGAGTGACCTGCCGGTTCCCGTGCTTCGCCGAGGGCCCGCCGCCGTACGCCTCCCGTACGGCGGCAGGCCCTCGGGGCTTCGAGGCTTCGGGGCTTCGAGGCTTCGGGGGTTCGGGGCTTCGGGGGTCGGGGCTTTCGCGGTGCGGCTTCCGGGGTGGTGGCCCCCCGGGGGTTCGGCTCCCCGAAGCTGTGGCGTACGTCCCGAATGGTGGGCGGGCCTGGTCCGGCGGGTGGGCGGTCCGGCATGATCCCCTCGGACAGGACCGAGAGGAGAAGTGACCCATGACGCTCTGGGAGGCGGTCGCCGTCCTGATGGCCGGGGTCGGCGCCGGGATGATCAATGTCATCGTCGGCTCCGGGACCCTGATCACCTTCCCGGTCCTGCTCGCCGTCGGCATCCCGCCGGTCACCGCCAACGTCTCCAACTCCTTCGGCCTGGTGCCCGGTTCGCTCAGCGGCGTGATCGGCTACCGCCGCGAACTGGCCGACCAGGGACGCCGGGTGCTGCGCCTGGGCACCGCCTCGCTGCTCGGCGGGCTGGTCGGCGCGCTGCTGCTGATCAAGCTGCCGAGCGCGGCCTTCGACGCGATCGTCCCGGTGCTGATCCTGCTCGCGCTCGTCCTGGTGGTCATCCAGCCCCGGGTGGCCAAGGCCGTCGCCGCCCGCCGCCGGCCCGGCGGCGACCCGGACGGCGGCCCGGTGCTGCTGGTCGGGGTCTTCCTCACCGGCATCTACGGCGGTTACTTCGGCGCCGCGCAGGGCGTCCTGCTGATGGCGCTGATGGGCATGCTGCTGCAGGAGGAGCTGCAGCGGATCAACGCGGTGAAGAACGCCCTGGCGATGATCGTCAACGCCGTCGCCGCGCTGTTCTTCCTGTTCACCTCGACCGTGAACTGGACGGCGGCCGGGCTGATCGCGGTGGGCTCGCTGGTCGGCGGCCTGGTCGGCGCCAAGGTCGGCCGCCGCCTGCCGCCGACCGTGCTGCGCGGGGTGATCGTGGTGGTCGGCCTCGTGGCCGTCACCAAGTTGCTGCTGGCCTGAGCGGAGTCGCTGCCGAGCCGAACGACCGTCAGATCGTCAGATCGTCGGACCGTAAGAGAGCAAAAGAGTAAGAGAGTCGGAGGAATACGCCATGGCCCTGGAGATGCGCGAGACCTGCGAGCGCTGCGCGGTGTCGCTGACCGCCGACGGCCCCGCCTCGATATGTTCCTACGAGTGCACCTTCTGCCCGGACTGCACCGAGGCCATGGCCGGTGGCTGCCCCAACTGCGGCGGCGAGCTGGTGGCCCGTCCGCGCCGGAAGGCCGCCTGACCCCGACGACCCGGGTACTCCGGACCGACGACGCACCAGGAGCGCAGCGATGAGCAACAGGGCACGGCTGAGCGAGGACGAGATCACGGCGGCCCTGTCGGAGCTGCCGCAGTGGTCCCGGGAGGGCGACAGCATCGTCCGCAGCGCCGACGCCCCGGACTTCCCGGCGGCGATCCGGGTGGTCGTCGCCGTCGCCGAGCAGGCCGAGGCGCTCGACCACCACCCCGACATCGACATCCGCTGGCGCACGCTGCGCTTCGTCCTGTCCACCCACAGCGCCGGCGGCCTCACCGGCCTGGACTTGGCGATGGCCGCCCGCATCGACGAGGCCCTGCGCGACGAGTCCGCGACCTGAGGCGGGATCGGGACGCGGGCGGGAGCGCACCCCGAGGGCCCGGGTTGTCCCCCTGGACGGGCGTGAGATGCTGACTGCCGCATCGGCAGGCAGGCGCGGCTCGGGAGGGACGGAACGGATGGCGCAGGAGCCCTTCGGAGACGCCCACGCCGGGCAGCAGCAGCCGTGGCACCCCCAGGGCCGGCCGGACTGGCAGGGCGGCGGGTACTACGGGCAGCACGAGCAGCCGCAGGAACAGGCGCACTGGCAGCAGCAGACGGGCTACGGCTCGGCCGGCTACGGGCAGCAGGCGCAGTACGACCAGCCGCAGTACGACCAGGCGCAGTACGACCAGGCGGGCTACGGGCAGAGCGGTCACGGGCAGTCCGGATACGACCAGGGCGGCTACGGGCAGTCCGGGTTCGGGCAGACCGCGTACGTCGAGGGCGGTTACGTCGACGGCGGTTACGTCCAGGGGCAGGGCCAGGGGCACGGGCAGTACGGAGGCCAGGAGCAGTACCAGCCGGTCCCGGAATACGCCCAGTACCCGCAGTACCCGCAGCCGTCCGACTACGCGCAGCAGCAGTACACGCCGTACGCCGCTCCGCAGCCGTCCGCCGAGGAGGCGCTGTACGTCCCGGCGGGGGCGGAGTACTCGGCGGACGGCTACGTACACCTGGAGGAGGCCGAGCCGGAGCCCGCACCCCTCCCGGAGAAGGCCTCGGAGGTACCCCCGGAGTCGGCGGCCGGGCCCGCTGGGCGCTCCCGGGCCGCTGCCCGCCGGGGCGGTGGCGGATCCGGGTCCGGGTCCGGTTCCGGTCAGGCGGCCGGTTCGGCGTCCGGCTCCTCTGCGTCCGGCTCCTCTGCGTCCGGCACGTCTGCGTCCGGCTCGTCGTTCTCGGCGAAGGCCCGGAAGGCCGCCGATGCGGTGCTGACCGGGGAGCACGTGCCCAGCCGCAAGGTCCTGCTGGTGCAGGCCGGCGCCGGGGTCGCCGCGCTGGGCGTGCTGGTGGCGGCCGGGCTGATGGTCGGTGCCGAGGGCGGCGGCAGCGCGGTGGCGAGCAGCGGTGGCGAGCCCGGGTTCACCGTGGCACACACCCGGGCGTGGTCCGCGCAGCCCGCCGCGGCCGGGCAGCCCGCGGGCGACGACACGCTGGTGGGCAGCTGGCTGCTGGCGGACGCGGTGGTCCGCGCCGACGGCTCCGGGGTGCACGCCTACGACCGCGCGAGCGGCAAGCCGACCTGGTCGGTGGAGCCGCCGGCCGTCGGGGGCGTCCCGTGCGGGCTGTCGGCGGGCGTGAACCAGGCGGGCCTGGGCGCGGTGCTGTTCCGTCCGCAGGCCGATCCGAAGAGCGCCTGTGCGCTGGTGACCGTCGTGGACACCAAGACGGGCAAGACGGCCTGGACCAAGACCCTCTCGGACGCCAAGGGCACCTACTCCGCGCGGGTCGGCGTCACCGAGGACAAGGTGGTCGCGATCGGCGACGACCGTGCGGTGGCCTGGGAGTCGGCCGAGGGCAAGGACGTCTGGCAGTACACCGGGCAGGGCAAGTTCTGCACCCTCTCCGGCGGTGTCAGCGGAAAGACCGTGCTGGTGGCCTCCTCCTGCGCCGACTCGACGCCCGCCGACCAGGCGGTCGCGCTGAACGTCGCGGACGGCAAGGTCAGTTGGTGGCGGGGCCTGAACAACCAGCCGAAGACGGTGACCGTGCTGTCCGCCGAGCCGGCCGTGGTCCTGACCACCGGGGACAAGCCGGAGAACGACCGGGTGTTCGCCTGGGGCACCGCCGGAGACCCGGCCGCCGAGATCCCGGTGGTCAGCGAAGGCGGCCGACTGGACGTCGCCCACGGCACGTTCGCGGCCGCCCCCGAGGTGTTCTTCGAGGGCCGCACGATGGTCACCACCCTGACCCCGCCGAACGGCGGCGGGCCGACCGCCGCCGTCGGCTACGACCTGGACACCGGCAAGCAGCGCTGGAAGGTCCCCACCGCCGCCAAGGGCACCGTCAGGGCGGTCGGCATCGACGGCGGCTCGCTGGTGCTCGCGGCCGACGAACGCCGCGACCAGCCCGCCCACCTCACCCGGTTCCCGCTGGCGGGCGGCCAGGAGGCGACCGGCGGCAACTTCCCGCTGGGGACCGGCTCGCTGCTGGTCTCCGGGCGGGTGCTGATCGGCGGCGGGCAGGTGGTCGTGGTCCCCGAACACTCGGCCAACTACGGCACGGCGGCCGGGTACCAGGCGAAAGACTGAGAGAGCCTTCCGTACACGGCGGGGGCGGGTACGCGGCAGGGCGGCTACGCGGCCCGGGGGCCACGCCGCCCGGTGGCTACGCCGCCGGTACCGGCAGACCCTGGACGGGCGGCAGCCACTGGGCGAGGTCCCGCGCCTCCGAGCCGCGCAGGCCCAGCGCCAGCATCAGGCTGGCCTGCGGGGTCGGCACGAACGGGCGACGCAGCAGTTTCATCCCGGCCTGCTCCGGCGTCCGGTCCGCCTTGCGCTGGTTGTCCTCCGCGCACGCGGCCACGGTATTCAGCCAACTGTCCGCACCGCCGCGCGACTTGGGCTGCAGGTGGTCCACCGTGGTGGCCCGCCGTCCGCAGTAGGCGCACAGGTGCTGGTCCCGGGCCAGGACACCCCGCCGCGTCCACGGCGCTTGTTGTCGGAACGGCACCCTTACGTACCGTTGCAGTCTGATCACCCTCGGGACCGGAACCGTGACGCCCGTCCCCCGGACCGAGCGCAGCGGATGCGCCTGCTCCACCACCGCCTTGTCCTGGAGCACCAGGACGACGGCGCGCTGGAGCGACACCGTCGTCAGGGGCTCGTAGCTCGCGTTCAGAACCAGCGTGTTGCGCACTCGGCACACCCTTCCCACGGGCGTGCCACGGCGGCACGACCGTCTCCACACACGTCACTGCCGCCGCACGGCGGTGACACCACTGTGAATGGGCACACAGCCGACGAACAACGGAATTTCCGGTGTCGCGGAGGGGCCCGCGGGAGGTGCGGCCGGTCCCGACGGGGTGCCTCGGGGCAAACTCGCTGGCCGGAACCGCGTAGGCTCTATCAGGCTGGAGCCGTACCGACCCGGGGCCCGACAGAATCGGGCCGTCACCCGGCGGGCGCCCGATAGAAGGAGAAGCGTGACCGTGACGGACATCGTCGACGAGCTGCGGTGGCGTGGGCTGATCGCCCTGTCCACCGACGAGGACGCACTGCGCAAGGCGTTCGCGGACGGCCCGGTCACGTTCTATTGCGGCTTCGACCCGACGGCCCCCAGCCTGCACCTCGGCAACCTGGTGCAGATCCTCACCATGCGCCGCATCCAGCAGGCGGGGAACTTCCCGCTCGGCCTGGTCGGCGGCGCCACGGGCCTGATCGGCGACCCGAAGCCCACCGCGGAGCGCGTGCTGAACGACCCCGAGACGGTGGCGGGCTGGGTCGAGCGCCTGCGCGGCCAGATCTCGCGCTTCCTCGACTTCGAGGGTCCGTACGCGGCACGCATGGTCAACAACCTGGACTGGACCTCCGGGATGTCGGCGATCAGCCTGCTGCGTGACGTGGGCAAGTACTTCCGGGTCAACAACATGATCGCCAAGGAGGCCGTCGCCCGACGGCTCAACTCCGACGCGGGCATCAGCTACACCGAGTTCAGCTACCAGATCCTCCAGGGCATGGACTTCCTGGAGCTGAACCGCCGCTACGGCTGCACCCTGGAGACCGGCGGCAGCGACCAGTGGGGCAACCTGACCGCCGGCACGGACCTGATCCGCAAGGCCGAGGGCAAGTCCGTCCACGCGCTGGCCACGCCGCTGATCGTCAAGGCCGACGGCACCAAGTTCGGCAAGACCGAGTCCGGCACGGTCTGGCTCGACCCCGAGCTGACCACCCCGTACGCCTTCTACCAGTTCTGGCTGAACGCGGACGACCGGGACGTCTCCAACTTCCTGCGGATCTTCAGCTTCCGCTCGAAGGAGGAGATCGAGGAGCTGGAGCGCGAGACCGCCGAGCGCCCCGCCGCTCGCCTCGCCCAGCGCGCCCTCGCCGAGGAGCTCACCACCCTCGTCCACGGCGCCGACCAGTACGAGCGCGCGGTCGCCGCGTCCAAGGCGCTGTTCGGCCAGGGTGACCTCGCCGACCTGGAGGCCCCGACCCTGGCCGCCGCCCTGGCCGAGGTCCCGAAGGCCGATGTGGCCGAACTCCAGCCGGTGGTCGACCTGTTGGTCGCCGTCGGCCTGGCGCCGAGCCGCTCGGCCGCCCGCCGGACGATCAAGGAGGGTGGTGCCTACCTCAACAACGTCAAGGTGACGGACGAGGAGGCGGTGCCCACCGAGGCCGACCTGCTGCACGGCCGCTGGCTGGTGCTGCGGCGCGGCAAGCGAAACCTCGCGGCGACGGAGCTGGTCTCGGCCGGCTGAACATGGTCAGCCGAGAGGCTTGGCTGAAAGTGCACCCGCTCTGAGCTGTGGCTTCGAGCACCGAGGGCCGGATCTGGACAGATCCGGCCCTCGACGTTTGACGATGCCGTCCGGGTGGCCTAGTGTTGAACGAGTCGCTGGAGCGGCCACCCCACTCAGCAAGACCAACCCCTCACTCCTCTCAGCCCATTCGATTGGGTTCGTTGGCGTTTTCGTCGACAGGGTGTGAGTGTGAATTTCGAGTTAACTCTCGGAATGCGCTAACGTGGTGGTTGTCGCAGAAAGCGAACCCGGCCAGTTCGGGAAATCGGATGAATGAAGTTCCGGAAAACGGAGCGGAAAACATCTGATAAGCTGGAAACACGAAAGAACGAAGCCCGGAGGGTCCGCTGGAAGGCGGTCCGAAGGAAGCGTCCGTTCCTTGAGAACTCAACAGCGTG
>NZ_JBVHHY010000004.1:280584-412934 GCF_055560835.1 Kitasatospora sp. NPDC023120 | reverse complement strand
AGATCGAACCACGCGGCCCCATCGAGGCCGAAGCAGCCCGCCGCCTCGCCGACGACCTCAAGAACGAGTAGTCAGCCAGTTACCCGACACTTTCTGAGCCCCGGGCCCCTCCGGCGGCTATCCGGCCGGCTACCCGGCCGGCGGGGCGAGGCCGAGGTCGGCGAGCGCCGCCCGGCCCGCGGCGCGGTGGCCGTCGTCGGCGAGCAGGAGGGTGCGCGCCGCCTGGTAGGGGCAGCCGGCCGTCTCGAAGTCCGCCGCGACGGCGGGCAGTCGGGCCCGGTCGCCGTCCAGCAGGGCCTGCGCCCGGTCGAGTTGGGCGGTGGCGATGGGGTTGCCGTCGACCACGGTACGGGCCCCGGCGATGCGCTCGCGGGCGTCCGGGTGTCCGGCGAGCACCGACGCCTCCGCCCGCAGCGCGACGTACCAGTGCAGCCAGACCCAGCAGACCCATTTCCACACCTGGTCCGGCTCCGGGGCCAGCCGGTCCAGGGCGGCCTGCGCGTCCCCGTGGTGGAGCAGGACCACGGCGTCGAAGACCGCGCCGTGGCCGTGGCGGTGGTCCAGGACCGGGCCGGCCAGGTCCGCGGTCCGCAGCCAGGCGGCCCGGGCGTCGTGGTCCCCGCGCAGTCCGTGGACCATCGCGACCGACGCGGCGGCCGGACCGAGGACGAACGACCGCGGCCGGCCGCCGCGTTCCCACGCCTCGAGGAACCTCGTGCCGCCCGCGAGCACCGCGTCGGCGCGGCCGGCGAACGCCTCGGTGACCATCAGCCAGGACGTGGCGTGGTGGCCGGCCTCGGCGAGCAGCGGGTGCTCGGCGAGCTGTCCGGACCACCGGCGGGCCTGTGCCAGCCGCCCCACGCCGAGGGCGTTTCCGGCAGCCATGGCGAGGGCGTCGACCAGCTCGTTCGTCCCGGCCGGGGTGCGCGGCGCGGTGGCCAGGAGGTCGATCCGGCGCGTGGCCGCGGCCGCGGCCCCGAACGGCTCGCCCGCCCAGCTGCGGGCACCGGAGAGCGCGTCGAGGGCGGCGGACTCGGCGACCGGGTCCCCCGTCAGCCGGGCGAGTTCGACGGCGCGCTCGGCGTATCCGAGCGTCTCGTGCGCGGTGTTGTCCGCGTCGCCCTGGACGGCACCGTAGGCGTCCGCGAGGACCGCCGCCTCCGCCAGGGCGACGGCCGCCCGCGCGGCCGGGTCCGCCGTGCCGGACAGCTCCCGCGCCTGCGCGAGCAGGGCGTTCACCTCCTGCGCGCCGGGGATCCGGGCGAAGGTGCTGGAGAAGCGGTACGCGACGGTGGCGGCGGCCGCCAGGTCGCGGCCGGCTCCGGCGGTGTCGCCGGCCCGGCGGGCCGCCTCGGCGGCGGTGCGGTGCAGGCGGAACATGTCCTCGCCGCGCCTGCGGCACCCGGCGACCCCGGCGGCCTGGCGCAGTGCCGCGGCGGCGGTGTCGGCGGCGGCGGCGGAGGCGGAGGCGGAGGCGGAGGAGGCGGAGGCGGAGGCGGAGGCGGAGGAGGCAGTGTCGGCGAGCGCCGCGGCCTGTTCGAAGCGCTGCTGCGACTCGCCGAGCAGGTTGGCGTCGAAGGCCAGCTCGGCCAGGGCCAGCGCGAGGCGGTGGGCCCGGGCTCGCTGCTCGGGCCGCTCGGCGGCCCAGGCGAGGGCGGCCCGCAGGTCCTCCGCCAGCGCGTCGAACCGGGCGCGCCGGTCCGGGGCGTCCGGACGGCCCTGGGCGTCATGGCACGTCAGGGGGTCACGGCCCGTCAGGGCTGCCGCGCCGGCCAGGCACCACACCAGGTGCCGGGAGCGGACCTCGGCCGACTCGCCGGCCCCGTCGAGCTGCTCCGCGCCATACTGCCGGATGGTCTCCAGCGCCTGGTACCGGGTGCCCGCCGCGGACTGCGCCACCGTCAGCAGGCTCTGCTCGGCGAGCCGGCCCAGCCCGTCGGCGACCGCGGCCGGGTCCAGCGGGGCGAACCCGGCGACCTCGGCCGCCGCCTGCGCGGTGAACGGCACGACGAACGCCGACACCCGCCGCAGCAGCACCCGGTCCCGGGGCTCCAGCAGCTCGTGGCTCCAGTCCAGCACCGCGCGCACCGACCGGTGCCGGCCGTCGGCGCGGGGGCCTCCGGCCAGGATCCGCAGCTGGTCGGCGAGGCCGGCCTCGAGGCCGTCCAGACCGAGCGTGGACCAGCGCGCCGCCGCCAGTTCGATCGCCAGCGCCATGCCGTCGAGCCGCTCGCACAGCGCCGCGACCTCGCCGAGCACCGCCGGGTCCGGCGTCAGGCCGACCGCGGCCGCCCGCGCCAGGAACAGCGCCACCGCATCCGAGTCGCCGCCGCCGACCCGCGACAGCGGCGGAACCGGGACGACCCACTCGAAGGGCACCATCAGCCGGGCCCGGCTCGTCGCGAGCACCCGTACCCGCGGGCAGGCGGTGAGCAGCCGCTCCACGAACGGTGCCACCCCGTCCCGCACCTGCTCGCAGTTGTCCAGCACCAGCAGCGCCTCGCGGTCCGCCAGCGCGGCCACCACCGCGTCGTCGACGCTGCGGCCGGGCTGCTCGCCCACGCCCACGGCCGCCGCCACCGCCGCGCCCACCCGCTGCGGGTCGGTCACCGGGACCAGGTCGACGAACCACACCCCGTCGGCGAAGTCCCCGCCCGACTCCCCCGCCACCGCCAGCGCGAGCCGCGTCTTGCCCACCCCGCCCGGACCGACCGCGGTCACCTGCCGGTGGGAGCGCACCGCCTGCGCCAACTCCCCGCGCTCGCGCGCCCGTCCGACGAACGCCGTCAGCGGCGCAGGGAGGGCGGGCGCCGGACGCGGCCGCCGGGCGGCGGCGAGCTCGCCCGAGCGCCGGGCCAGCGCCCGCCGGTCCGGCAGCTCCAACTTGCGCAGCAGCGAGGAGACATGGGACTCGACGGTGCGCACCGAGATGAACAGCTGCGCGGCGATCTCCGCGTTGCTGAGGTGCTCGCCGAGCAGCGCGAGCACGTCGCTTTCCCGAGCCGAGATCGATGGAGATGACACCGGCTCATTATCCGTACGGGCCAGGCTCCTCCGTACCGGGTTCCGTGGTCGGCACGGAGGCGGTGCGCACCGCTGCCGGGCGAGCCTGTGACCGCGGCGATCGGGCGGCGGCGTGAAGCCCCGGGACCGATCGCGCACGACGAGAGGAGTGACCCCATGACCGGCTCCGCCACCCTCGGGATCAGGACCGTCCTGCACCCGGTGTCCGACCTGGCGACGGCCAAGGCCGTGTACGCGGCCCTGCTCGGTGTCCCGCCGCGCACCGACGAGCCGTACTACGTCGGTTTCGAGGACGGGGACGTGCACCTCGGGCTGCTGCCGGCGGGCGGGCCGCAGGGCCTGACCGCGCCGCTGGCCCACTGGCACGTGCCGGACATCGAGGCCAGGGTGGCCGAGGTGACCGCCGCGGGCGCCACCGTGAAGGAGCCCGTGCACGACGTGGGCGGCGGCCGGCTGGTGGCCACCCTGGTCGACCCGGACGGCAACCTGATCGGCCTGCTGCAGGAGCCATCGGACACCGGAGCCCGCCCCCGCGCCGAGCGCCGGCGCGACACCGAGCGCCGGCTCGCCGGGGACGTCGACCTCTGGCTGGCCAGCGCCTCGCCGGACGGCGCCCCGTACCTGGTACCGCTGTCCTTCGACTGGGACGGCGAGGCGCTGCTGGTGGCCACCCCCGCGGACAGCCCGACCGGCCGCAACCTGGCCGCCGGCCGCACCGCCCGACTGGCCCTGGGCCACACCCGCGACGTCACCGTGGTCGACGGCGAGGTGGAGGTCCTCGCGATGGACGCGCTGCCGCGGCAGCGGGGCGACCGGTTCGCCGCGCGCACCGGCTTCGACCCGCGCGAACTCGCCACCCCCTACCGCTGGTTCCGCATCACCCCGCGCCGCGTCCAGGCCTGGCGCGAGGCGGACGAGCTGGCCGGCCGCGAGCTGATGCGCAACGGCCGCTGGCTGGCCTGACGCCCGCCCGGGCCGCTCGCCCACCCTCCCGGGGCCCGGGCTACCGGGCCCGGCGCAGCCTGCGCAGCGCCGCCCGGAAGGACATGCCGCGCTCGTGCCACATCATGCCTGCGGACGCGCCCAGGATGATCACCACGCCGATCGCGATGAAGAACGACATGAGGGCGAACACCACCCCGATCGGCCCGTACTCCTGCTCGTTGCCGACGACCATGTCGGAGAAGGTGAAGTGGAAGACCACCAGCATCCCGGTCCAGAATGCGCCGGTGGCGACCGCGCACGGCATCAGCCGGCGCCAGGCGATGCGCCCGGCCAGCAGGAACCACATCGTGAACCACCAGAAGCCGACGCACCCGACGACGGCGGTGATCCACCACAGCACCGGCAGGTTCGCGTGGAACGGGCGCCCCGCCAGGGTGCCCAGCGCGATCCAGCCCATGATCGCGGCCAGCCAGACCAGCGCCCGCAGCCGGTCCCAGGCGTGCGCGGGCAGCTGGAACACCCGTTGGTACAGCTGCTGGATCGAGCCGGCGGTGGCCAGGCCCCCCAGGACGAAGAAGACCCAGGACAGGCCGGTGACCGCCGCGGACGTGGTCGAGGAGGAGGCGAACAGGTGGCCCACGTCGGCGGAGGCCTGCGGGCTCAGGCCCAGCCGCCGCGTCATCCCGGACACCGCCGACCGCCCGGCCAGGGCGGAGACCACCAGCAGGAACGGGACGGCGCACAGCAGCAGCGTGGCGGCCAGCAGGATGGCCTGGCTGAGGAAGTCCACCGCGTCCAGCCGGCCCCACAGGTGCTCGGCCCAGGAGCCGGAGTACCGCGCCTGGCCCCACTCGGCCGCCTGCCGGGCCCGCCGCACGCCCGCGCTCCCGGGCACCGCCTTCCTGCCCGGCCGGCCCTCCGTCGCCGCCGGGGGCCCGCCCCCGCGCCCGTCGCCGTGCTCGCCCTCCGGGTTTCCCGGTGTCCTGTCCCTCGCGCGCATGATGCATCCTCCGACGACCGCGCGGATCCGTGACCGGCCGGGACCCGTCACGCGGTGGCGGCACGCGGGCCCGCAGCCGCGGTCCTGTATTCACCGTCGCACGGCCGCCCCCGCCGTGCCCTGGCGCGCGGGGGTCGTGCCCGGGCGCCCCGAGGCCGCGCGGAAGGGGGTTGCCAAGCCGCGAATAACACTGTTATTTTTCAGTCACAGCGTTATTCCGCGATCCGCAGGGGGACATCGTGAGCAGCATCGAGCTGACCGTTCTGGACGACCACGCCGAGACCGTCGTGACGGCGGAACTGGTGGCGGAACCGGCAGCGGAAGCGACGGGGGAGCCGGGGGCCGGGCCGCGGGTGTGGCTCGGGGCGGCGGAGGTCGAGCGGGCGCTCGGGTTCACGCGCAAGCCGCAGGGCTGGTGCCGGGGGGACGTGTGCGTTCCGGCCGCGGTGGTGGCCGGGCTGGAGAAGGACGGCGGGCAGACGCTCGAACTGACGGGCTTCGCCCGGCTGTTGGGGCGCCCGGTGGTGGTGGAGCCGCAGGCGCGGGTGGTGGCGGTCGGGGCGTCGGCCGCCGAGCGCTCGGCGGCGCTGGCGGCCGGCGAGGCGCCCGACTTCACGCTGCCGGACGTCCACGGGGTCGGGCACTCGCTGAGCGAACTGCGCGGGCGGAAAGTCGCGTTGGTGTTCTGGGCCTCCTGGTGCGGCTGCCGCTACGACCTGCCGGAGTGGGAGCGCCAGCACGCGGCGCTGGCCGCCGAGGGGTTCTCGGTGCTGAGCGTCGCCGTGGACCGCCGGATCGAGGACGCGGCGCCGTGGATCGCCGAGGCCGCGCCCACCCACCCCGCGCTGGTCGACGTCGACGGGCGGGTCGCCGACCTCTACCAGCTGCTCAACGTCCCGACCGTGGTCTGGATCGACGAGCAGGGCCGGATCGTGCGCCCGAACGACACCCAGTTCGCCACCGACCTCTTCCGCTCCATGAGCGGGCTCGACTCCGCGAAGGCGCTCGGCGCCCTGCGCCGCTGGGTGACCACCGACGACACCGGCCTGCACCCGGACGCGGTCGCCGAGCTGACCCGCCCCGCCGACCCCGGGCAGCAGCACGCCCGCACCCGGGCCGCGCTGGCACTGTGGCTGCTGCGCCACGGCCACCGGCAGGCGGCGCAGCGGCACTTCGCGGCAGCCGCGGAACTCTCCCCGCAGGACGTGACGAGCTGGCGCAGCGCGATGCCGCTGCTCGGCGTGGACCCGATGGGCGAGGAGTACTTCGCCCGCCGCACGGCCCTGGAGGAGGCCGGCGTGCCGATCTACCGGCCGCTGCCGGACTGGCAGTAGGGGCGGGTGCCGGAGGAGTCGATCGACGGGGAACGGATACCGGAGAATCATGCCCATGCCCGCCACCTCCCCCACCGGCGTCTTCGCCCGGGCCCAGGCCCGGGGCGAGGCCGCCCTGCGCACCGCCATGCTCGACACCGCCGCCGGACTGCTGGCCGCCGAGGGCCCGGCCGCGCTCAGCATGCGCCGCCTGGCCACCGCCGCCGACTGCTCGACCACCGTCCTGTACCGGCTGTTCGGCTCCAAGGACGGCATCACGGCGGCCCTCTACCGCGAGGGCTTCGCCCGGCTGCGCCGTCGGCTGGACGCCGTGCCGGACGGCGGCGACCCGGCCGAGTACCTGGCCGCCCTCGGGCGCGCCTACCGGGCCAACGCCCTGGAGGAGCCCAACTTCTACAGCGTCATGTTCGGCGAGGCCGTGCCCGGCTTCATCCCGGACGAGGAGGCCCGCGCGGCCGCCGCGGCCAGCCTGGACGTGCTGCGCGAGGCGGCCCGCGGCTGCGTCCGGGCCGGCGTGCTGCGGGCGGACGCCGACGTCGACGAGGTCACCGACGTCCTGTGGGCGACGGCCCACGGGGTGATCAGCCTGGAACGCGGCGGCCACTTCCCGGAGGGGCTGGGCGAGCAGCGGTTCCGTACCGCGACCGGGGCCGCGGTGTCGCTCTTCCTGCCCTGAGCACGGCGGCTCGCCGGGGCGGCGCTTCGCGGGGCCGGCCTCCTCCGGGCCTCGGCGACCACGGCAGCCCCGCCGTGACCGAGGTGCCCGAGCGCCGCCGCGTCCCGGGCGGGGAGCCCCTGACGGGCAGCCGCGGTGACCGCCACCGGTCCGGGCGCGCGAGAATGGGCGCGTGACCGACAGCCAGCTCCCCCGGGGCATCACCGCCCTGATCCCCAGCGCCCCCGCCGCGGCCACGCCCGGCGAGCGGGCGGCGTCGCAGCTCCTCCACCTGCGGACGACGGAGGTGCCCCTCCCGCTCCTGGCCGCGGCCGCGGAGCTGATCACCCCGCAGCTGGAGAGCGCGGACCCGGTCACCCGCGAGGCCGCCGCCGACGTCCGCACCCGTCTGCTCGCCGCCCTCGACGGCGCCGCCCCGCGCACCGCCCGACCGGGCACGGGCTGAGGCCGACGGGCACGGGCCGAGGCCGACGCCACCACCGCCGCCGCCCGCCCCGGGCTCAGCCCCGGGCGGCGGCCTGGCGGGTGCGGCGGGCGAGGCGGTGCAGACGCTGGACGGCGACGAAGCGGTGCATCCGATCGGCCAGCGTCAGGCGGTACTTGAGCCGCAGCTGGCTGCTCAGCCCGGCCAGCCGCTCGGGGCCGATGGCCCGCAGCAGCCGGCTGACGTGCTGCTGGTAGGCCTCGCGGTAGGCCCGGTCGCCGTCGGGGACGGACCAGAAGAACATCGGGATCTCCTCGACCAGGCAGTTGTGGTCGTAGGCGCGCAGGTGTTCGGCGAACACCGGCTCGGGGCGGGCGAGCAGCCACTGCCGGACCAGTTCCATCGAGCGGACCCGGTCGACCAGGCCGCGCGGGTCGGTCTTCTTCTGGGTGATGGACAGGTCGCCGTCCTCGCGCACCCGCCAGTGGTAGATCGGCTCGGCGAGCACGTCGACCCGCTCGGCGAGGAAGTGGTGGGGCACGCTGACCGGGGCGTCCTCGTACAGGATGCCCTCGGGGTAGCGGACGCCCGCGGCGTCGAAGAAGGAGCGCCGGTAGACCTTGTTCCAGGCGGTGCGGTCGGTGACCAGGGCGGGCAGTTCGCTGACGTGGGTGCGCAGCCGGGTCTCGCGGAAGGCGCGGCGGTGGCCGTGCGAGGGGGTGAGGCCGGTGGTGCGCAGGCGCAGTGCATTGCCGGTGACGAAGTCGGATCCGGTCTCGTCCAGCGTGCTGATCATCAGCTGGTAGGCGTGCGGCGGCAGGGTGTCGTCGCTGTCGACGAAGGCCAGGTACTCGGTGCCGGGGGCGAGGTGGCGCCAGCCGGTGTTGCGGGCGGCGCCGAGGCCCTTGTTCTCCTGCTGAACCAGCCGGAAGCGCGGGTCCCGCTCGGTGTACGCCTTGGCGATGACGGGGCCGTCGTCGGTCGAGCCGTCGTCGACCAGGACGCATTCGAAGTCCTCGAAGGTCTGGGCCGCGATCGAGTCGAGGCATTCCCGCAGGTAGCGCTCGACGTTGTAGATCGGGACGACGACGGACAGGCGGGGGGCCATCGGGCGGCCTTTCGCTCAGGAGCGGACGGTCCGGGCGGGCCGGACGGGTACGCACCGCCGACGGCCGGTCACCGGCAGTGGCCCGAATGTAGGGACCGCACAAGGCTCTTGGGTTAACGGGGGATGATGTGGAAGCTGCGGATCAGTGGAGCAGGCGTGCCCGCTGTCAACCGTCCGCAAACACCCTTTCCCGGACGGGGGGACCTGCCCGCCGGCCCCTGACGCCAGGCCCTGACGCCGGGCCCGCCGCCCTCCCCCGCGGCCGCCGGGCGGGACAGGGTCGCGCACGGGCTGGAGGGCGGTCGCGCGCCCGAACTGCGGCACATCCAGCAGGTGTTGGACCGGCTGTCACCGCGGCCCGCGACCGCCTCCGCCCTGCGCTGGTCCTCGGTGGCCCTGGGCGCCGGTGGGCGGGTGGATGTGCCGACCCTGCACGCCTGCGCGGCCGCCGCCCACGCCGCCGCCCACGGCCTGCTCGACGTGTACGCCGTCCTCGCCCCGGACTCCGACGGCTCCCCCGCCGCCGAGGGCCTGCGCCTGCCCGCCGTCCGCGACACCGCCGCCGCCTTCCGCACCGCCTACCGGCCCGACGACGGCGAGGCCCTCCTCGTCCGCCCCGACGGCTACCTCGCCGCCCGCCTGCCCGCCACCGACCCCGCCCGCCTGGTCGCCCACCTGCGCCGCACCTTCGCCCCGACCTGACCGACCGGCGGGCCCGGAACCCTGGCGACGGTTCGTCAACTACCGGCCGGGGACGTAGATTTCCGATCATGATCGAGGGGACGACACAGAAACGGGGCCGCCACGCGGCCCGCGCACGCGGCCCGATACGTCCGTCCGTCCTGATGGCGGCGGGGACGGTGGTCTCGCGGCTCACCGGGCTGATCCGGCAGGTGCTCCAGGCCGCCGCGCTGGGCACCGGGCTGCTGGCCACCACCTACAACCAGGCCAACACCGTGCCCACCAGCCTGTACTTCCTGCTGATCGGCGGCGCGCTCAACTCCGTCCTGGTACCGCAGCTGGTCCGGGCACGCGCCGAACACCCCGACGGCGGCACCGCGTTCGAGCAGCGGCTGGTCACCCTGGTGCTGTGCGTCCTGGCCGCCGGGACCGCCCTGGCGGTGTGGGCCGCCCCGGACGTCATCCGCCTCTACCAGGACGACACCCCCGACACGCACGCCGCGTTCGAGCTGACGGTCGTCTTCGCCCGCTACCTGCTCCCGCAGATCTTCTTCTACGGCCTCTTCGGCATCTTCGGCCAGGTCCTCAACGCCCGGGACCGGTTCGGGGCGATGATGTGGACCCCGGTCCTGAACAACCTTGTCCTCATCGCCATGTTCGGCCTCTACCTCGGCCTGCTGAACGCCCCCGACACGGTCTCCGCCGCCACCCCCGAGCAGGTCACCCTGCTCGGCGCCGGCACCACCCTCGCACTGGCCCTGCAAGCGCTGTCCCTCGTCCCGTACGCCCGCGCCGCCGGCTTCCGGCTGCGCCCGCGCTTCGACTGGCGCGGCACCGGCCTGCGCGGGAGCGTCAGCGCCGCCCGCTGGACCCTGCTGTTCGTGCTCACCAACCTCGCGGCCGGCACGCTCGTCACCCGCCTCGCCTCCGCCGCCGACACCGCGCTGCCCCAGGACGGCGTCGGCTACACCGCCTACAGCTACGCCCAGCAGATCTGGACGATGCCGCAGGCCGTCGTCACGGTCACCCTGGTCACCGCGCTCCTGCCTCGCATGAGCCGGGCCGTCCTCGACCACCGCATCGCCGACCTGCGCGCCGACCTGTCGCGCGCGCTGCGCACCAGCGGCGTCGTCATCGTCCCGGCCGCGTTCGCCTTCCTCGCCTTCGGCCCCGAGATCGCCCGGCTCCTGTTCGCCCACGGCACCGCCGGAGCCGCCGCCGTCCTGCCCCTGGGACACATGCTCCAGGCCTTCGGGCTCGGCCTCATCCCCTTCTCCGCCCAGTACCTGCTGCTGCGCGGCTTCTATGCCTTCGACGACACCCGCACCCCCTTCCGCCTCGCGCTGTGGATCGGCGCGACGAACGTCGCCCTGGCCCTCGCCTGCCACCTGCTGCTCCCGCCCCGCTGGGCGGTCACCGGCATGGCGGGCGCGTACGCGCTGTCCTACGGCGTGGGCCTGCTGCTGACGGCGCTGCGGCTGCGGCGGCGCACCGGGGGGCTGCTGGACGGACGGCGGATCTGCCGCACCTACGGCAGGCTGACCGCGGCCGCGGCGCTCGCGGGGGCGGCCGGGTGGCTCGTCGCCCGCGGTCTGCCCGGCGGGTCGGCGTCCGCCCTGCGCGGCACGCTCCTGCCGTTGGCGGCGGGCGGTCTCACCATGGCGCTGCTGTTCGTCCTGCTCGCCCGGCTGCTACGCGTCGGCGAGCTGCGCGCCCTGCCCGGCCTGCGCTGAGGGCTCCCCGGGTGGGGCGCTGCGGTGTCGGTGTCAGGGCGGGCGGCGCATATTGGGCGCCATGAGCGAGCCCCGTCCCACCTCGGCCTTCCACCGGGCCAACGCCGACCCCGCGCTCACCGAGCGGCTGACCGCCGTCCTGGACGTCCAGGCGGCCAATGCCGGGGTGCGGCGGCTGCGCGCGTGGGCGCACGCGCGCCTGGCCGCGCGCCCCGGTGAGCGGGCGCTGGACGTCGGCTGCGGCACCGGCTCGGAGACCCTGGTGCTCGCGGCGGCGGTCGCCCCGGGCGGCGCCGCGACCGGCATCGAGCCGCACCCGGGCCTGCGCGCCGTCGCCGAGCGGCGCGGCGCCGACGCGGGCAGTGCGGCCCGGTTCCTGGACGGCGACGCGCTCGCGCTGCCGTTGCCCGACGCCGCGGTGGACGTGGTCTGGTGCGAGCGCGTCCTGCAGCACCTGGACGACCCGGCGCGGGCCGTCGCCGAGATCGCCCGGGTGCTGCGCCCGGGCGGCCGGGTCGCCCTGCTCGACACCGACTGGGCCACCTTCGTCCTGCACCCGGCCGCCCCGGAGGTCCGCCCCGCGCTGGCCGCCGTCACCCGGGGCACCGCCGCCACCCCCGACGCCGGACGCCGCCTGCCGGGCTGGCTGGCCGCGGCGGGCCTGAGCGTCGACGAGCTCGGCTCCGGCGTCCTGATGCACGACCCCCGCACCCTGGACCGGCCGGTCGTCCGCGGGCTCGCCACCGCCGCCGTCGACCAGGGCCTGATCACCGAGGAGCAGCTCGACCGGTTCCTCGCCGACCTCGAGGCCGCCGCCGAGCGGGGCGCCCTGCACCTGTCGGTGACGATCTTCGCCGCCGTCGCCCACCGGCCCCGCTGACCGCCCCGGGGCGCCTATTCACCCGGACGGAGTAACTTGGTCGTACTCCACCCACCATGGCCCGGCTGACGGAACGACCATCGAAGGACCGTGCGTACGGGCCACCAGGCAATGAGGTGATGGACATGCGCGAACCGATGAACGAGGGCGGCGTGCCGGAGTCGGCATCCGGAATGCAGCGGCAGCTCTTCAGCGGGGGTGAACGCCCCTTCGACCCCGAGGACCTCGTGATGGCGACGGGCCGCGACGTCACCCCCGAGCGCGTCGAATGGGCGCAGCGACAGATCGACGAGAAGGGCGCCGCCGCACTGGAGCGCTACCTCCCCTGAGCACAGGCGGGCCGGCAGCGGGCCGAGACGGGCCCGGGGCAGCCGCAGGCTCTCCCCCGGGCAGGCGGAATCGGTGCCGCTGCCGGTGACCGCCCGACCAACGCCGACACCAGCGCCGACACCAGCGCCGACCGACACCGACCGGTGCCGGCGGGTGCGCGGAGCAGCCGGGGCCACCGGCACAGCCGCGGCCGGTCCGTTGTCAGTGCCGGTCGCCATGATGCTGTCCATGAACGACGACGCCGCTCTGCTCACCCCCGGCGACTACGCCGACGCCGTTGCCACCGCCGTCCGGGCGGCCGCCGCCTACTACACCGACGGCGCCACGCCGCTCGGTGACGACGAGTACGACGCCCTGCTGCGCGCCGTCGCGGCCTACGAGCAGGCGCACCCGCAGGAGGTGCTGCCGGACTCCCCCACCGGGAAGGTCGCCGGCGGCGCGGTCGGCGGCGACGTGCCGCACAGCGAGCCGATGCTGTCGCTGGACAACGTCTTCTCGGCCGAGGAGCTCGCGGACTGGGCGGCCGGGCTGGAGCGCCGTCTGGGCCGACCGGTGGCCGCCTGGTGCGTCGAGCCCAAGCTGGACGGCCTGGCGGTGGCCGCGCGCTACCGCGCCGGGCGCCTGCACCAGCTGGTCACCCGCGGCGACGGCCTGGCCGGCGAGGACATCAGCCACGCCGCCGACGCCGTCCTGGGCCTGCCCGCCGTGCTCGCCGAGCCCGTCGACATCGAGCTGCGCGGCGAAGTCCTGCTCACCCGCGAGCAGTTCGAGCACGCCAACGAGGTGCGCACCGCCCACGGCGCCGGGCCCTTCGCCAACCCGCGCAACGGCGCGGCCGGCACCCTGCGCGCCAAGGACCGCCCGTACCGCATCGAGCTGACCTTCTTCGGCTACTCCGCCGTGGGCGCCGACGACCTCGACCACGCCGCCCTGCTGGAGCGCCTGGCCGCCCTGGGCGCCAACACCGCCGCCTCCACCGCCGCCCGCCCGCTGCGCTGCGCCACGCTGGAGGAGGCCCAGCAGCGGGTCGGGGAGATCTCCATGCTCCGCTCCGAGCTGCCGTTCGGCATCGACGGCGTCGTGGTCAAGGCCGACTCCTCGGCGGACCAGCGCGACGCCGGCTCCGGCTCCCGCGCGCCGCGCTGGGCGGTGGCCCGCAAGCTCGCCGCCGAGCACAAGGTCACCCGCCTGCTGGACGTGGAGTGGAACGTCGGGCGCACCGGCATCATCGCCCCGCGCGCCGTCCTGGAGCCGGTCGTCATCGACGGCGTCACCGTCACCTACGCCACGCTCCACAACCCCGCCGACATCACCCGGCGCGGTCTGATGATCGGCGACCGGGTCTTCGTCTACCGGGCGGGCGACGTCATACCGCGCGTCGAGGCGCCGCTGGTGGAGGAGCGCACCGGCGAGGAGCGGGCGATCGCGTTCCCCGAGGCCTGTCCGCGCTGCGGCGACGCCATCGACACCGGCGAGCAGCGCTGGCGCTGCGTGCGCGGGCGCAACTGCCAGGCCGTCGCCTCGGTCGTCTACGCGGCCGGCCGCGACCAGCTCGACATCGAGGGCCTGGGCGGCACCCGCGCCGTCCAGCTCGTCGAGGCCGGCCTGGTCGCCGACCTCGCCGACCTGTTCACCCTCACCCGCGAGCAGCTCCTGGGCCTGGAGCGGATGGGCGAGACCAGCACCGACAACCTGCTCGCCGCGATCGCCACCGCCCGCACCCGCCCGCTCAACCGGGTCTTCTGCGCGCTGGGCGTGCGCGGCACCGGGCGCACCATGTCGCGCCGGATCGCCGCCCACTTCGGCTCGATGGCCGCGATCCGCGCCGCCGACGCCGACACCCTGGCCGCGGTGGACGGCATCGGCCCGGAGAAGGCCCGCGTCATCGCCGCCGAACTCGCCGAGCTCGCACCGCTGTTGGACCGCCTCGCCGCCCAGGGCGTGGGCACCGCCGTCACCGCCCCGCAGGCACCCGCCGAAGGCCCGGCGCAGGACGGCGCGCGGGAGGGCGCGCAGGGCGCCGGCCCGCTCACGGGCGAGGCCGTCGTCGTCACCGGCAGCATGACCGGCCCGCTCGCCGCCCTGTCCCGCAACGAGATGAACGAGCTCGTCGAGCGCGCCGGCGGCAAGGCCTCCTCCTCCGTCTCCAAGCGCACCACCCTCCTGGTGGCCGGCGAGAAGGCCGGCTCCAAGCGCGCCAAGGCCGAGGAGCTCGGCATCCGCATCCTCACCCCCGACGCCTTCGCCGCCCTCGTCGCCGACCACCTGCCCCAGGGCTGACCCCGTACGGCCCCGGCGAGCCCTTCGCGGGCTCGCCGGTCGGTCATGTGTGCGCTGCTCTCCTGGGCACGGGGGAGTCGGACATGTGACGACTCGTCACATTACGTGCGCCACCCGGACTGACTCCACTGCCTTTCCGTAGGCGTACCAGACCCCGGGTGCGGTCACCGCTTCGCCAGCCACCTCAGGGCCGACTGCGCCGCGTGGAAGCCGGCCATCCCGTGCACCCCCGCGCCGGGCGGGGTGGCGGCGGAGCACAGGTACACGCCGGGCACGCCGGTCGCGTAGGGGTCCGGTGCGGGGCGGGGGCGCAGGACGAGCTGGCGCATCGTGTTGGCTCCGCCGGTGATGTCGCCGCCGACCTGGTTGGCGTTGTCGGAGCGCATCTGCGCCACGGTGCGGACGGACCGGGCGCGGATGCGGGTCCGGAAACCGGGGGCGAAGCGTTCGATCTGGTCCAGGACGGGCTCGGTCGCGTCGCCCGGGTAGCCGTGCGGGACGTGGGCGTACGCGTAGACCGGGTGGAGGTCCCCGGCGGAGCGGGACGGGTCGGCCAGGTACTGCTGGCCGACGAGGACGAAGGGGCGGCGGGGCATCCGGCCGCGGAAGGTCGCCTCCTCGGCGGCGGCGACCTCCTCGAAGGTCCCGCCGAGGTGGACGGTGCCCGCGGTCCGGCAGTGCTCGTTGGTCCACGGGATGCCGCCCTCGACCGCGAGGTCCACCTTGAAGGCCGCGGGGCCGTAGCGGTAGCGGCGGTAGGCGCGGGCGGTGCGGCGCGGCAGGCGCTCGCCCAGGATCCGGGCGGCGGCGTGCGGGCCGGTGTCGAGCAGGACGAGGTCGGGGCGGTCGAGCCCGTCGAGGTCGAGGACCTCCGTCCCGGTCTCGACGGTGCCGCCGAGGCGTGCCAGCAGCCGCGCCATCGCGGTGGTGATCGCCTGCGAGCCGCCCTGCGCCACCGGCCACCCGTGGGCGTGGCCGACGGCGACCAGCATCAGGCCGATGGCGCTGCTGAACGGGGTGCGCAGCGAGCTGAAGGCGTGGGCGGCCGCTCCGCCGAACAGGGCCCGGGCCTGCTCACCGCTCCACCTGCGGGCCGTCCAGGAGGCGGGCGGCAGGGCCTGGGCGCCGAAGTCGGCGAGGGCGAGCGGCGCGGCGGGCACGTGCGGTACGGGGCGCAGGACGTCGGGCGCGAGCTGGTCGAAGCGGCGCGAGAGCCGGCCGAACACGCGCCGCCACGTCCTGCCGTCGGCGGGCGGCAGGAGGTCGGCCGTGCGGTCCACGTCGCGCCACAGCACCCCGGCGGCTCCCGAGTCCAGGGGGTGGGCCAGCTCCGCCTGGGCCCAGAGCCACCGCAGGCCGTAGTCCTCCAGGCCCAGTGTCCGCAGGAACGGCGAGGCGACGCCGGTGGGGTGGAAGGCGGAGCAGTCGTCGTGGATCAGCCCGGGCAGCGTGCGCTCGCCGGACCGGGTGCCGCCGCCGATCGTCTCCCGCGCCTCCAGCACCCGTACGCTTACGCCCTCCTGGGCGAGGCGGATCGCTGCGGCGAGCCCGTTCGGCCCGCTGCCGACCACCACGGCCGTCGCCATACCGTCAGTCCCCCTCCCGCCGGGTCGCCGGACGGCGAACGGGCCGGCCCACCCGGCACCCGGGCCCAGCTTAGACACCGCACGCCGCACTACGGCCTCGGCGCACGCCGCCGGGCGTCGGACTCCGCGGTCAGCACATGACGTCGGCGTTCTCCCAGTGCCGGTCGAAGTACTCCTTGAAGTACTTCGCCGCTTCCGGGCCCTCCAGCCGCATGCCGGACACCCGGGGGCCGACGGTGAAGGCCAGGAAGACCGCGCGGTCGTCCATGATCGCCATGCTCATCAGGTCCGCCCGGATGGACCAGGGCACGTCCCTGATCTCGTAGCGGGTCAGGTCCCGGGTCTCGGCGCGGTGGCGCGCGGTCCAGTCAACCTGCTGGCGCACCTGCGGGCCGTCGAGGAGGACTTCGTCTGCGCTCTGCTGGCCGACTGAGGCCCGCGAGAGGCCGGCCGAGGCCCCCGAAAGGCGGCTGAGTTCCCCGAAAGGCCGGGGCGCGAGCGCCCCGGCCCCGGGGGGGCCGGTTCAGGGGCCCGTCGGCAGGCTGCGCAGCCGGCTGACCGGCGAGAGCACCAGCGCGACGACGACGGCCGCGGAGCCGATCGCGGCCGCCGTCAGGGCGCCCCGGGCGCCGAGGGCGCCGGTGAGCAGCCCGGCCGACAGCCCGCCGAGGGCGCCGCCGCCGAACAGCAGGGTCCGGAAGGCCGCGGTCATCCGGCCCATCATCGACTGCGGGGTGACGGCCTGGCGGAGGCTGACGATGACGACCCCGGCGACGCCGAGGCCCAGGTAGCTGGTGAAGAAGGACAGGACGAACAGCGCGAGCATGACCGGCCGCGGCCCGGCGGCGGCGGGGATCAGGCTCGGGCCGAGCAGCAGGGCGCTCTGGGCGGTCAGGTAGACCCGGCCGAGCGGGAAGCGGGCGATGACCCGCCGTGAGACGAGGGCGCCGATCAGGCCGCCGACGGAGGCCGTCGCGAAGACACCGCCGAGGGCGGTCGAGCCGAGGTGCAGGTCGTGGGTGCCGTAGAGCAGGAACATCGTCCACACCGTGATCATGGAGAAGTTGCAGCAGAACCCGATCAGGGCGAGGGCCCGCAGCACCCTGTCCCGCAGGACCCAACCGAGGCCGTCGCGCAGTTCGCGCCACAGGTGCCGTTCGGCCGCCGGTTCGGGGCGCGGTTCCGGTGTGCGGATCAGCAGCAGCGACAGGACGGACACGGCGTAGGAGCAGGCGTCGACGACTAGGGCCACCGGGGCGCCGAGCGCCGACACCAGGACGCCCGCGAGCCCGGGCCCGGCCACGTCGGCGGCGGAGGAGCTGGCGCCCATCTTCGCGCTCGCCTCGACGTAGTGCTCGCGGCTCTTCACCAGCACCGGGACGTAGGACATCCAGCTCACGTCGAACACCACCGAGGCGATGCCGACCGTGCAGGCGATCGCCATCAGCACCGGCAGGGTGAGCGCGTGCCACCAGTACAGCAGCGGGACGAGGGCGAGCAGGAGCAGCCGTACCAGGTTGGCGGCGAGCATGACCGGCCGGCGCCGGGCCCGGTCGGTCCACACGCCGATGAGCAGGGCGAGCCCGAGGTAGGGGACGAGCTGCAGGAAGCGCAGCAGGCCGACCTGTTCGTCGCTCGCGCCGAAGGCGCTGATGGCGGTCAGCGGGAGCGCGAGGTTGGTGACCTGGGTGCCGAGCAGGGAGACGGTCTCGCCCAGCCAGAACCGCAGGAAGTCCGCGTTGCGCCACAGGCCCTGTGGCGGCGGGGCTTGGGTGGCGGCGGGCGCGAGCGTCGGGGAGGGGGAGGTCTCGGTCACCGGGCGCTCCCGGGCAGTGCGGCGAGTTCGGCGACGGCCGCGGCCACCGCGTCGACCTCGTCCTCGGTGTTGTAGTAGTGCGGCGACAGCCGCAGGCACCACTCCACCTCCTTGTCGGCGAAGTCGTACTGGGCGAACTCCCGGTAGCTGAGTGCGGAGTTGACGCTGCGGGCGTCCAGGGCGGCCTTGAAGGGCTGCGCCTGCCAGCCCTCGATGGCGAAGGTGACCAGCGCGGCCGGGGCGGGCCCCCCGTCGAGGGTCCGCACGCCGGGGACGGCGGCGAGCTGCTCGCGCAGCCGTGCGGCCAGGGCCGGGGTGCGCCGGGCGACGGCCTGCGGTCCGACGCGCAGCGCGTAGCGGACGGCGGCGGCGCAGCCGAGCACGGTGGCGTACGGGAACTCCCACTCCTCGAAGCGGGCGGCGGTGTCGACCGGGCGGTAGTAGCCGGGGGCGACCCAGCGGGCGCCGTGCATGTCGATGTGCAGGGGTTCGTAGCCGGCCGCGAGCGCGCGGTCGGAGACGTACAGGAAGCCGGAGCCGCGCGGGCCGCGCAGGAATTTGCGGCAGGTGGCGGTGAGCAGGTCGCAGCCGATCTCCTGGACGTCGACGGGGTACTGGCCGACCGACTGGCAGGCGTCGACGAGGTAGAGCAGGTCGAGTTCGCGGCAGTGGCGGCCGATCTCGGCGACCGGCTGGACCAGCCCGGAGTTGGTGGGCACGTGGGTGGCGGCGACCAGGCGCGGGCGGTGGGTGCGCATCAGTGCGGCCATGGCGTCGACGTCGACGCCGCTGCCGTCGGGGTGGTCGGGGGCGTGCACGATCTTCACGCCGTGGCGCCGGCGCAGGGAGAGGAAGGCGATCTGGTTGGAGACGAAGTCGTTGCGGGTGGTGAGGATGGTGTCGCCGGGGCGGAAGTCGATCGCGGACAGGGCCTTGGTGTAGGCGTGGGTCGCGCTGGCGGCGAAGGCGATGTTGCCGGGGCGGGTGTGGAGGAGGTCGGCGAGCGAGGCGTGGAAGTCGGCGATCTCGGCGGTGCGGGCGGCGTGGGCCTCGTAGCCGCCGATGGCCGCTTCCAGGTGCAGGTGGTCGAGCATCGCCTGGAGCACCGGACGGGCCATCAGTCCGCAGCCGGCGTTGTTGAAGTGGATCACCGTCTCGCACCCGGGGGTGTCGGCCCGCAGGGCGGCGATGTCGAGGAGCGGTCCCGGACCGTCCGCGTCGGGGAGCTGTCGTGCACCGTCGGGGCCGGACAGTGGTTGCGCACCGTCAGTTCCGGGGAGCGGTTCCGGACTTCCGGCGAAAGCGCTATTGTCATCCTTCATGTCTGACGGTAGCAGTATCGAGACCCTGGTGGCGATCCTCCGCACCGAGGTCGCCCGCCTGTCCCCCGGCGACCGCCTGCCCAGCAGCCGGGACCTGATCGCCCGTCACGGCGTCGGCCCGGTCACGGTCTCCCGCTCCATCGCCCTGCTGGCCGCCGAGGGAGCGGTCGTCACCCGCCCCGGCAGCGGCACGTACGTCGCCGCCCGCCTGCCGCGCCCCGCCGGCGGCGAGCCGGACACCTCCTGGCAGTCCGTCGCCCTGGCCGGCCGTCACGTCCCGCCGGAAGCACCCGACGAGCAGCCCGAGCGCCTGCCGGCCGGCACCGTCGCGCTGTCCGGCGGGTACCTGCACGAGAGCCTCCAGCCCACCCGGCTGCTCGGCGGCGCCCTGGCCCGCGCGGCCCGCCGCCCGGACGCCTGGCACCGCGCCCCTGCGGCTGGCCTGTCGACGCTGCGCACGCTCTTCGCCCGGCAGGCCGGCGGCGAGGTCGGCCCCGAGGACGTCCTGGTCACCGGCGGCGGGCAGGGGGCGCTGTCCATGCTGTTCCGCGCCCTCGCCGCACCGGGCGACCCGGTCCTCGTCGAGTCGCCGACCTACCCCGGCGCCCTCGCCACCGCCCGCTCCGCCGGGCTGCGGCCCGTCCCCGTCCCGATGGACGACCGGGGGCTGCGCCCCGACCTGCTCGCCGACGCCTTCGCCATGACCGGCGCCCGCCTGCTCTACTGCCAGCCCACCTTCCACAACCCCACCGGCACCGTCCTCGCCCCCGAACGGCGCCGCCAGGTCGTCGACGTGGCGCGCGCCGCCGGGGCCTTCCTCGTCGAGGACGACTTCGCCCGCCTGCTCGGCCACGGCCGGCCGGTGCCGCGCCCGCTGGTCGCCGACGACCGCGACGGCACCGTCGTCCACCTCGGCTCGCTGACCAAGCCCGCCTCGCCCAGCCTGCGCATCGGCGCCGTCATCGCCCGCGGCCCGGTGATGCGCCGGCTGCTCGGGATGCGGCGCGTCGACGACTTCTTCATCGCCCGCCCGCTGCAGGAGGCGGCCGTCGAACTGCTCAGCACCCCCGCCTGGGACCGCCACCTGCGCACCCTCGCCGGCGCGCTGCAGCAGCGCTGCGCCGTACTGGCCGACGCACTGGCCCGCGAACTGCCCGACTGGACCCTCCACCGCATCCCGCAGGGCGGCCTGCACCTGTGGCTGCGGCTGCCCGACCACCTCACCGAGACGGCCGTCACCAGCGCCGCCCCAGCCCACCGGGTGACCGTCAACCCCGGCCGGCCCCACTTCCCCGCCGAGGCGCCCGCCGCCCACCTGCGCCTCGGCTTCGCCGCCGCGGCCGAGCCCGCCGAACTCGCCGAAGCCGCCGCCCGCCTGGCCGCCGCCACCCGCTGACCGTCCGAGGGGCCCGGGAACGCGACAGGGGCGGAAGTCGAAAACGACTTCCGCCCCTGTCCTTCGGAGCGCCGGGCCCGAATCGAACGAACCCCTCCCGCTGAAAGCGGGCGTGCTACCGCTGCACCACCGACGCATGTCCGGCGGTTCTCCGACCGCTTCCGCGATCTTGTCCCGCCGACGAGGAAGAAGTTACCAGCACATGATCGGAAGAGGAAAATCGGCGGTCCGCCGCCTCCCCGGCCGCCACCCCCGTACTCGCCGCACCGTCACCGCCCCCTTACGCTCTGGCAAGTCGCGCAGGAGGGAGCGGGAGCGTGAACGCGAGGGCGGCGAGTGTGTTCCGGGGCGAGGACGTGCCCGCGAGGGAACGGTTCGAATGCTGGCGGGAGCTGGTCGGGCGGACCCGGGACAGCGAGATGACCAGTGCTCACGCCGACGACTTCGAGGCGGAGATGCGACGCCTGGAGCTGGGGCCGGTGACCCTCCTCAGATCGTCCTTCCCGCCCGCGCGGTTCCGGCGCACCGCCGCCATGGTGCGCCGCTCGGACCCGGAGGTGTACCACCTGACCATGGTGCTCGACGGGGGCCTGTCGCTGAAGCGCGACGACCGCGACCCGACCGCCGTCTTCCGCCCGGGCGAGCTGTACGTGCTCGACAGCTCGCAGCCGTACGACGTACGGGGCCTCGGCGTGCGCGCCGCCGACCGGGCGCAGCGCCGGGTCGAGGCCGTCGGCCTCGACTTCCCCACCGCCCTGCTGCCGCTGCCGCCGCAGCGCCTGCGCGCCCTGCTGGGCCGGGGGTTCTCCGGGCGGGAGGGCACCAGCGCGCTGCTCGCGGACTTCCTGGTCGGCCTGGACCGGCAGGCCGCCCTCCTCGGGCCGGCCGAAGCGCCCCGGCTGGGGACGGTCGCGGTCGACCTGGTGGCCGCCTGGCTGGCCCGGGAGCTCGACGCCGAGGCCGCGCTGCCGGACGACGCCCGCCGGCGCGCCATCGTGGAGAACGTCCGCGCCTTCATCCGGCGCAACCTCCACGACCCCGGGCTCACCCCGGCCGTGGTCGCCGCCGCCCACCACATCTCCGTCAGCTACCTGCACCGCCTGTTCACCCAGCACTCGCAGGGCGAGACGGTCGCCGCGTGGATCCGCGCGCGGCGGCTGGAGAAGGCCCACCGCGACCTCGCCGACCCCGCGCTGCGCGCCCTGCCGCTGCACGCCCTCGCCGCCCGCTGCGGCATCCCCCGCCCCTCCGACTTCAGCCGCGCCTTCCGGGCCGCGTACGGGCTCGCGCCCAGCGAGCACCGCCGCCTGGCGCTGTCCGGGCCCACCGGCATCGGGCCCGCCGGCATCGGGCCCGCCGGCATCGGGCGCGCCGGGCAGTAGACGCAGCGCCAAGGGACCGTCGACGCTGTGCCAACACGGCCGGGCCGCGCCCTGGCATCCTCGGTGAACACCGAAGGCCCGGCACGCCACGGGGGAGCGTGCCGGGCCGCATGTGACGGCGGATACGCTCCGCGCCGCCCGGGGTGGCGGGCTCCCTCACACCCCACCGCCGGGCGGCACGCCGGCACGCCGCGGGCCCCGGACGGTCGACCGTCCGGGGCCCCTCCCCCTTCGGCGGCGGGTCAGTCGGCCAGGTTGACCGGGCGGTAGGCGTGGTAGCCGTCGCCGTCCTTGAGGCCGTAGCTGTGCGAGGTGTGCCGGGTGCCGACGTGGCCGGCCTGCTCGTAGGCCCGGTAGGAGCGCTTGCCGCTGTCCCAGCCGTCGAAGATGACGACGTGGCGGTGGTTCGGGTCGTTGCTGTTGGCCTTGATGACCAGGTCGCCCTGGCGCAGCTCGGACATCTTGATGGGCTTGGTCCAGCCGTCGTTCTTCAGCGCGACGGTGTTCGGGGCCGGCTTGGGCAGGCCGAGCGCCATCGAGGCGTAGCCGGAGCAGTCCTGACGGTAGCCGTCCTTCCAGGTCTTGTGCTGGCTGTACGGGACGGGCTTGCCGGCGTCGGCGGTCAGCCAGAGCCCGGCCCGGCGGATCTCCTCGGCGCGGGTGATCTTCGGCGCGGCGGCCCGCAGGTCCTGCGCCTCGGCGACGGTGCCGGCGCCGGTCGCGGCGACGGCGGGCGCGGTGAGGGTGAGCGAGCCGAGCAGGGCGGTGGCGGCGAGGGCGGGGACGGTCCAGCGGCGGATGCGGTTCATGACGGTGGGTCCTTTCCTGAGGAACGTGCGGTTTTCCTGCGAGCAGGGTTCGGGTCAGTTCAGGTGGGCGAGGCGGCGCAGCGCGGCGCGGTCGCCGTGGAAGACGTCGACGTCCATCGGGTCGCCGACCGTGCCGGGCACCTCGGCGTGTTCGCCGTACTGCCAGAAGTCCCAGCCGGAGGCTCCGGGCAGCGGGCGGGGCTCGGTGGTGCCGTAGCGGGCGAGCCAGGCGCGGTGGCCGCCGAGTTCCTTGGTGCCGCCGAGGCAGTCGTCGACGAAGTTGCGGCGGGTGTAGACGATCGGCGTGGCGCCGACGGCCTGTTCGACCCGCTTCAGGAAGGCCTTGACCTGGGCGATCTGGAGCCGGTGGCCGTTGTTCTCGCAGTGCTCCAGGTCCACCGCGGGCGGCAGTTCGCCCGCTTTGGCGCCGGTGTAGCCCGCGCGGCGGATGACGTCGAGGAAGTGGTCGGCCTGGGCGGTGCCGTCCTTGTCGGGCCGGAAGAAGTGGTAGGCGCCGTGGATCAGGTCGACCGAGCGGGCTCCGGCGAGGTCGGGGCCGAACCATTCGTCGTTGTACGTGAGGCCGTCGGTGGCCTTGAGGTAGACGAAGGACTGGCCGCCGCGGGTGATGGCCGGCCAGTCGTAGCCCTTGTCGCCGTCCTTCGTCGCGTGGTTGTGGTGGGAGCTGTCGAAGCCGTGCACGGAGTACGCCTGCGGACCGGTGCCGGCGGCGTCGGCGCTCGCGGCCGGGCCGAGCGCCGTCGCCGCGAGGGAGGACAGGGCGACGGCGGCGACGGCCGCCGCCCGGGTCGCGCCCCGGAGCGGGCGCCGGAACGTGCCCCGGGACGTGGGGCGGGAGACGGACTCCATCGGACGGTTCTCCTCTGGGTGCGGGTGGGGGGTGGTGACTGCGCGTCGAACCCGGCGTGGTCGCGGGCCGGTCGGTTCGGCTGCCACCGAGAGCTTCGTCCACCGGCCGCCACCCGTGCACCGGTTGCCTGTTGTCGCCCGACGCGGGCACCTCGACAACCCCTCTGACCTGCCGTTCCACTCCTTCGAGGGGTCGGGCCGACACCCCGTGACCGGCCCCGCGCGGGCTCGTTGAACGGTTGGGACACGACCGGATCGGGGGCGGCGGGTGGACACGGAGGGCAAGCAGGGGCGGGTGCCCGGGCAGCAGGGACGGAGCCGCGGGGCAGCGGAGCCGGAGCCGGGCTTCGGGGCGGTGCTGCGCGAACGGCGCCGGGCGGCCGGCCTCTCGCAGTCCGAGCTGTCCCACCAGGTGCACTACGACAAGTCCCACATCAGCAAGGTCGAGAACGGCGACAAGCCCGCCACCGCCGACTTCGCCCGCGCCTGCGACCAGGCGCTGCGGGCCGGCGGCGAGCTGGTGGAGCTGGCGACCCGTGGCCAGTGCCCCTACCCGGGGCTCGCCTCCTTCCGGGCGGAGGACGAGCGCTGGTTCCACGGCCGCGAGCGGGCCCGCGGCGAGCTGCTCGGCCTGCTCGGCGAGCGGCTGGCGGACCGCGGCGGGCCGGTGGTGGTGGTCGGGCCCTCGGGCGCGGGGAAGTCCTCGCTGCTGCGCGCCGGGCTCGTGCCCGCGCTGCGGCGCGGCGCCCTGCCGGGCCTGGGCCCGGCGACGGCCGAGGTGTTCTCCCCCACCGCCGCGCCGCTGGAGCGGCTGGCGGCCCTGGCCGACGGCCCCGCCCCGGTCTGGATCGTCGACCAGGCCGAGGAGCTGTTCACCCTGTGCGCCGACGCCGGCGAGCGGCGGGCCTTCCTGGACCGGCTCTGCGTGCAGGCCGGCCCCGACGGCACCCGGCTGGTCGTCCTGGGGGTGCGGGCCGACCTGTACGGGCACTGCCTGGCGCACGAGGGCCTGCTGCGGGCGGTGCGGCGCGGCCAGCTCGCCCTCGGCCCGATGAGCGCCGCGGAGCTGAGCCAGGCCATCACCGCCCCGGCCCGCACCGCCCGCCTGGACCTCGAACCCGGCCTGCTGGAGCTGCTGCTGGCCGACCTGGGCCTGGCCGGCGGCCCGGCCGCCCGGCCGGGCCGCGACGCGCACGCCTACGACCCGGGCGCGCTGCCGCTGCTCGCGCACACCCTGCGCGCGGTCTGGCAGCAGCGCACCGGACGCTCCCTCACCCTGGCCGACTACCGGGCGATCGGCGGGCTGCACGGCTCGGTGGCGCTGACCGCCGAGCGCGCCTGGTCCCGGCTGGACGAGCCGGCCCGGGCCACCGCCCGCCGGGTGCTGCTGCGGCTGGTCCACCTCGGACCCGACGGCCAGGTCTCGCGCCGCCGCGCCGAGCACTCCCGGCTGGCCGCCGCCGACACCGACGCGCGCCACCCCGGCCGGGCCCTGGACCGCGTCCTGGCCTCCTTCGCCGCCGACCGGCTGATCACCCTGGACGCCACCGGGGCGACGCTCTCCCACGAGGCCCTGCTGCGCGCCTGGCCGCGGCTGCGCGCCTGGATCGACGAGGGCCGCAGCGGTCTGCGGCTGCACCAGCAGCTCGCCCAGGACGCCGAGCACTGGGCCGCCTCGGGGCGCGAGGCCGCCCTGCTCTACCGGGGCAGCCGGCTGGAGGTCGCCCGCCGGTGGGCGGCGGACGACGGCGACCAGGCCCTCACCCCGGTCGAGCGGGAGTTCCTGGCCGCCTCCGGCGCCCGCGCCGAGCAGGAGGCGCGGGCGGAGCGGCGCCGGGTGCGGGCCCGGCGCCGGGTGGCGGGCGCACTGGCGCTGCTGCTGGTGTCGGCGCTGCTCGCGGGCGGGCTGCTGTGGCAGGAGCACGACCGCGCGGTCACGGCCGTGCGCGGGCGCACCGCGCTGACGCTGCTCACCGACGCGCAGCGCAACACCGCCCGCGACCCGTACGCGGCGCTGCTGCAGTCGGTGGAGGCGCGCCGGGTCGCCGGGTCCGCCGTGCCCGAGCTGCGCCGCAGCGCCGACGACGCGGTGCTCAGCACCCAGTCCCAGTACCTGGCCGGGCGGATCCCCGGCTTCCCGTGGGGCGTCAACGCACTCGCGCTCAGCCCCGACGTCCGCCTGGTCGCCACCGGCGACTCGCGGGGCCGGGTGGCGCTGTGGGACACCGCCACCACCGCCCTGGTCGCCGAGCTGCAGGGCGACGTGGAACATCCCGTGCAGGACGTGGAGTTCAGCCCCGACGGCCGGCTGCTGGCCGCCGCGCTCACCCGCGACCCGCAGCGGCGCGTACTGCTGTGGCGGGTGGCCGACCGGCAGCGGCTGCCCTCCCCGGTGATGCCGACGAGCACCACCGGCGCGCCCACGGTCGCCAAGCGGCTGGCGTTCAGCCCGGACGGCACGCTGCTCGCGGCGGGCACCAGCGACCCCGACCTGCCGGGGCAGGTGTGGGTCTGGCGCACCGACGCGGGCGCCGCCCCGCCGGTGCGCACCCTGGTGGACCACACCGGGGCGATCCAGGGCCTCGGCTTCGGCGCCGGCCACCGGATCGCCTCGGCCGCCACCGACGGCACCGTGCTGGTACGGGACCTGGACGCGCCGCCGCGGGCGGACGGCGGGGCCCCGGTGGTGTTCTCGGGGCGCTCGCCGTCCCCGCGCTCGCTGGCCTTCGCCGCCGACGGCACCCTGCTGGCGGTCGGCGACGAGCAGGGCGGCATCCGGCTGTGGCGGCCCCCGGCAGGCAGCGCGGGTACGGGCGGCGCGGGTACGGGCGGCGCGGGCACCGCGGGCGCAGGCATCACCGGGGCCACCGGCGCCGCGTGGGAGGAGGCCGAGCCGCAGGACTGGCCGGCCACCGACCTGCCGGCCCGTCACCTCGGCTCGGTCAACGCCCTGGCCCTCACCCCCGACGGCGCCACCCTGGTCTCCGCCGGCGCCGACCGCAGCGCCCTGGTCTGGGACCTCGCCACCCGCCGGGTCACCGCCGAGCTGCGCGGCCACCCGACCTTCGTCCTCGGCGTCGCCGCCGGCAGCGACAACCGCACCGTCGTCACCTCGGCCGGGATCAGCCCGCCCTCCGGCAGCGTGCTGGTCTGGGACCTGCGGCGCGGCACCGACCTGGCGCCCGGCCCGGACCGCCCGCCCGTCACGGCCGTCGCCGCGGCCGGGGACCGGGCGGCGGTCGGCACCGCCGACGGCCGCACCGCGCTGTGGGACGTCTCCGGGCCGGTGCCCCGCCCGGTCACCGTCACCCCGGCGACCGGGAAGCCCGTCACCGCCCTGGCCCTCGACCGCGCCGCCCGCACCCTGGTGAGCGCCGGTGCCGACGGCACCCTGCACGTGCGCAGCGCCCGGGACGGCTCCCCGCGGGCCTCGGTGGGCGTCGGCGACGGCCCGGGCGGCGAGCCCACGGCCGTCGCCCTCAGCCCCGACGGCTCGCTCCTGGCGGCGGGCACCGCGGACGGGCGGCTGCTCACCGGCGCTCCGGACGGCTCAGCGCTGCGCCCACGCTGGCACCACGACAAGGACCGCGTCCAGGCCGTGGCCTTCCTCGGCGACGGCGCCGAACTGGCCTTCGCCCACGACTCGCAGTACGTGCGCCTGCTCGCCGTCGCCGACCCGGCTGACCGGGTGCGGCAGAGCGCGTTCAGGCACGACGACCTCGTGCGCCGACTCGCCGTCAGCGCGGACGGCCGGCTGCTCGCCACCGCCGGGAACGACCGCCTCATCCACGTCTGGGACACCCGCACCGGCGAGCGGAAGGACAGCGGCGGGCGCGCGACCGGCGACGACACCGTCCAGGCCCTGGCCTTCGCCCCGGACGGGCGGGCGCTGGCCGGGGTCGGACGGGAGGGCAGGCTGCGGCTGTGGGAGCCGGACTCCCCCGCTGCCCCGGCCACGCTCACCGGGGCGGGGCAGCCGCTGAACGGACTCGCCTTCCTGCCCGACGGGCGGGCCCTGGTCGGCGGTGACAACGGTGCCGCCCCGGTGTGGAGCCTGGTGCCCGGCGACGCCGCCGCCGGGGCCTGCGCCGTGCTCCGCGCGCCGCTGGCCCGGGAGGAGTGGTCCCGTCTGGTGCCCGCCCTGCCCTACCGCCGGGGCTGCGGCTGAGCGCCGCGCGGAGGGGATGTCAGCTGCCCGGCCTGGTCGCCGGCGGGCGCGCGGCGGCGTCCTCCCTGGCCCAGGCGCCGATGCCCAGGCGCCCGGTGGTGCCCAGGTCGAGGTCCGGGGTGATCATCACCGGGGCTGCCGCCGGGTTGGCGCGGACCCGGACGTAGGGGACGTTCAGCGCGGCGCCGTCCCCGGTGGTGTTGCGCCACACCAGGGTGGCGCGGGCGCCCTCGCCCGGGCGCAGCGCGATCTTCTGCGGCGGGTTGTCCGCGCCGGTGCCGCCGGCGATCGCGGCGCCGCCGGACAGCAGCTGCACCCCGTCGACGGGCCGGTGCTCCAGGTCGAGCAGCTGCAGGGTCGGGTAGCCGTCGAGGTTCACCGTGGCGGTGCCGCAGTTGCGCAGGTGCACGCCCATCACGCGCAGGCCCATCGCGGCGTCGCCGTCGTCCGCGTACAGCCGCAGGCCCGAGGCCGGGCAGGGGCCTTCGGCGTTCGGGGCCTCGGCGGTGGGCACGCTGCGGACGTTGAGGATCTTCACCTTCGGTGCGGTTTCCGGCGTGGCCCGGCCGGGCGTGGCCAGGTCGAGCTGCCCCTTCGCGCTGGCCCCGGGGGCGAGCGCCGCGACGGTCCGCGACACCGTCTCCGCCCCGGTGCCCCAGCTCGCCGGCCGGCTGAACTGCACCGTGACGTCGGAGGGTTCGGTGCCCGGGTTGGTCACCTCGTACTCCGCGCAGACCGGGCTGACCGCCGTGATCCGCACCCCGTCCCGCGCGAGGGCGGACGGCGCCTGGACACCCCCGGTGGGCGACGGCAGCGCCACCCCGCACGGTCCGACGCTGCCGGACGCCGTCGGGCTGCCGCCCGCGCCGGCCACCTGGGACCCGCAGCCGGTGAGCAGGACGGCGGCGACCGCGGCGGCGGCGACCGCCGGCCGTCGGGCCGTCAGGGGGATCGGACTCTTTTCGAACTGACGCATCGACCGAGTCGATCATGCTCCGCACCCGAACGGCTGTGAGCCGGGCCACTCGCTGTGCAACAGCTGTGCAATGATCCGGGCCGCGGGGGCCGGCTTGCGGGAGGTCAGTCCGTGGTCTCGGGGTGTTCGGCCTCCAGGCGGGCGATGTGCTGCGGGGCGTCGGCGGCGCCGTACTCCTGTGCCCAGCGGTACCAGACGAGCGCCTGGCGGTGGGCGCCGCGCTGCTCGTGGATCCCGGCCCCCTCCAGCCAGGCCGCGGTGTCGCCGGCCTCGGCGGCGCGGCGCAGCCAGGCGAGGGCGGTCCAGTGGTCCCGTTCGTCGAGGTGGGTCCGGGCGACCGCGCGCATGGCGGGGACGTCCCCGGCCCGGGCGGCCCGCAGCTGCCAGCGGGGTGCGTTGACGTCGTCGAGGTCGATCAGGATCCGCACCGCGTCGAGGTCGCCCGCCTCGGCGAGGTCGCGGTAGCGCTTGAGTGCGCGCTTGCGCAGGCGCCGGCGCTCGACGCCCTCGGTGGAGCGGTCGCGCAGCTGCAGGCAGAGCCGGGCGACGTCGCGCTTGGCCTCCGGGTCGCCGGCGACCTCGGCGCGGGTGAAGGCCTCCAGTGCCTCGGCGAGCCGGCCCTGGCGTTCGTACGCCTCGGCCTCGGCGCGCGGTGACGGTGGTGCGGGCGGCGGGGGCGGTGGCGGGGTGGGCGGCTCTTCCCGGACGGGTACCTCCACTTCTGCCGCGGTGTCCTCGGTGTCGGTGTCGGCACCGGTCTCGGCCGGGGCCAGGGCGCACCGCAGGCGGTGGGCTTCCTTCCTGGCCTTGGGGTCGCGCCTCAGGGCGGCGCGGGCGTAGCACTCCAACGCCTCGTCGAGGCGGCCGAGCCGCTCGAGGATCTCCGCCGTGTCGACCAGGCAGTGCACGATGCCCTTCTCGGCCCCCGGGCGCAGCCGTGCCAGGGCCTCGGCGAGCCGGCCCTCGTCGCGGAGCCTGCGGCTCACCCACAGCACGGCTTCCTCGTTGCCGCGTTCCGCCGCCCGCCGGTACCACTCGGCCGCCTCGTCCTGCCGGGCCGGATCCCGCTTGAGCAGGTGGGCGGCCGACGTCATGGCGTGGGGGCTCCCCGCGGCGGCCGCGCGCAGGAACCAGCCGAGGGCCTGCTCGTCGCGCTTGCGCCCCTGGTGCCAGGAGCCGAGCGTCAGCATGGAGGCGACGGCCCTGTGCTCGACCGCGGCGAGTTCATGGCGATGCATCAGCGCCAGCTCCTGCTCGGTCAGTGAGCCGAACCGCTCCGCGAGGGCGGCCCGGACCCGGGCCAGGGCCTCGGGCGCGTCCTCCACGTGGAGCGCCGCTGCCCGCTCGTACCAGGCGATGGCCTCCACCGGCCCGGCCAGGCCCTTGCCCTCCGCCAGCAGTTCGCCCAGTCGCATCATCGACGCGGTGTCCCCGGCGTCGGCCGCCATCCGGTGGAAGGCGAGGAGTTCCGTACGGCGCCCGGTCAGCTGGCGCTCGATCATCTCGGCGGCCTCGCGGGGCGCCTCGCTCCGGCCCGCCTCTGCCGCGCTCCGGTACCAGAGCAGGGCCGCTTCCCACTGCCGGGCGCTGCGGTAGCTGGTGGCGAGCCGGTGCATGGCCTCGGGGTTCCCGGCTTCCGCGCCCGCCCGGTACCGGGCGCCGGGCATCCCGGGCCCGGGCAGCGGCGCGGCCGTCCCGGCCGGCGGGGGCGCGGACGGGGGCACGGGCAGGGGCGCGGGCAGGACGGCGGTCTGGTGCTCCTCCCCGCGCGGCCGGGGCGGCGGCAGGGTGGTGCCCTGGTGTCCGCGTTCGGTGGGCGGGGTGGGTGCCAGGTCGTGCTCCAGCCGCAGCCGGGCGCCGGGCACGGCCGACGACTCGTTCGGGGCGCAGTCCGGCCCGCCGGCCGGCCCGCCGTCGGGTTCACCGTCCGGTCCGTCGGCCCACGTGTCCGCCCGTGTGTCGACCCAGGTCGGCTCGGGCGTGGACGGCCGGGCGGGACGCGGCGGCGCCGGTGCGTACGGGCGGCGGCGCAGCGGCTCCTCGAGGTCGACGGCCAGGCCGGAGCGTTCCTCGACGGCCGCCCAGAGCGCGGGCGGGAACCAGTCGCGCTCCTCGGGCGGGGGTTCCGGCAGCAGGGCGGCGAGGTCCTCGAGCGAGGGGCGGTCGCGTGGGTCCGGCGCCAGGCAGGGGCGGACGACGCGCTCGGCCTCGGGCGTCAGCCCGTCCAGCCGCAGCCGCCCGTCGAGGATGTTGGAGACGATCTGCGCGGGGGCTCCCGGGCCGAAGGGGTTGCGGTTGAGGGCGACGGAGGCGAGGACCAGGCCCAGGGCGAAGACGTCGCAGGACGGTTCGACCGGCTGGTTGAGCAGTTGCTCGGGAGCGGCGAAGGTCATCGTCGCGGGGACCTGGGTGCCCGTCAGCGCGGCGTCGTCGGCGGGGGCGAGGTGGCGGGCGATGCCGAAGTCGATGACCCGCGGTCCGGCGCCGGCCAGCAGGACGTTGGCGAGTTTGAGGTCGCGGTGCACGAGGCCGGCGGCGTGGATGGCGCCGAGCGCGCCGACCAGGCCGGTGGCGAGCACCCGCCAGGTCCGCGGCGGGATCGGGCCGCCGCAGACCTCCAGCGCGGTCGCCAGGTCGACCCCGCGGATGTAGCCGGTGGCGAGCCAGGGTTCGGGGGCGTCGGGGTCGGCGTCGACCACCTCGGCGGTGTAGGCGCTGTCGACCGCGCGGGCCGCCGCGACCTCGCGGGCGAAGCGGGCGCGGAAGAGCCCGGGGTCGCGGGCGAGCTTGTCGGGCCGGATGGTCTTGAGCGCCACGCCGCGCCCGAACCGCGCGTCGTGGCCGCCGCGCCGCGCGTAGTAGACGTTGCCCCAGCCGCCTCGGCCGAGCCGGCCGAAGAGCCGGAACGGGCCGATCGTCTCGGGATCGTCCTCCTCCAGGTACTGCACCGCGAAAAACCTCTCACTGTTCCCGACCGGACCGCCGCCCACCGACGCCGGCCCCGACCCGCCGGCCCCGACCCGCCGTCAGCCCCGGCGCGTCGGCTCGTCGCCGTCCGGCGGGCGCCTGGGCGGCTTGGCGCGTACGCCCTCGGCGCGCTCGCCGGGCCAGCGCTGGCCGCTGCGGCGCAGGACGATCCCGGGCAGGATCTCGATCTCGTCGTCGGGGCCGAAGGCGTGGAACAGCCGTTCGCGGGGCCGTTGTTCGCAGGCCTGCCGCTGGTGCGGCAGCGGCTTCCACGGGGTGGGTTCCTGCTCGGGGCGGACGGTGCGGATCCTGCTGACGGCCGTGCCGCTGGTGTCGAGCGCCCGCAGGGTGCCGCGGCGCGAGACGACGACCAGGTGCCGGCGGGAGACCGCGAGGCGCCGCTCCTCGTCCAGGTGCTGCTCCCCGATCCGGGCGAGGTTGCCCCGGCCGAGGACGAATTCGGTGCGGTCGTCCTCGGACAGGTTCTCCCAGGCCCGGCACTCCCCGTCGATGACGATCTTGAGCTGGGCCCGGCGCCGCCGGGGGCCGGCGTCCTTGAGCAGCGTTCCGTGTACGCGGCAGACCACCTTGCCCCGTCGTACGGCGGGGCCGGGGTGGCAGCCGGACACCGGGCACAGCCAGGCGTGGTCGAGGATCTCGGCGCGGGGCCGGCCGCGGACCAGCAGGTTGCTCGCCCGCAGGGCGTCGATCTCGCGCTCTCGGGAGACCACCCGGTCGGCGAAGACCCGCATGTCGCGGCGGACCAGGCGCACCGGGCGGCCGCCGCCCCACACGGGGCCGAGGAACTGCTCGCGGTTGCCCTGGATCCAGGGGTGGCGGCCGCGGTGGCCGGTGTAGAGGTCGCTGCTGATGACCGGGGTGCCGAGCCGCTCGGCGTGGTCGAGCAGGTCCGGGTCGGCGCTCTCGCGGGAGGTGATCAGGCCGCGGTCGCGCCATTCCCGCAGCAGGGCGCCCTCGGCGGGGTCGGGGTACTGCGCGTCGTCCTCGGGGCGCAGCAGGCTGTCGTCCGCGATGGCGTGGACGGTGACCTCGCGGTCCTGTTCGAAGGCGCGCAGCGCCGCCAGGACCAGGCGCAGCCGGGCGAGCGACCTGGGGGCGGCGCCGCCGAGGCCGCGTTCGCGGACGATGTTGGAGAGGTCGAGCAGGTAGTCGGCCCGGTCGGGCCGTCCCCGCAGATGGCGTTCCATGCGGCGCAACGCCGCCAGGTCGCTCGCCACGCCCTCTCCCACCCCACGCCGTTCGCCCGCCGTTGTGCCGGTGTAGAGGCTATGCACTTCGGGGGGTGTCGCGCGGGCAGTTCCCGGACGGTGCGTCAGTCTCGTTACGCGATCGGGAAGTTCGCGGGCGACCGGCCCGGTGGTCCCCGTGGGGTGCCCCGGGGAGCCGGCGGCGTCGGGCGTGGTCGGCCGTCGTCGGGCGTCAACGGCGGTGGACGTCGCAGGGCCTGCCGGAGGGCCGTGGGAGGCCTCCCTCTACGCTGGCGGCCATGTCAGGCTCCCGGCGCACCTTCAGGCAGGCGGACGGCGAACGCGTCCCCGGCACGTGGCGGCACGTGTTCATCAACAACGGCGGCACCTACTTCCTCAGCGATCTGATCGTCTACGCCGACGCCCTGGTCGACTGCTGGGGCCTGGTCACGCTCGAGGAGTTCGCCGAGAAGCTGGACGACGGGTGGGTCGCCACCGGGCTCGAGGAGGGCGCGCAGGCCTCGGCCCACCACGTGGGAGCGTGGACCTTCGGCGAGGTCCACTGGTCGATGACGCCGCAGGAGCTGCTGGGCGAGGTCCGCGACGAGATCGACCGCCTCAACGACCGGCCGGACTCCTCCGGGCGCTGCCGGGCCGCCGCCGCGGAGTTCTGCGCCGACCCGAGCGAGGAGCGGCGCGCCGCGCTGCGCGAGGCGTACCTGGCGATCCCCCCGCACCTGCGCCGCTACGCGCTGGGCGACATGGACCGCAAGGACTGGCCGCTGAGGGTCCTCGCCGCCGGCCCCGGGGCGCCCGTGCCCGGCGAGGGGCCGGTCGTCACCGAGGAGATGCACCGCGAGGCGCTGGAGTACTTCGCCGAGCGCGACGCGGCCGGCGAGCGGGCCGCCGCGCGCCGGCCCGCGGACGGCCCGGACCGCGCGCACGCCCCGGCCGTCGAACTGCAGCAGGTCCACTACCCCGGGGGCTGGCCGGCCGACCCCGGGCCGCTGGCCCTGCGCAACGAGTACCCGGCGCCGATCGAGGTCGACGGCGCGGTGTACCCGACCGTCAGCCACGCCTACTGGGCGCTGTCCACCGCCGACGAGCGGCAGCGGGAGGCCGTCCGCACCGCGGACACCCCGTACGCCGCGCGCGAGGCGGCCGCGCGGGCGCCCCGGCGGGCCGGCTGGGAGCAGGCCCGCGCCGCGGTGATGGCCCGGCTGCTGCGCGCGAAGTTCGCCCAGCACCCCGGCCTGGCACAGGTCCTGGCCGACACCGGCGACGCCACCCTCCTCTACACCGACACGGACTCCCGTTACTGGGACTGGTACGGCGAGGCGGGACGCAACTGGACGGGGCGACTCCTGGAGCTCGTCCGCGCCGAACTCGCCGCGCAGCAGCACGCTCTGGCGTACTGACCGCGCGGCGGGCCCGGCGGGCGGGCCCGTCGCGCTATGACCGGTAGCGGTAGCGGATCCGGCCGCGGGTGAGGTCGTAGGGGCTGAGCTCCACGAGTACCCGGTCGTGCGGGAGGATCCTGATGCGGTGCTTGCGGACCTTGCCGCTGATGTGGGCGAGCACGGTGTGCCCGTTGGGCAGTTCCACCTTGAAGGTGGCGTTGCGCAGGCACTCGGTGACGGTGCCTTCGACTTCGATGCCGTCTGTTGTCTTGGTCATGTCTCTCACCTCTTCGTTCGTTGCTGGGGTGTCGGTTGCTGGGGTGTCGGTTGCCGGGGTGTCAGGGGCGGGCGAGTTCGAGGGTGGCGCCCGTGCGGCGGGCGCCGATGCCCTCGAAGAGGGCGGTGGCGGGCGCGTTGGACTCCGTCACGTCGGCCCAGACCGAGGCGACGCCGTCGTGGTGCAGCGATTCCAGCGCGTGGGCCAGCAGCGCCCGGGCGATGCCGCGGCGCTGGTGGTCGGCGCGGACGGCGAGCAGCCCGATCCGCGGGCGGCGGGGCGGCGCGATCCGCAGCAGCCCGACGTAGCGGCCGTCGTGGCGCGCCACCGCGTACTTCGACGGGTCGACCACGGTGGTGCAGTCCGGTCGGGGCAGCACCTGGGCGGGCATCGCCGGCCAGCCGAGGCCGGCCGCGACCTCCTCGTGGATGACGCGGTCCAGCTCGCGCAGCGGGCCCTCCTCGGCCTCGCCGGCGGGCACGATGGTCACGCCCGCCGGGGGTCGTGCCGGGGCGAGCCCGGTGGCCCGCGGGTCGGTGGGCACGGCGTAGGCCCGCTCGCGGCGCACGGTCGTGAAGCCGGCCCGCTGCCAGGCGGCGGTGGTGTCCTGGTCGTCCTCGTCGGTGACGGTGTGCAGCGGCTCGGGCAGGTCGGCCGACATCGCCGCGGCGAGGCGGTCGAAGACCGCGCCGTGCCAGGCGTCGACGCTGACGAACAGCCGCCCGTCGGGCCGGCGCGAGGTGTCGCCGGAGCCGACCACGCGGTCGTGCTCCACGGCGTGCCACTGGGTGTCCGAGATCCGGGTGACCACGAGCGCGCGGTCGTCGGTGCCGGGAATGGGAAGCGAAGCGTTCATGGTGGTGCCTTTCGGGAGTGCCTGGTCTGAGGCGCTCCCGGGCGCGACACCTCCGTCAATCGCCCGCCGTGGTGGAGAGGGGGAGCACCCACACGGATACAGCCTTCATGGGTCTCACCTCCTCGCGTCGTCTCACGGCTGCCCAGACGCTAGCAGCTCTTTACCGTCCCGCCCAAACGATTTGTTCGCGTCCGCTCGCGCAGGGCGGCCCGGGGTGGCGCCGCCGGCGGCCCGCCGCGGTGTCCCGCAGTGTGAGACGACCCGTCCCAGCCGCGCGGGTTTCTGCCAGCATGCGGGGCATGCAGCAGCAGCTGATTACCGGCGGCGGCGTGCCGGCACCGCGCCGGGAGGAGTGACCCTCCCCGGCCCACCGCCCGCACGCAGACCTCTCGCACTCCGCGAGGGGTCTTTCTGCTTTTCCGACGCTCTTTCCGACGCGTTTCCGACTCCTCCCGACGCCTTCCGGCCCGCCAGTCCCACCCACAGACAGGACCGCCGCCATGGAACACACCCGGCTCACCGTCACCCTGCGCCCCACCGCCGGCACGCTCGCGCGCCTCGCCTCCACCCTCAACAACCACCGGGTCCTGGACCTCGCCTTCAGCAGCGCGGCGCCGGCCTCGGCGCGGGCGGTCGTCCGCGTCCCGCGGCCCGAGGCGGTACGCGTCCAGCAGAAGCTGCGCAGGATGGTCGACGTGCTGGACGTGGCCCTGGAGCCGGCCGAGGCCGTCGACGGGGTCGGACCGGTCGACAAGGTCAGCCGGGACGCCTGGCGCGGTCGGTGATGTTGCGGGCCATCGCGCCGAACACCAGGCCGTGGAAAGGCGCCATCGACCACCAGTAGGCGTGTCCGGCCAGTCCGTGCGGGTGGAACAGCGCGCGCTGGCGGTAGAGCGCGCCGCCGTTCCCGTCGGGGGCGACCCTGAGTTCGAGCCAGGCCAGGCCCGGCAGGCGCATCTCGGCCCGCAGGCGCAGCAGGCGGCCGGGCTCGATCTCCTCCACCCGCCAGAAGTCGAGGGCGTCGCCGACCCGCAGGCGGTGGCGGTCGCGGCGGCCGCGGCGCAGGCCGACGCCGCCGGCCAGGCGGTCGAGGGTGCCGCGCAGGGCCCAGGCGAAGGGAAGGGAGTACCAGCCGTTGTCGCCGCCGATGCCCTCGACCACCCGCCACACGGCGGTGGGTTCGGCGGCCACGTGCCGTTCGCGCAGGTCCTGGTAGAGGCTGCCGCCGGCCCAGTCGGGGTCGGTGGGCAGCGGGTCGCTGGGGGCGCCGGGCAGCGAGGCGGAGGACCAGCGGGTGTCGACGCGGGCGTCGCGGATGCGGCGCAGGGCGAGTTCGACGGCGTGGTCGAAGCCGGTGAGGCCCGCGGGAGGGTCGGGGATCCAGCGGGCGATGTCGTGCTCGTGGCAGACCACCTCGTGGCGCAGTGACTCCACCAGCGGGCGGGCGAGCGGGCCGGGGACGGGGGTGACCAGGCCGACCCAGTGGCTGGACAGGGCCGGGGACAGGACGGGCACGGGCACGATCAGCCGCCGGGGCAGGCCGGCCGCCTCGGCGTAGCGCCGCATCATCAGACGGTAGGTCAGCACGTCCGGTCCGCCGATGTCGAAGGCCCGGTCGGCCTCGGGCGGCAGGGCCGCGGCGCCGACCAGGTAGGACAGCACGTCGCGTACGGCGATGGGCTGGATGCGGGTGTCGACCCAGCGGGGGGTGACCATGACGGGCAGGCGCTCGGTGAGGTAGCGGAGCATCTCGAAGGAGGCGGAACCGGAGCCGATGATGACCGCGGCCCGCAGTTCGGCGGTGGGCACCCCGGTGGAGCGCAGGACCCGGCCGACCTCGGCGCGCGAGCGCAGGTGCGGGGAGAGCCCGGACGGGGGGACGCCGGCGGGCAGCAGCCCGCTGAGGTAGACGATCCGTGCCACCCCGGCCGCGGCGGCGGCCCGGGCGAAGGCGCGGGCGGCGCGCCGGTCGGTGTCCTCGAAGTCCGGGCCGGTGCCGAGCGAGTGGACCAGGTAGTAGGCGACGTCGACGCCGTCGAAGGCGCCGTCCAGGGTCCCGGGCCGGGTGACGTCGCCGGCTGCCGCCTCGACCTCGGCGCGCCAGGGCTGGTCGCGCAGGCGTCCGGGGTCGCGGGCCAGGCAGCGCACCCGGTACCCGGCGGCCAGGAGTTCGGGCACCAGCCGTCCGCCGATGTAGCCGGTGGCTCCGGTGACCAGGCAGCACCGCCCGGTCGGGGGTCGCTCGTCCATGGTCCGCTCCTTTCGGTGGCCGCGCCGGGCGGCCTCGGTCAGCGCAGCAGTCGTTCCAACTGGTCGAGGGCGGTGGCCAGGTCACGGGGCCTCAGGGCGTCCGGCGGGCGGCGGGGGCCGGCCCAGCCGGGGCCGGCGGCCAGGACGACGGGGCCGGTGCGGGCGGCCAGGACGGCGCGCGCGGCTTCGGCGGGAGCGACGCCGCGGGCGGTGAGGCTGCACATCGCCTCCAGCACGGCCACGTCGTGCGGCCCCCACCGGCGGTGGCGTCCGGGGTCGCGGTGGGCGGGGCCGATGCCGTAACGGCTCTCCCAGGAGCGGATGGTGGTGGGCGAGACGCCGAGCCGGCGGGCGAGGGCGCCGGTGGTCAGTGCGGCGGCCGCGGCGGCGGGGGCGGTCACGGCGGTGAGCCTACGACGGGGCGGGCCGGGGCGCCGGGCGGACGCGCGGACCGCCGCGGCGGGAGGCCCTCGAAGGCCCGCTCGTCCGCGCGCGCGGTACGGGCCGTCGGCGCGCGCAGCCCGGCCCGCCCGTCACCGGGTGCCCCGGCGGGTGCTTCACGGGCGGGTGTTTCGGGGGCGGGCGCTGTGGTCCACCCTGCCCGGGTGGGCACCGACTGAACCCGGCCGCCCCCGCCGGCGGCGCCGCCCCTGCGGGCCCGCTCGCCGGGGCCCGCCGGGGCGGCTTCCGTGGGACGGCCGGGTTCAGTCGGTGCCGTCCGGGATCCAGGAGCCGTGGATGCCCGCCGTGACGCGGCGCGGCAGGTGGACGGCGGCGACCTGCTCCAGGCCGGAGGCGTCCAGGACGAGGAGCCGGGAGGCGTCCTGCTTGAGGTCGGAGACGACGGTGAGCAGGTAGCCGTCGTCCTCGCGGGTGGCGCCGGCGGCGGGGACGAAGACGGCCTCGCTGGGCATCCGGGCGTCGCCGACCCGGTGGATGCGGCGCTCCCCGGTGGCGCGGTCGTACTTGACGACGCCGTAGCCGCCGAGGCCGTGGTCGTCCGGGAAGGAGACGGCGTACTGGTAGCGGTGCTCGGCGCCGAGCAGGTCCTCGTTGATGGTGGGGAACTCGGTGGCGAGATCGTCCACGGTGTGTTCGCGGACCGTCCCGGCGGCCGGGTCGACCACCCAGCGGCGGGTGCGCGAGCGGGCGGTGGGCTCGGTGCCGCGGCCGGGGGCGCCGACCCACCAGTTCCAGGAGAGTTCGAAGCCCTCGCGGTCGACGGTCGGGCCCTCCAGGACGATCCGCCCGCGGGCGTCCTCGTAGGCGTTGGCGGCGTGCAGCATGCTGCCGGGCTCGACCGGGTACCAGCGGATCCGCGCGGCGCCGCCCTCGCCGCGCGGCATCACGCCGATCCGGGCGGGCTGCTCGTCCTTCCAGCCGTACGGGATCCCGGAGCGCTCGGCGGGGTCGAAGGTGACGCTGCCCTCGACGAACACCACGTGGTGGCGGGTGAGGCCGAAGTCGTGCTTGAGGGCGGCGCTCGCGCCGGGGACCTCGACGCTGCGCACGAGCTGCCCGCTCGCGTCGGCGACGTGGTAGGTGAGGTACGGCGGGACGGGCGAGGAGCCGAAGAAGTGCAGCTCGCCGGTGACCGGGTCGCTCTTGGGGTGGGCGGTCATCGCGGTGCGCAGCCTGCCGCCGAAGTCGTAGGCGCCGACGGTCTCCAGCTCGGGGGTCAGCTCGAAGGGCAGGGCGGCCTCGCTGAGCGCCAGCAGGCGCCCGGCGTGCTCGATGACGTGGGTGCCGGCGGTGCTGGCGGTCAGGTCGGGGCCGTACTCGGTCAGGTAGGGGGCGCCGTCCAGGGCGGGGGTGTGCACCCAGCGGTTGCGGTACCACTCGGCGCGTCCGGCGCGCAGCCGGATGCCGTGGACCATGCCGCTGCCCGTGAACCAGTGGGCGGGGGTGACGCCGGGCTTGGGATTGTGGCTGTTGCGGACCAGCCGACCGGTGAGCTCGGGGGGCAGGGTGCCGTCGACGGTCAGTGCGGTGGCGGTGATCTCGTCGACGGCCGGGGCGTAGTGGCCGGTGAGGTAGGGCTTGGCGGTCATGGTCGGGTCCTCGCTGTCTCGGTGGCGTGACGTGGCGTGACGTGGTGCGGCGGAGCGGGTGCCGGGCGGTCAGGAGCGCTTCTCGGCGCGGTTCTTGAGGCAGGTGAGCCAGTTCTCCAGGGAGGTGCGCAGGGCCTGTCCGAGCTCCTCGGGGGCGGCGTCGACGGGCTCGCCGCTCCAGGACTCCTCGGTGCGGACGGTGACCTGCCCGCCGGTCTGCTCGAAGGTCCAGACGTGGACGCCGTGGATGCCGTGGGCGGGGCCGCCCCAGACGATCCGGGCGCCGGGCACCAGCTCGCGGACGGTGGAGGTGACGGTCAGCCCGTGGGTGCGCCAGGTGAAGGCGGCGCCCTCGGCGAGCGGGCCGTCGAGGCGGGCCTGGTCGATGTCGGTGTTCCAGACGGGCCAGTCGCCGATGCCGGTGTGCAGGGCCCAGACGGTGGCGAGCGGTGCGTCGATCACGGTGGACAGCCGGACGACGACGGGGGCGGTGGGGTCGATGGTGTGCACGGCGGGCTCCCTCTCGATTGGTATGTGTGGTTGACCACTCACACTCGTGGCCGAAGAAACGGCGAGGCGCGCGCAGCCGGTGCGCGCCCCGCCGGCGCCGGGCCAGGCGTGGGGCCAGGCGTGGGGTCAGTAGTGGGTGATGCCGGCGGACAGGGTCCTGGTCCAGGGCGCGTCGACGGCGTCCGCGCCCATCGAGACCAGCAGGTGGCAGAGCATCCCGGTGGCGAAGAACTCCTGGACCTGCCGCTCGTCGCCGCCGGAGGCGCCGCGGACGTACTCCACCAGGCGGGCGTAGCCCTGGCGGACCGCCTCGCGCACGGCCGGCTCGGAGACCGCCGCCGCCTGGGCGTGCAGCTGGATCAGCATCAGGTCGTTGTCGCTGATCAGCCGGGCGTAGGACTCCCCCATGGCGTGCAGCACCACCTCCGCCGAGCCGCCCTTCGCCTCGGCGGCGGCCCGCTCCAGGCTGGCCCGCACCTGGACGAAGCAGTGCTCGACCACGGCGACGAAGAGCGACTCCTTGCTGGGGAAGAGCCGGTAGACGTAGGCCTGGGAGATGCCCGCCGCCTTGGCGACCTCGGTGGTGGTCGTCCCGAAGTAGCCGCGGGCGGCGAAGGCCCCGATCGCGGTGCGCAGCACCGTCTCCCGGCGCTCCTCGGCGGTGGACAACTGTCGGCGTCGTTCCGTCTGCATGTGAGTACTCAACCACTCACACTTACGGGGCGTCAAGAACCCGACGCGCGGCGGCTGCCCGCCGGAGGGCTCCGGCGGGCGGCCGCGAGGAGGGGAAGCGGCGGGTCAGTAGCGCAGGGCGGCGGCGATCCGGCCGCTGTCGGCGAGGGTGTCGTCGGGGACGAAGCCGATCGTGGCGCCGGTGTCGAGGGCGCGCTCGATGACCTCGTCGACGATGTCCTCGCGGGCGCCGGGGGCGTCGGCCTCGGCGGGGACGAGGTGCTCGCCGTCGTCGCGGACGGTGGCGCGGTAGTTCTCCTCGACCACCAGGCGCTCGACCCGGCCCTCGCGGGCGGCCTGCCAGACCTCGTCGAGGCCGGCGGCGAACCCCTTGCCGCCGCGGGCCTTGTCGAGCAGGGCGAGGGCGTCGGCGACCTCGCGCTCGGCGCGGGCGCGCACGGCGGGCCGGACCACCCGGCGCACGGTCTCGGCGTCGGCCTGGGCGAGTCCGCCGTGCGGGATCTGCGCGGCGGCCTGCTGGGCGATCGGGCCGACGGAGTCCAGCAGGGCGAGCGCGGCGGCCTCGCCGACCACGTACAGCGGGCGCGGGTCGGCGGCGAGCACCTTGCCGATGCCGGTGTCGGCCTGCCGCAGGAAGGTCTTGGTCTCCTCGTCGCGGAAGGTGCTGGGCGTGTCGCCGATCTGCTCCTGCCGCTCGGGGTCGGGGTTGTCCTGGACGCGCACCAGCGGGAAGCCGTCGCCGGTCTCCTCGGCGACCCGCTCCTCGGTGCCGCCCCACAGCGCCACCCGGTCGGCGGCGATCGCGACCACCCAGTGCGGGCGCTCGGCGGCCTGGGCGGCGACCAGGTTGCGGGTCAGGAAGGTGTCGGACAGGACCACCCGGGCGGGGGCGGTGCGCCCGAGTGACCAGACCTGGTGCTCGCCGGGCGCGGCGAGGATCGCCAGGCCGTCCTCGGCGTGCACCAGGTCGACCTCGGCCAGGGCCCGGTCGAGCTGCTCCAGCACGTCGATCCGCTCGGCGCGGGAGACCCTGGGGTCGGCCTGGACCTTCGCCTTCGCCTCGGCCAGCAGGTTGCGCAGCCTGACCGGGTCCTGCGCGTTGTCCGGCTCCCGGCGGTGAGTGGGCATCAGGATCGACACCGCCGGGTAGGGCCGGGGCCGGCGCAGCTCGGCGAGGGCGGCGGGGCTGAGGGTGGGGTGCATGGAGACCCTTTCCGAAGGCGGTTCGGCCTTCTGTGCGTGGACGCGCGAAGCCTGGCACTGCTGCCCCCCAAATGTCCTCAATGTACCGATCTGCGGCTTCCGCGGCGTCTACGGCGTCCCGCCGGCGCCGCCCGGGCGGGGGCGGGCGCCGCCTCGATCTCCCAGGTGAAGGTGAGCTGCTGGCCGGCCACGGCCGCGGCGGCCGCGATCAGGTGGCGTGTGCGCATGATGCTCCTCCGTGGGGGTGGATGGAGTGGGGCGCGGGGCGTGCGGCGGGCGTGCGCGTGGGGGTGCGCACGGGGCCCGGTCGGGACCTGGCGTGCCCGCGCCAGACCGGTTGCCCGACACCGTAGGAGCTGCCCTCCCCGCGCGTCACTGGTCTGAACCATTGCGCCAACTCCCCGCAACCACAAGGTAATTGCCGGACATCGAGTGCCGTTCGGACAGATGATTGCACAGGCCCTATACAGGCCCCAGCCGATATTTCCATTCATGGCTTATCCTGGCTGGAGTACAGCTGTACCCGGAAGGAGGCCAGGCCCCATGACCGCCACGGACCCCGCGCTCACCGCCCTCGCCAGCGGTTGGGGCGCACTGTCCCTCCTGCACGGCAGGATCGAGTCGCACATCGAGCGCGCCCTGCAGTCCAAGCACGACCTGAGCGTGCGGGAGTACTCGCTGCTCGACGTGCTCAGCCGCCAGCACGACGGCGAGGGCGGGCACCTGCAGATGAAGCAGGTCGCCGACGCCGTCGTCCTGAGCCAGAGCGCCACGACCCGCCTGGTCACCAGGCTGGAGGACCGCGGCCTGCTGCTGCGCTACCTGTGCCCGACCGACCGCCGCGGGATCTACACCAACGTGAGCGAGGACGGCCTGAAGCTCCTCGAGGAGGCCCGGCCGACCAACGACGCCGCCCTGCGGGAGGCGCTCGACCAGGCCGCCCAGAACCCCGAGCTGGCCTCGCTGGTCAAGGCGGTCGAGGCCGTGGACGCCGCCTCACCGCGCCGCTGACCCCCCAGACGGCCCCCGCCGGCCCGCTCCCCCACCCCCTCCCACCGGGCCCGACCCGCCCTGCCGCCCCGCGCGGCACGGACGAGTCGGGCCCGGCCGCGTTTCCGGCCCCCGCCATCCCCGCCCCTTACGGCCCGCCCTTCGCGAACCCGCCTTCGCGGCCCCACCCCTTACGGCCACGCCCGATCTTTGGCGCACGCCCTCTGTCCGCGCTTGGACGTATCGCGCGCCTGCAACTATTGTGGAAGCACGCTAGGCGCTCGCTCAAGCAACATCCAGAAGGGATGGGCCCCCATGCCTCTCGCTCTCCTCGCCCTGGCCATCGGCGCGTTCGGGATCGGGACCACCGAGTTCGTGATCATGGGCCTGCTGCCCCGGATCGCCGACGACTACGGCGTCTCGATCCCCGATGCGGGCCTGCTGGTCACCGGCTACGCCCTCGGCGTCGTCGTCGGCGCGCCGCTGATGACCGCCCTCGGCACCCGGATCAGCCGCAAGACGATGCTGATGCTGCTGATGGGCCTGTTCGTGGCCGGCAACCTGCTCTCCGCGTTCGCCCCGAGCTTCCCGGTGATGCTGGCCGGCCGCCTCGTCACCTCGCTGGCCCACGGCGCGTTCTTCGGCATCGGCTCCGTCGTCGCCGCCGACCTGGTCGCCCCCGAGAAGAAGGCCGGCGCCATCGCCACCATGTTCACCGGGCTGACCGTCGCCAACATCGTCGGCGTGCCGGCCGGCACCTTCATCGGCCAGGCCGTCGGCTGGCGCACCACCTTCGGCATCGTCGCCGCGCTCGGCGTGGCCGGCCTGCTCGGCATCGCCAAGCTCGTACCCGCCCTGCCGCGCCCCGAGGGCGCCCGCCTGCGCCGCGAGCTGACCGCCTTCCGCAACCCGCAGGTGCTGCTCGCCATGGCGATGACCGTGCTCGGCTTCGGCGGCGTCTTCGCCGCGATCACCTACATCGCCCCGATGATGACCGAGGTCGCCGGCTACTCCGAGGGCGCCGTCACCTGGCTGCTGGTGCTGTTCGGCGTCGGGATGTTCCTCGGCAACCTGATCGGCGGCAAGTTCGCCGACCGCAAGCTGATGCCGATGCTCTACGCCTCCCTCGGCGGCCTGGCGGTCGTCCTGGCGCTGTTCACCCTGACCGCGCACAACAGGATCCTCGCCGCCGCCACCGTCCTGCTCGTCGGCGCCCTCGGCTTCGCCACCGTGCCCCCGCTGCAGAAGCGGGTCCTGGACCAGGCCCACGGCGCGCCCACCCTGGCCTCCGCCGTCAACATCGGGGCGTTCAACCTCGGCAACGCGCTGGCCGCCTGGCTCGGCGGGACGGTCATCGCCGCCGGCCTCGGCTACACCGCCCCGAACTGGGTCGGCGCCGCCCTCGCCGCCGCCGCGCTCGTCCTCGCCCTCTGGTCCGCCGCCCTCGAGCGCCGCACCCCCGCGCCCGCGGCCACGGCAGCCGCTCCGGCTCCCGTCCCCGTCCGCCACTGATCCCCTCCCCCATCCCCCTACGCGACGGACTCATCAGCGCCCGGACCGTCCGCTACACCCTCACCGCCCGCGACGGCTGAGAAGCGGTCGCCGCCACCGACCGCGCCCTGCGCACCGGCCCGCCCCCGGACCGGTGCGACCGACGCGACCGGCCGGACGGCCCACCCGTCCCGGGCAGCCCGCCCGCTGCCCGGGAACGGGCCCCGGCCCCGCAGAGCGCCTGAGCGGGCGCCGCCTCGCCCGTACCGGGCAATTTCCGCCGCGTCCCGCGGCCGGTCGCGCGCCGGCGGCCCCCGGATGTGGCAGGCAGGAGGACGGCGGCCCCGCCCGTGGCGGGCACCCCGGCCGCCGCCCTCCTGCGACCGAACGGAGCCCCCATGCGCCGACGCCGCGGCGTCCTGCTGACCGCCGCCCTCCTGGCCCAGCTCGCCGCCGGACCCTCCCACGCGGCGACGTCCCCCGGGTGGCAGCCCACCGGCCAGTGCGGAGTGGTCCGCAGCGGCGACACTCCGCTCGGCGGCGCCCAGGTGACGCTCTACCAGGCCGGCGACGGCCAGGGCGCGGCGCCGCGGGTGCTGGCCCGCACCCGCAGCGCCGAGGACGGGCGCTTCACCCTCGACTACCGCCGCCCGCACGACCCGCACGCCGTGCTCTACGTGCTCGCCGACCTCGGGCACCCCGGCAGCCGCGCCCCGCAGGACGCGCCACCGCCCCAGGACCGACCGGACGGACCGGCCGTGCTCGCCGCCGTGCTCAGCGGCGCCGACGCCCCGCCCGAACTCGTCGTCAACGAACGCACCACCGTCGCCGTCGCCTACGCCCTGGCCCGCTTCACCGGCCCGACCGGCGTCTCCGGCACCCGCCCCGGCCTGCAGAACGCCGCCGCCATCGCCCACAACCTGACCGACACCGCCACCGGCGACATCGCCGCCCCGCTCGCCACCGAGCCCAACGGCGCCCTCACCTCGACCATGGCCGAGTTCAACACCCTGGCCAACCTCCTCGCCTCCTGCGTCACCGGCGACGCCTGCGACCAGCTGTTCGACCTGGCCCGCCGCCCCGGCCACGACCGCCCCCGCGACACCCTGCGGGCCGCCGTCGACATCGCCCACGACCCCGGCCACAACGCCGCCGCCCTCTTCGCCCTCGCCGACACCACCCCCCGCTACCGGCCCGCCCTGCCCGCCGCCCCCGACGCCTGGACCGTCGCCCTGCGCTACGACGGCAACGGCCACGAGCTCGACGGCCCCGGCAACATCGCCTTCGACACGGACGGCAACGCCTGGGTCACCAACAACTACGAGTACGGCCCCGACCCCACCGTCCCGGTCTGCGGCGGCCGCACCGTGCTCAAGTTCACCCCCACCGGCCACGACGCCCCCGGCGCGCCCTACCGCGGCGGCGGCCTGTACGGCGCCGGCTTCGGCATCACCGTCGACGCGAAGGGCAGCGCCTGGGTCGCCAACTTCGGCTTCCAGGGCAGCGGCTGCCCCATCGACCCGACCGAGCTCGAACGCAGCCTCTCCCGGTTCGCCCCCGACGGCACCCCGCTCTCCCCGCCCGATGGCTGGCGCGCCGGCGGCATCGCCCAGCCGCAGGGCATGGCCGCCGACCGCTCCGGCACCGTCTGGGCCGCCGACTGCGGCGCCGACAGCGTGACCCGGATCCCCGACGGCGACGCCACCCGCGCCCGCCAGGTCCCCACCCCCGCGCTGAGCAAGCCCTTCGGCGCCGCCGTCGACCCCGCCGGACGGCTGTGGGTCAGCGGCAACGGCAACGACAGCGTCCAGGTCCTCGCCCCCGACGGCACCCCCGAGCGGACCGTCACCGGCGGCGGCCTGCGCCGCCCGCTCGCCGTCGCCACCGACAGCAAGGGCTACGCCTGGGTCAGCAACAGCGGCATCCTGCCCGTCCCCTGCGGCAACACCACCGCGGACGACCTCGCCGCCGCCGTCGCCACCGAGGCCGGCCCGCGCCCGGGCGCCTCCGTCACCCTGATCGCCCCCGACGGCACCCCGGCCCCCGAACCCTTCACCAACGGCGGCCTGTTCCTGCCCTGGGGCGTCGCCGTCGACGGCGACGACACCGTCTGGGTCGCCAACTTCGGCGGCCACCGCGTCGCCCGGCTGTGCGGCACCGACCTCACCGCCTGCCCGCCCGGCCACCGCACCGGACAGCCCATCTCCCCGCCCGACACCGGCTACCCCAGCGACGGCCTGGAACGCAACACCGGCCTGCAGATCGACCCCTCGGGCAACGTCTGGCTGGCCAACAACTGGCGCACCGTGCCCGTCCAGACCAACCCCGGCGGCCACGAACTGGTCGTCCTGATCGGCGCCGCCGCCCCCGTCACCACCCCCCTGCTCGGCGGCCCCGCCCGGCCCTGACCGCCCCGCGCCCCCCGACGGCCCCGACCCCCACCGCGGGGCCGGGGCCGTCGGGGCGCCTACCCACCGGTACTGGAGGAAGCCGGATGTCACCACGCGGCGTGGCGATCCCCGACGTGCGCGAGCGGCTGTTCTCGGCGGCCGAGCGGGTGCTCGCCCTCGAGGGCCGGCCGGGCTGACCAACCGGGCCGTCACCGAGGAGGCGGACTGCGCGATGCCGGCGCCGGCCCTCGTGGGCACGGTCCACCACCTGCTGATGTACGGGGACCGGTAGGCCGACGGCCCGGCGCTGGTCCGCCGTCTGGTCACCGCTGGTGCCTGGCGTCTGAGCGCCCCGGGGCCCGTCAGGCGCAGTCCACGGCAGCCTGGACGATGTTGGCCTGGTGCTCCGCCTGGCGGGCCACCGGGAGCCAGGCGGGCCGGAAGCGGTGCTGGTAGCGGGCGCACCAGTCCTGCAGGAGGGCGTCGAGGCGGGCGGTGTCCGGGGCGATGCGGGCGTCGGCGGGCTCGACGGCGCGGCGCAGCAGGGCGGTGGCGCGGACCGGGATGCGGTGGGCCCACAGCTCGATGCCGGCGAGTTTGGCCCGGGTCATGAGCCCGGGGCGCAGCAGGGGGGTGTCGTCGCAGGGCAGGTGGGGTCGGGCGGTGTCGGAGAGTTCGGCGAGCGTGGGACAGCGGTCGTGGAGCAGGACGGCTTTGCCCGCGTCGGTCGAGGTGTCGGTCAGCATCCGGTTTCCCCCTGTGGTCGTCTTCTCCGGGCTCCCCCGGGGGCTCGGAGCGTACGACGGACGGGGGTGCGGGGCGGGGGTTTTCCGTAGGGCTCTGAGCTGACATATCATCCGATGATCTTGAGGGCTAGGAACGGGGAGTACGGTATGGCCGCGCACATCGGCACCACCGCACGGGGGCTGGGCATCGGCATCGCGACGATCGTGCTGGGGGGTGCGCTGAGCGCCTGCGGGTCGAGCCCGGTCTCGGGTGAACTGGCGGCCGGCGCGCAGAAGTGGGCGGACTTCCAGACCGTGCTGTCCGACAAGGTCGCGCTGAAGCAGACCCTGCCGGGCCGGGCGGCGATGCCCGGCTGGTCGGTCCACAACAACCGGGTCTCCGTCGAGGACGGCACCGACGAGGACTGCCTGGGCTGCAAGCTCGACGGCACCGCGGACTTCGAGGACGGTGTCGTCACCGCCTCGTTCCGGATCACCACATTCGGCAGCAAGGCCGAGGCCAGCGCGTACCTGGCGAAGCTGGCGGAGCACGCCGACAAGAAGAAGGGCGACGACTCGAAGGCCACCAAGTTCCCGGTGCCGACCATCGGCAACGAGACCGTCGCCTTCGGCGGCACGTACGAGAGCAGCGAGCGGAACGTCATCATGATGCGGGTGGGCACCACCGTCGCGGGTGCCATGCTCGAGGACTCGGCGGACGTGCCGAAGCTGCAGAAGCTGGCGACGATGCTCGCCCGGCGCGTCGAGCAGGCCGCCGCCGGGCAGCCCGTCGATGCCGGGCTGGACGCCGGCTGAGTTTCCCCCTGTGGTCGTCTTCTCCGGGCTCCCTCGGGGCTCGGAGCGTACGACGGACGGGGGTGCGGGGCGGGGGTTTTCCGTAGCGCTCTGAGCTGACATATCATCCGATGATCTTGAGGGCTAGGAACGGGGAATACGGTATGGCCGCGCACATCGGCGCCACCGCACGGGGGCTGGGCATCGGCATCGCGACGATCGTGCTGGGGGGTGCGCTGAGCGCCTGCGGGTCCAGTGCGGTCTCGGGTGAACTGGCCGCCGGCGCGCAGAAGTGGGCGGACTTCCAGACCGTGCTGTCCGACAAGGTCGCGCTGAAGCAGACCCTGCCGGGCCGGGCGGCGATGCCCGGCTGGTCGGTCCACAACAACCGGGTCTCCGTCGAGGACGGCACCGACGAGGACTGCCTGGGCTGCAAGCTCGACGGCACCGCGGACTTCGAGGACGGTGTCGTCACCGCCTCGTTCCGGATCACCACATTCGGCAGCAAGGCCGAGGCCAGCGCGTACCTGGCGAAGCTGGCGGAGCACGCCGACAAGAAGAAGGGCGACGACTCGAAGGCCACCAAGTTCCCGGTGCCGACCATCGGCAACGAGACCGTCGCCTTCGGCGGCACGTACGAGAGCAGCGAGCGGAACGTCATCATGATGCGGGTGGGCACCACCGTCGCGGGTGCCATGCTCGAGGACTCGGCGGACGTGCCGAAGCTGCAGAAGCTGGCGACGATGCTCGCCCGGCGCGTCGAGCAGGCCGCCGCCGGGCAGCCCGTCGATGCCGGGCTGGACGCCGGCTGAGTTTCCCCCTGTGGTCGTCTTCTCCGGGCTCCCTCGGGGCTCGGAGCGTACGACGGACGGGGGTGCGGGGCGGGGGTTTTCCGTAGCGCTCTGAGCTGACATATCATCCGATGATCTTGAGGGCTAGGAACGGGGAATACGGTATGGCCGCGCACATCGGCGCCACCGCACGGGGGCTGGGCATCGGCATCGCGACGATCGTGCTGGGGGGTGCGCTGAGCGCCTGCGGGTCCAGTGCGGTCTCGGGTGAACTGGCCGCCGGGGCACAGAAGTGGGCGGACTTCCAGACCGTCCTGACCGACAAGGTCGCGCTGAAGGACACCGTGCCCGACCGGGCGGCGATGCCCGGGTGGGAGATCCAGAAGAACGACGTCGACGTGAAGGACGGCGACGAGGACTGCCAGGGCTGCAAGGTGGAGGCCAGCTCCGAGTTCGAGGACGGCAAGGTCACCGCCACCTTCGACGTCACCACCTTCGCGACCAAGGAGCAGGCCGGCGCCTTCCTGGCGAAGACGGCGGCGGCGTTCGAGAAGAAGGCCCAGTCGCCGGCCAAGCTGGCGATGCCGACCATCGGGAACGAGACCGTCGCGTACGGCGCCACGTTCCGCAAGGGTCCGCGCAACATCGTGCTGATGCGGGTGGGCACCACCGTCGCGGGCGTCATGCTCCAGGAGTCCTCGGACATCAAGCAGTTGGAGAAGCTGGCGACGATGCTGGCCCGGCGCGTCGAGCAGACGGCCGCCGGGCAGGCCCCCACGGCCGCCCTGGACGCCGGCTGAGGCGCGGCCCCCGCGTCGGCGTCCCGCGCCCCGGTCGGCCGTCAGCGGCGGCGGCCGTCGGCGGGCGCGGGCCCGCGGGGTTCATCGGGCTCCGGCGGCGGCCGGCGCGGTGTCCGGCGCGGCGGGGCACGGACGCGGGGACACCGCCCGCCCCCGCCGGGGGCCGCCGCGCCTCGCACCCGGGCTGCGGCGGGGGTGCGCCACCGCCGCGGCCCCGGAAGCCCTGAGGCCCTGAGGCCCTGAAGACGGGCCCTATCGGGCCGTGGGGTGGTGGAGGCGGCGGGCGGCGGCGCGGATGGCGCGGGTGTAGGGGGCGTCCAGGGCGCGGGTGGGGGCGTCGAGCTCGTCGAAGGGCACCAGGGCCTGGTGGGTGTTGTCGTCGGTGGACTGGGTCCAGGCGGTCCAGGCGTTGTGGACGTCCTCGTCGGTGACCGCCTCGCCCTTGGCCTGGAGCAGGACGGCGTAGAGGCGGAAGAGGTCGTCGGAGCCCGCGGGAGGTCTCGCCTCCGTGGGCAGGCAGTCGCGGATGAGTTCGGCGATCGGGTCGAGGTGGCTCATGAGGCAAGTGTGCCGGTGACGAGGCTGCCGGTGAGCAGGATCAGGTGGGCTGCCGCGAAGACCACCGGCACGGCCCGTTCGGTGGTGCCGAGTTCGGTGTAGTGCTTGTGCCAGCGCCCGGTGCGGGTGGCGTTCCTGAGGGTGTCCCACTCGTCGGTGTAGATCCGCGCCGCGAGGTCCTCCTCCAGGGCGTTGATGACCTTGAACTTGGCGGCGTTGAGGTCCCGGTAGCTGCGCAGCTGCATCCACCAGGCGCCGGAGAGGGTGATGCCGGCCAGGGCGACGGCGGTGGGCACCCACCACGGCGACTCGGAGAGCTTGGGTATGCCGAACCCGATGAGGGTGACCAGGGCGGTCTGCACGGACAGGAAGAAGGTGTTGGCGGTGCCCCGGCGGGCCGATACGCGGTCGGCCATCTCCACGGCGAGCTTGTAGAGCTCCAGCCGTTCGCTCTGGCGGGTCGGTTCCGGCGGCACGGTCATCGCGGCTCCCTCGGTCGAGCGGAAGGCGAGGACGAGCCGTTCGGCCACGGTGCCGCCCCCCGCTGGCACTGACGGAGCGTCATCTTCCCCTGCGGGGCGGGGTTCTACCTCCGTGGCGGACCGGCCGTTGCGGTCGCCGCGGCCGTGGCGGTCACGGGTGCCGCTGCCGCCGGCGCGGTCCGCAGCGCGTGCAGGGCCGCGAGGGCGGCCGCCTCGCCGTCGCCGTACTGGTCGGCGCGGGCGGCGCGGACGGCGGCGTCGAGGTGCCGGGCGGCCTCCTCCGGGTGGCCGGTGGCGGCCAGGGCGCGCCCGTAGAGGGTCTGCAGCAGGACGCGGCGGGCGGCGGGGAAGGGGGGTTCGGCGACGGCCAGGCCGCGGGCGGCGTGGTGGGCGGCCTCCTCGGGGGCGCCGGCGGTCAGGCACTCCTGGGCGAGGTGCTGGCGGGCGAGGGCGACCAGGTCGGCGCGCCCGGCCCGCTCGGACAGGGCGAGGGCGCGCACCAGCAGGCCGCGCACCCGCGCGTTGCGGCCGTAGCGGCCGAGGGCGACGGCCAGGTTCATCAGGGCGACGGACTGCGCGGTGCCGTCCCCGGCCTGGGCGGCGAGGTCGGGGGCGCGTTCCAGGTGGACGAGGGCCTGCTCGTGGCGGCCCTCCTCCAGCAGGACCCATCCCAGCAGGGCGCGGGCGCGGGACTGGGCGGCCGGGTCGCGGTCGGCCTCGGCGGCGGCCAGGCCGTGTTCGAGCAGCGGCACCCAGCCGTCCCGGACCTGCCACACGATCAGCGGCCACTGCAGCAGGACCAGGCGCCAGGCCCGGTCGTGCAGCCCGGCCGCGACCGCCGCCTCGACGGCGCCGCGCAGGGTGTCCCGCTCGGCGGCGTACCAGGCCAGCGCGCTCTCCCGGCCCGGGAAGGGGCGCACGTCGGCGGGGCGCCGGGTGCCGGGCGGCAGGGTGCAGCAGGGCTCGCTGCCGGGTTCGGCGGCGTCGCAGGCGGCGACCAGGGTGTTCAGCAGGTGGTCGAGCAGGCGCGGCAGCACCTCGTCGTCGATGTCGCCGGGCAGGCTGCGGGCGTAGAGGCGCACCAGGTCGTGCAGGGTGTAGGCGTCCCGGCCGATCTCCACCAGCAGGTGGGCGGCGGCGAGTTGGCCGAGCGCGCCGGAGGCCTCGTCGGGGCGGCAGTCGGCGAGCGCGGCGGCGGTACGGCTGTCCAGGGTGGTGCCGGTGTGGGCGCCGAGGCGGTGGAACATCTGGCGGGCGCGCTCCGGCAGGTGCTGGACGGTGAGGGCGAGGGCGGCGGCGACGCTGGTGTCCTCCACCTCCAGGATGCCCAGCCGGCCCTGTTCGTCGGCCAGTTCGTCGGCGAGGACGGCGAGGTCGCGGGCCGGGCTGGTCGCGATGCGGGCGGCGGCCAGGCGCAGGGCGAGCGGCAGCCCGTCGCACAGGCCGGCCAGCCGCGCGGCGGCTTCGGGTTCGGCGGCGACCCGCTCGGCGCCGAGGGTGGCGCAGAGCAGGGTGACGGCCTGCGGGGGCGACAGTTCGGCGAGCGGGACGGGCCGGGCGGCGTCGGAGGCGACCAGGCCGCCGAGGCGGTCGCGGCTGGTGACCACGGTGACGCAGTCCTCGCCGTCCGGCAGCAGCGGACGGACCTGGTCGGAGCGGCGGGCGTTGTCCAGGACGATGAGCATCCTGCGCTCGGCGGTCAGCTCCCGGTAGCGGGCGGCCATCGCCTCCGGGGTGGCGGGCATCTGCTCGGCGGGCAGGCCGAGTCCGAGCAGCAGTTCGCGCAGCACCGCGGGGGTGGAGCGTTCGGGCAGCGGGCTGTGGCCGCACAGGTCGACGAACAGCCGGCCGTCGGGGAAGTCGTCCTGGCGGCGGTGGGCCCAGTACAGGGCGAGGGTGGTCTTGCCGATCCCGGCGCCGCCGGTGACGACGGCGATCGCGCCGGGGTCCGCGGTGGCCCGGTCGAGCGCGGCCAGTTCGTCCTCCCGGCCGGAGAAGCCGCGCGGACGCCGGGGGAAGGGCCAGCGCGCGGCCCGCGACGGGCGCACGGCGGAGGACGCGGGCACCGCGGGCGCGGGCGCCGGGTCGGGGACGGAGGCCAGGCCGCCAACCGTGGGCACCCGCGGCGGCGGGACCTGCGCGGGAGGCTTCGGGGCGGGGCCGCGCAGCAGCGACTCGTGGGCTTCGACGAGTTCGGGGCCGGGGTCGATGCCCAGCTCCTCGACGAGCGCCCGACGGGTGCGGTGGAACCAGTCCAGCGCCTCCGAGCGGCGCCCGGCCCGGCCGAGCGCCAGCACGAGCGCGGCGACCAGCGGCTCGCGCAGCGGGTTCACGGCGGCCTCGGCGGACAGCACGCCGGCCGCCGCGCCGTGGTCGCCGAGCCGGCCGTGGGCACGCGCCAGCTCCTCCACCGCGCCGAGCCGCAGCTCCTCCAGGGCGTGCGCGGCGCACTGCAGCGGGACGCTGGGCTCGGTCCCGGCCAGCGCCGGGCCGCGCCACAGCGCGAGCGCCTCCTCGAGCGCGGCGAGCGCCTCGGCGGTGTCGGGCGTCTGACGGGCGGAGCGGACGAGGCGTTCGAAGCGGTCGGTGTCCACCGCGAGCTCGGGCACCCGCAGCAGGTAGGCGCCGCCGTCGGTGACCAGCTCGACGCCGGTGGCGGGCGCGCCGTGGGCGGCGAGCAGCGCGCGCAGTGCGGAGACGTGGTTGTGGATGACGGTGCGTGAGTGCCGGGGCGGCTCCTCGTCCCACAGGGTCTCGGTGAGCCGCTCGACGGTGACCGGCGCGCCGGGGTTGAGCAGCAGCATGGCCAGCAGGCTGCGGCGCTTGGCGGATCCGAGCGCGAGCTCCCGGCCGTCCGCGGCCACTGCGGCCACCGAGCCCAGCAATCGGAAGTCCAAGACCCGCCCCTCATTTGATGTGACAAGCATATGACAGTAGGCGACTCGTCGATCACGGGGCGTCGCCCGGTGACGCCGGGGCGGCCGGTGGACGGCGGTCGGACCACTGTCGGGCGCCGCCGGGCCGCCGCCGGGCCGCCGCTTCTCGGTCGAGAGCTTGCACGGTGACCCGTCCCGTCCGCCAGCGGTCACGGGCAGTCAGGGACGGTGGAACGCCCGGACGGGCCCTGACCTGGGGGGATGCGGGGCCCCTGGAACGCGCGGGCGGGACGCGGGCGATTCGGTGGGACAGCGCGTCACCACGAGAATGGTGCGGTCAGTCCTTCGGAAGTACAGAAAGCGAAACCCCTCATGGATCTCGGCGTGCGCTGGAAGCTGCACGGCGACGGGCGCACGCCCGCGCCGGGGGCGGTGGTCCGCCCCGACGAACGGCTCTCCTGGCCCCGCACGGTAGGACTCGGCGCCCAGCACGTGGTCGCGATGTTCGGGGCGAGCTTCGTCGCGCCCGTGCTGATGGGGCTCGACCCGAACCTCGCGATCATGATGTCCGGCGTGGCGACCGTCATCTTCCTGCTCGCCACCCGCGGCCGGGTGCCCAGCTACCTCGGCTGCTCGCTGTCCTTCGTGGGCGTGGCGGCGGTGATCCGGGCGCAGGGCGGCACCAGCGCGACGGTGACCGGCGCGGTGTTCGTGGTGGGCGTGGCGCTGTTCCTGGTGGGCGTCGCCGTCCAGCGGTTCGGGGCGCGGATCATCCACGCGGCGATGCCGCCGATCGTCACCGGCGCGGTCGTCATGCTGATCGGCTTCAACCTGGCCCCGGTGACGGCGTCGGTGTACTGGCCGCAGGACCAGTGGACGGCGCTGCTGGTGATGCTCTTCACCGGGCTGGCCGTGGTGGGCCTGCGCGGCTTCTGGTCGCGGGTGGCGATCTTCCTGGGGCTGGTCTTCGGGTACGGGATCTCCTGGCTGTTCGACCGGGTCTTCGGGAAGATCCACTCGGTGGACGCGAGCGGCCACATGACCGACCACTGGCGCCTGGACCTGTCGGGCGTCGGCAAGGCGGACTGGGTCGGCCTGCCCACCCTGCACGGCCCGTCCTTCCAGTGGTCCGCGATCCTCGTCGCGCTGCCCGTGGTGATCGCGCTGGTCGCGGAGAACGCCGGACACGTCAAGGCCGTCGGCGAGATGACGGGCTCGAACCTGGACGACAAGCTGGGCACCGCGATCTCCGCGGACGGCGTGGCCTCCATGCTCTCCACCGCGGTCGGCGGCCCGCCGAACACCACCTACTCCGAGAACATCGGCGTCATGGCCGCGACCCGGGTCTACTCGACGGCCGCGTACTGGGCGGCGGCCGGCTTCGCGCTGCTGTTCGGCATCTGCCCGAAGTTCGGCGCCGTCGTCGCCGCGATCCCCGGCGGGGTGCTCGGCGGCATCACCGTCATCCTGTACGGGATGATCGGCCTGCTCGGCGCGCAGATCTGGACCAAGTCCGGGGTGGACCTGCGCAATCCGCTGAACCTGGTGCCGGCCGCGGCGGGCATCATCATCGGCATCGGCAACGTGACGATGAAGTTCACCGACACCTTCAGCCTCAGCGGCATCGCGCTGGGCACCCTGGTCGTCATCACCGGCTACCACGCGCTGCGGGCACTGGCACCGGCGCACCTCAAGACGCAGGAGCCGCTGCTGGACGAGGGCACCTCCTCGTACGACGAGCAGGCCGGCACCGGCACCGGCAGCTGACGGATCGTGGGAGTACCGGCGGAAGTGATCGCAGGATTACTTCCGCCGGTCGTTCCGCCTGGTTCGCGGGCCCGGCGGATGGTCGAATCGCTGCGTACGCCCACGTCGCAGCCCATTCGACCCCGGGGAGAGGCATGTCCCTTCCGTCCGACCGCCGCAAGCTCGCCTACGGGGGCGTGGCCACCGCCGTCCTCGCGCTCTCCTGGGCCACCGTGACCCCCAGCAGCGCGGCGGGCCAGGTCCTGTGGACCCCGAGCACCAGCAAGGGGGCGTCCTCCTTCGCCGCCGTGCAGTGCGCGTCGGGCAACTTCAAGGTCGTCAACGACGCCGCCAAGGGCAAGGTGTGGCGGGCGTACCAGGCCGCCGGCGAGGAGCGCTGCGAGACGCTCAGCCCGGACCTGAAGGAGGGTGACACCTTCTACCTGGGGTGGTCGTCCAAGGTGGACATCAAGGACGACAACAGCCGGTACGTCTTCCAGCTCAAGTGCTCGCCCAGCACCGACACGGCCAACCACCCGATCGAGATCGACGCCACCAACGGGCGCATCCGCCTGCAGGAGTGGGACACCGAGCACGTCTCGCACACGCTGTGGACCGCACCGACGACGAACGGCCAGTGGCACTCGTACGCGCTGAAGATCCGCCTGGGGCGGACGGACGGCACCATCGACTTCTGGTTCGACGGCAAGAAGCAGACGTTCACCACCGGCTCGGGCACCTTCAAGGGCACCACCTGGGACGGCGACCGGAACTACCTCAAGTGGGGCTCGTACCACGAGTCCACCGGTGACGCGACGAACACCTTCACCAGCCCGGTGATGGCGACGACCCTGGAGGCGGCCACCGCCGGCTCGTAAGGGACGGACGGACGGAAGAACGTCCGCAGGCCCGAACCGCATGTGGGGGCGGTCCGGGCCTGCGGCATGTTCAGACGTCGCCGAACTCGCCACTGCGGACAGCGGCGACGAACGACTCCCAGGCCGCAGAGGGGAAGAGAAGAGCGGGCCCCTGCGGGTCCTTCGAGTCACGGACCGGCATGACGTCCAGGTAGCCATCTGTAACCTCGACGCAGCCGCCCTGCCCGTTGCTGTACGTACTCTTCCGCCACCCGACACCGGCCAGATCAACTTCCAGAGCGCTCATAGACCTTCCGTGCCCTCCCCCGCTCACGCAAAACGCTCGGCTGGGAACCCCCCAGCCGAGCGCCTGGCTGACTTTCAAGGCCTGAACCCGGGCAACCGTCGACGGCCAGGGGCCGTCGATTCCAGCTGCGGCTCAGACGTCGCCGAACTCGCCACTGCGGACAGCGGAGATGAACGACTCCCACGCCTCGGCAGCGAAGACCAGGGCCGGTCCCTGCGGGTCCTTGGAATCGCGAACAGGCATCACGCCGGAGAAGCCGGGTGCCACCTCTACGCAGTTGCCCCCATTGTTGCTGTACCCGGACTTCTGCCATCTGGCGCCGGACAGGTCGAGAGCGGGGCTGATCATTCAAGGTCCTTCCGAGCAGCGCGAATCACGGCGAGCGAAGCCACTTTGGACAGCGACTCCACCTGGAGCTGATCGTAGTCACTGTCCCAGGCTTCGACTGCCCTACGCCCTCGCTCCACGATGCCACGCGCCTGCGACTCGGCATAGCCGACAATCGAGCGGTCTCGCAGGGTCAGCAGGACGATCGGCATCGTGAAGGGGACGTGCTCCCCAAGGGCGAAGGGTGCCACTTGCAGCGTGACGGTCGGAAGCTCGGCCAGGCTCTCAAGGTGTCGCAGCTGGTGGAGCATGACGTCGCGGCCCCCCACTGGACGGAGCAGGCAGCTTTCGTCCATGACGACGTGCACGGTTGGCGGCGGATCACGGCGAAGCACCTGCTGGCGCCCCATCAGGAAGTCGACCCGTTCCTTGGCTTGGGACTTGGTGATGCTGCCGCGAAGTACTGCCGCGCTTGCCAAGGCTGCCGCGTACGCCTCCGTCTGGAACAGACCGGGCACTACGTTTAATTCAAAGGTTCGGATCTTTCGGCACCGCGCCTCGGCCTCGACATACTCGTCGAATCCTTCCAGCAGGCTGGCGTTTGAGATCCGGCGCCACAGCTCGACAAACAGGCCGTCCGTCTCGAACACTCGGTCGGCCGCAACCGCGAATTTACGGGTTACAGGCTTCTTAGCCCCTTCGAGGTACGAGATCAACCCGTGGCTGTAGCCCATGCGCTCGCCAAGAGCGGCCTGAGACCAGCCCCTTGCACGACGCTGCCTGCGGAGTTCATTCCCGAAGCGCATAGCAGGGGACAGCGTTTGATCGTTTTCCTCAGGCTCCATGACTCTCCCTGCCTTGTCACTCGACAGAACCGTGAAGGTTGAAGCCTGGCGATCGTAGCGGGCGAGGCGCCACCATGGCTACATCCGGTGATTCCCCGGACGCACAGCGCAACCCATCTCATGGAGGCCCCATGCCCGACATCGACTTCCACCTCCACGAGGTGGTGCAGGACCTCACCCGCCTCAGGGACGACACCCCCTGTGAATTCGTCTTCGTGGAGGCGGCGTTCGGGAAGGCGGTGATCCGACCGCTGGGGGCGTCCACGCCCGAGCGGCGGGTCGACCTCTCCTCCATCCGGCCGCTCGAGCCGAGGGAGGTCGCGCCCGGGACCTGTGGGAAGTCGCGCCGGCGTCCGCTCGACGGGTGGCCGCTGTGACCGTCGGCTCCTCCCCGCTACGGCAATTCCTCGCATCTGGAGCAGAGTTGAGCACGACCCGCCTCACCGGCAGGCCCCCCGTCCGGCGATCCGTCCAGCAGGTCTTCGTCCTGCGCGAGGAGCCCGGGGGCTCGGGCGACCTCTTCGTCCTGCTGGTCGACTCCGCCCACCACGACGGGCTCGTCCTGCCCGGCGGCAGCGCCGAACAAAACGAGCTCCCCCACCTCGCCGCCCGCCGGCACCTCGAAACGCAGACCGGGCTCGTCCTGCCCCTGCGCACGATCCTCACGGTCGACTACACGCCGCCCGCGGCCGAACTCCCCGAGAGCCTCGACTTCGTGTACGCGGGCGGGGTGGTCACGCCCCGGCAGGCCGGGGCCGTCCGACCGCACCAGCCGCCGGCCGGCATCCGCGCCCTGCACTGGGCACCCCAGGCCAAGCTGCGCAGGGTGATGGCGGACGACCAGTACCGGCGCGTCGAGGACGCCTGGGACGCCTGGGAGCACGGCGCGGGCCTCCCCCTCCTCGTCCGGGGCGTCCCGGTCCCGGTCGGCTGACCGGGACCGGGACGCCGACGGCACTCACAGGCCCGGACCGCGAACGGCCCGGGCCTGCATGGTGGGTTTCTGCTCGGGCCTCGCCGAACTCGCCGCTACGCACAGCGGCAACGAACAGCTCCCAAACCCCGGCGGTGAAGATCAGGGCCGGCCCGTCGGGGTCCTTGGAATCGGGCATCTCACCGGCGAGCTGCGGCTCAGCTGGTCTTGAACGGCCTGTCGCCGAGGGTGTACCAGGGGGTGATGGGCTGGCCGTCGGCGGTGTAGGCCTTGGAGATCTTGCCGTCGATGCTGCCGATGCCGAAGACCTCGGCGGCGTGGTTGTCGGACTCGTAGACGGCTGACGGGGTGCCGGTGAAGGCCCACTTGGTGTTGAGGGACTCCCAGCCCTGCCAGGCGCCGGCGTTGAGGTTGTAGTCGTGGTTCATCGCGCCGTCCGTGCCGATGGCGAACAGCTCGATGGCGTTGGTCGTGGCGTTGTAGACGGCCGCCGGGCTGCTGGTGGCCTGCCACCCGTCGCCGAGGGACTCCCAGCCCTGCCACGTGGCACCGTTGAACAGGTAGGCGTGCGAGACCGCCTTGTTGGTGCCGGTGGCGAACACCTCCGTCACCTTGTTCACCGGGTTGTAGACCACCGCCGGGTTGAAGGCGGACTTGAATCCGCCGGCGACCGGGGACCACCCCTCGTAGGAGCCCCCGTCGGTGGAGTAGTTGTGGACGACGGCACTGCCGTCGTCGGTGGCGAACACCTCGGCAGTCCGGGTGTCGGGGTTGTAGACGGCGGCGGGTGTGCCGATGGCGAACTTCTTGCCGGTGTCGAGGGACTCCCAGCCGTGCCAGGCGCCGGCGTTGAAGTTGTAGTCGTGGTTCATCACGCCGTCGGCGCCGATGGCGAACACTTCGATGGCGTTGGTCGTGGCGTTGTAGACGGCGGTCGGACTGCCACCGAACTTCCATCCGTCACCGAGGGACTCCCAGCCCTGCCACGTGGCGCCGTTGAACAGGTAGGAGTGCAGCATGGCACCGTCGGAAGCGCGCTTGGCGAACACCTCCGTCACCTTGTTCACCGGGTTGTAGACCACCGCGGGGCTTCCGGCGAGCCCGGTCGAATCACCCACCAGCGGAACCCAGTCCGACCACGGCGCACCACCGGTGCTGTACGCGTGCCGCATCTGCCCCCAGGCATCCACGGCGAACGCCTCCGCCGTCTTCGTGTCCGGGTTGTAGACGCTCGCCACCTTCCCCGACACGAGCGAGGAAGCCGGCAACGGTCCCGAGGCCGGGGCGGTGCCGAGCGCGTCGACGACCTTCTGGCCGTTCGGCACCTCGGCCGCATAGCGCTCCGGGTACGCCGACACCTGGACCTTCTGGCAGACCTCGCCGATCGGCTGGGACTGCCAGCTGTTGTTGGGGTACTTCCGCAGCATCTCGTTGATGAAGGCAGTGGTCGACCAGGCCGGGTCGAGCCGCTGTTCGGTCGTGCCCCACCAGGTCTGCTGCTGGAACAGCCCGACGCTGGTTGCATCTATGACGTTCGGATTGTTCTCCAGGGCGCTCTCGACGATCGCGGTGGTCACGGCTGCGACGGCTGCACGATCCGGTAGCCCCATGCCGCGGACGGTGTTGACGATGGCCCGGGCGCAGGAGACGTTGTACGCGGACATCGAGTGGGCCAGGTTGCCGGTCGTGACGGCCGGAAGGAGCTGGGCGGCGACGGCGGCGTCCGCGGTGGTGATCGGGCCGCAGGGACGGTTCTGCGCGGCGCCGGCGGGTGTGGCGCCGATGGTGACCGCGCCCGCGAGGGTGGCGGCGGACAGGGCGAGCGCGGGCAGGGCCCGGCGTAGTCGGTGGTTCACAGGGTTCTGGCTCCTGGCTGTGGGCAGCGGAAAGGGCGGGCAGCGGGTGCCGGGCGGTGTCAGCTGGTCTTGAACGGCCTGTCGCCGAGGGTGTACCAGGGGGTGATGGGCTGGCCGTCGGCGGTGTAGGCCTTGGAGATCTTGCCGTCGATGCTGCCGATGCCGAAGACCTCGGCGGCGTGGTTGTCGGACTCGTAGACGGCTGACGGGGTGCCGGTGAAGGCCCACTTGGTGTTGAGGGACTCCCAGCCCTGCCAGGCGCCGGCGTTGAGGTTGTAGTCGTGGTTCATCGCGCCGTCCGTGCCGATGGCGAACAGCTCGATGGCGTTGGTCGTGGCGTTGTAGACGGCCGCCGGGCTGCTGGTGGCCTGCCACCCGTCGCCGAGGGACTCCCAGCCCTGCCACGTGGCACCGTTGAACAGGTAGGCGTGCGAGACCGCCTTGTTGGTGCCGGTGGCGAACACCTCCGTCACCTTGTTCACCGGGTTGTAGACCACCGCCGGGTTGAAGGCGGACTTGAATCCGCCGGCGACCGGGGACCACCCCTCGTAGGAGCCCCCGTCGGTGGAGTAGTTGTGGACGACGGCACTGCCGTCGTCGGTGGCGAACACCTCGGCAGTCCGGGTGTCGGGGTTGTAGACGGCGGCGGGTGTGCCGATGGCGAACTTCTTGCCGGTGTCGAGGGACTCCCAGCCGTGCCAGGCGCCGGCGTTGAAGTTGTAGTCGTGGTTCATCACGCCGTCGGCGCCGATGGCGAACACTTCGATGGCGTTGGTCGTGGCGTTGTAGACGGCGGTCGGACTGCCACCGAACTTCCATCCGTCACCGAGGGACTCCCAGCCCTGCCACGTGGCGCCGTTGAACAGGTAGGAGTGCAGCATGGCACCGTCGGAAGCGCGCTTGGCGAACACCTCCGTCACCTTGTTCACCGGGTTGTAGACCACCGCGGGGCTTCCGGCGAGCCCGGTCGAATCACCCACCAGCGGAACCCAGTCCGACCACGGCGCACCACCGGTGCTGTACGCGTGCCGCATCTGCCCCCAGGCATCCACGGCGAACGCCTCCGCCGTCTTCGTGTCCGGGTTGTAGACGCTCGCCACCTTCCCCGACACGAGCGAGGAAGCCGGCACCTGCGGGTTCGGCGGCGCAGGGGTGTCGTCGACGATGCTGTTGTTGCGGACCGGGGCGTAGCCGTTGCCCTTGATGTATTCGGGGAAGTACGGGTACGGGATGGTGCGGTGGTGGACGCCGGTCCCGCTGAACTCGTAGCCCACGTAGGACGTGTGCGCGGAGTTGGCCCAGCGCTCGAACAGGACGATGTGGCCGTCCTTGCCCGCGGCGTCGTTCAGCAGTGCGTCACCCGGCTTGAGGTCCTCCTTGCCGATCCCCGACGCGACTCCGCTCGGGATGAAGCTGGTGGTGTCCAGGCCGGGGGTGCCCAGCTTCCAGGCCATCGAGACGTAGCCGGAGCAGTCCTGGCGGTACCCGTCGTGGTAGGTGTACCAGCTGTAGTCCAGGCCGAGTGACACCCAGGACTGGGCCCGGGACAGGACCTCGGAGCGGCTGATCCGGGGCCCGGCCGATTGGGCCGTCAGCTGGGCGGGCGACTGGCCCTGCCCTGGTGAGGCGTACTCGACTCCCGGGCCCGGCTGGGCGTGCACCGGCAGGGATCCCAGGGTGAGCGTGGAGAGGCCCGCGGCGAGGAGGACGGATGCCGTGCGGAGGGCGGGGCTGGTGATGCGCATGGTGTGAGCTCCGGGAAGTTCGTACCTCACCGGACGGAAGGGAAGCGGGCCGCGGTGGCCCGTTCGCCCCCGACCGGACGGATGCGGTGATCGTTCCTCCGACTGCTCATGGTCATCTAATATGGTGATCACAGCGGTCCATGGCCGATGTGATTGTTCGTCACTTCGGGGGTGGTGGCATGGGAATCCGATTCGGGCTGCTCGGACCGCTTCAGGTGGAATGCGGCGGGCGGCCCCTGGAGATCACCGGCCCCAAGGTGCGCACGCTCCTGGCCGTACTCCTCGCCGCACCCGGTGAACCCGTCCGGGTCGACAGCCTGGTGGACCTGCTGTGGGACGGCGGTCCGCCCCGCACGGCGGTCTCGTCCCTCCACAACCACGTCAACCGGCTGCGGACGGCGCTGGGTTCGCACGGGCCCCGGTTGCGGTCGGTGCACGCCGGCTACCTGCTGTCCGTGGGGTCGGACGAACTCGACCTCGTCGCGTTCACCACCGCCGCCGAGCGGGTGCGCGACGCGCACGAGCGCCAGGACTGGCCGGCCGTGGCGGCGGAAGCGGGAAGGGCCCTCGCGCTGTGGCGGGGCGAGCCGTTCGGTGACATCCCGGCGCTCGCCGACTCCCCCCAGGCCACCCAGCTTCGCGAGACCCGCCTCACGCTGCTGGAGCGGACCTTCGCCGCGGGCCTGCGCACCGGCCGGCACCGGGAACTGGTCGCGGAGCTGACCGCGCTGACCGCCGAACACCCGCTCCACGAGGCGTTCCACGCCCAGCTGATGCTGGCGCTGCACGGCTGCGGCCGCACGGCGGAGGCCTTCGAGGTCCATCGGGCGCTGCGCACGGCGCTGGCCGAGGAGTTGGGCGTCGACCCGGGCGGCCTGGTGCGGGAGGCCCATCGGGAACTCCTGGCCGCGGACTCCTCACCGCACGCTCCCGGAACGGCTTCGAGCACCCCGCACCAGCTTCCCCGCCCCGCTTCCATCCTCGTCGGACGCGAACGCGAGCTGGGACAGGTGACCACCGCGCTCCGCGCGCCACGGGAGGCCGGCCCGGCGGACACCGCCGAAACCCTTCCGGTGGTCGTCGTCTACGGCATGGGCGGCCTGGGGAAGACCACCCTCGCCGTGCACGCGGCCCACCTCCTGCGGGCGGCGTACCCGGACGGACAGCTGTACGCCGATCTCAACGGCTACGGCACCGGCCCCGAACGCGAACCGCACGACATCCTGGCGCGGTTCCTCACCGACCTGGGCGTCAGCGGGCAGTGCCTGCCCGACCACCTCGACGACCGGGCCGCCCTGTACCGCGACCGCCTCGCCCGGCGCCGCGTCCTCGTGGTCCTGGACAACGCGCACGACCTCGCCCGGATCGCCCCGCTGATTCCCGGAAGCGGATCGTCCGCAGTGATCGTGACCACCCGTCGGGCGCCGTCCGGACAGTTCGACGCCGTCCGCATCCCCCTGCAGCCGCTCGGCCCGGCGAGCCGTGACCTGCTCGCCGTGGTGTGCGGCGAGCACCGGGTCGCCGCCGAGCCGGAAGCCGTCCGGCGCATCCTGACCGCCTGCGGCGGCCTGCCCCTGGCCATCCGCCTCGTCGGCGGCCGGATCGCCAACCGCCCGAGCTGGCCGCTGAGCGTGCTCGCCGACCGGCTGGAGGAAGCCCCGCGGGCGCTGGAACTGCTGGCCGCGGACGACACTTCGGTGCGCGCCGCGTTCGCCATGAGCTACCGGGCGCTCCTGGAGAGCAACAGCGCCAGGGACACGGACTCCGCCCGGGCCTTCCGCCTGCTGGGGGTGTGGCCGGGCTACCCGCTGTCCCTCGAAGCGGCCTCGGCCCTCCTGGGCGAGCAGGTCGATCGCACCCTCGACCTGCTCGACACCCTGGTCGACGCCCAGATGCTCCAATCGCACGCCCCGGGCAGCTACGTCCTCCACGACCTGGTCGCGGGCTATGCAGCCGAGCTGGCCCGCACGCAAGAACCCCCGCAGGCCCGGGAAGCCGCGCAGGACCGCCTGCTGGCCTGGTACGCCCGCGCGGTCCACCACGCCGGCAGGCTCTGCACTCCGTACTGCGGCGACCCCGAACCAGCGGACGCCCTCGCCCCCACCACCGCGCCGCTGCCCCGACTCGCTTCCCCCGCGGCCGCCCTCGCCTGGCTGCGCCGGGAGATGCCGGCCATTCGGGCGGCCGTCGACCGGGCGGGCGCCTCCACCCGGCCCCAACCTGCTTGGCAGATCGCCGGCTTGCTCACCGGATACGGGACCAGCTTCTGGTGGGAGGGCCACTGGCGTCCCCTCGTGACGCAGGCACTGGACCTCGCGCGGGAGCACGGTGTACGGCGGGCCCAGGCCCGCCTGCACCTCGCCCTCGCGACGATCTCCAGCCACAACCTGGACCATGCCGGGTGTCTGGCGCACCTGGGCACGGCGGAGGAGATCTATGCCGGCGAGGGCGTCGAATGCGGTCAGGCCATGGTGCTGCTCCTCAGGGCGCTGACCTTCCTCAGGACCGGCCGGGTCGCCGAGGGATTCACGACCGTCCGCGAGGCGATCGACCTGTTCCGGGCCGTCAACGGTCGGGACAACCCCGTGGCCCAGTTCACCCTGGCCCAGCTGCACCTGGAGGCGGGCAATGCCGAGGAGGCCGAGCGGATCTTCCGCCGGTCCCTGGAGGTGTTCCGTCGCGAGCTGCCCGGCCTGGTGCCCAAGACCCTGGGATACCTGGGCGAGTCCCTGGCAGCCCTCGACCGGCCGCAGGACGCGCTGTCGGCCCTGGCCGAGGCGCTGTCCATCGCGGAAGCACTCGGGGACCACGGCGCCGCCACGGCGGCCCTGCAGGCGACCGCCACCGTGCACGCCCGCTCCGGACAGGCCGACGCCGCCAGGGACTACCGGGCCCAGGCCCTCACCCTGGCCCGCCGGGCGGGTCTGCCTCCACGCGGCCCCGCGCGCTCCGGAAGGAGCGTGCGGGGCCGAGGGGTTGGCGTGTGATCACCCGTGGCCGCGTGCGCGTTGGACGCGAAGGAGAGCGGTAGCAGTGCTGCGACACCGGCGGCGGCGAGGAAGCGTACGGCTTTGGACATCGGCATGAGAATTCCCCCATCGTGGGCGGTTGAGGCGGGAATTCCGTGCGTGATGGCCCGGCTCCGGCAGAGCCGCGTTCGGGCACGAGGATAGGGGGATCGAATGCCGTGCGATCCGTCAAAGGTTCGATGACGGCTGAAAATGATGCTCCGGCCCTCGCCGGGCGGTGGTAAGGAAGTCCAGGACGAGCGGGCCGGCGTGGGCGCGGAACTCCTCGAAGTAAGCGTGCCGGGCGCCGGGGATCAGGTGCAGCCGGGCGCCGGGGATGCGGTCGGCGAGCAGGGGGGCGTTGGCGGCGGGGTTGAGCAGGTCGTCGCTTCCGTGGACGACCAGGGTGGGTGCGCCGATCTGCGGCAGGAGGTCCCAGGCGTCGTGCCGGTTGCTGGCCGCGAGGTGGTGGCGCCGGGCGTGGGCGGGCATGTCGGGGTCGCCGAGGGTGTGGTGCGGGCCGGGGTGGGAGTCGAGCCACCGGGGGGTGTACATCAGCTCCAGCAGGGCCTGTCGGGCGGCACCGGGCTGGGGTTGTGCCAGGGCTCGGCGGACATCGTTGCCGCGGTCGACGCCGTGCGGGCCGCCGGGTGAGGTGCAGCCGAGGACCAGGGCACCGACCCGGTGCGGGTGACGGGCCGCGAGGTGCTGGGCGACCCGTCCGCCCATGGACGTGCCGTAGACGTCGGCCCGGTCGATGCCGAGTTCGTCGAGGACGGCGATGACGTCCCGGGCGAACAGTTCGGTGCTGTACGGGGTGTCGGGCTTGTCGCTGTCCCCGGTGCCGCGGTAGTCGAGCGTGAGGGTGCTGCGGGCGGGGTGGAAGTCGGCGCGGACCGCGTCCCACCAGTGGTGGTTGTTGGCCTGGCCGGCCAGCAGGACCAGCGGCGCCCCCTGGCCCTGGAGCTGGTAGGCGATGCGGACGCCGTCCGGTGTCATCGCGTGCGTCATCGGCCTCGGCCCCCTCGTTCCCCGTGTCCGCCGTCAGGCTATCCCGCTCAGGCCCCGGGCCCAGCGCGAACGACGAACGACGAACGATGTGGCACGGGCCACACATAAGGGCCGATTGAGGGCCCCGGAGTGACCAGAGTCACGCCGCGTGCGCGATCCGGCGCCCAGGCGGCGCTCGGCCCCGGCAGGACTGGTCGAACCGTGAATCGGCACGGGCCAAGGGCCCGTCCGCTTCGGGACCTTGGTCATCGATCCGGTCGACCTTCGGCCCGGTGGTGACGGTGGCGGGCCCGGGCAACCGTGGACGGTCGCCCGGTGTGATCGGGCGGTGGCGCCGCCCGAGGTGGGCGGCGTCGTTCCCCTGCCGTCTACCCGGCGCACGGCGCGCGTGAAGAACGCGGCCGTACGCTCCGGAGGACCCCAAGCACATGTCCCAAACGATCGACAACGCCCCGTATACCGCCTTCCACCGCAGGCTGGCCCTCGCCTGCTCGGGCGGGCCGCTGCTGGACGGCTACATCCTGAGCATCGTCGGCGTCGCCCTGATCGGGATGCGCCCCGACCTCGGGCTGTCCACCGCCGAGGTCAGCCTGATCGGCGCCGCCGCCCTGGTCGGCATGTTCGTCGGCGGCGCGCTCTTCGGCGTGCTGACCGACAGGATCGGCCGGGAGGTGATGTACACCGCCGACCTGCTCGTGATGGTCGCCTGCTCGGTGGCCTCCTTCTGGGTCGACGCGGTGTGGGCGATCGCCGTGCTGCGCTTCGTGCTCGGCATGGCCGTGGCCGCCGACTACCCCATCGCCACCTCGCTGCTCGCCGAGTGGCTGCCCGCCAAGCACCGGGGCCGCCTGCTCGGCCAGCAGATCGTCGCCTGGTACGCGGGCTCGGTGCTCGCCTACGTGGTGGGCTACCTGTTCCTGGAGCTGGCAGGTCCCGGCAGCTGGCGGTGGATGCTGGCGAGTTCCACGGTGCTGTGCGCGGTCTTCCTGGTGATCCGCCGCGGCTCCCCCGAGTCGCCGCGCTGGCTCGCCGCCAACGGGCGGGTCGGCGACGCGGTGCGCGTGGTCGAGAAGCACCTCGGGGTGCGGGTCGACGGCCGCGAGCTGATGCCCGACCCGGCCGAGCGCGGCCGCCCCGCCGGGCTGCGCCTGCTGCTCACCCAGCCCTACCGGCGCCGCACCCTGTTCTGCGGCCTGTTCTTCCTCTTCCAGGTCGGCCCGCTGTTCGCGATGCTCACCTTCGGCCCGCAGATCCTCTCCTCCTTCGGCATGCCGGGCGGCACCGTCATGGAGACCCTCGGCACCGGCCTGATCAGCCTGGTCTTCCTGCTCGGCTGCTACCCGGCGCTGCGCCTGATCGACACCCGCGGCCGGCGCCCCGTCATCATCTGGTCCTTCGCCCTGATGACCGTCCCGCTGGCGCTGCTCGGCGTGTGGCCCACCGCGCCCGCCGCGATCGCCCTGCTGGCGCTGTGCGCGTACGCCTTCCTGTGCGGCGGGCCCAACGTGCTCGACTGGACGTACCCAAACGAGCTGTTCCCCACCGAGATCCGGGCCACCGCCGTGGGCGTGGCCACCTCGGTCAGCCGGATCGGCGCGGCCGTGGGCACCTACCTGCTGCCGCTGTCCCTGACCGGTCTCGGCACCGGCCCGACCATGCTCATCGCCGCCGGCACCACCGCGCTGGGCCTGCTGGTGAGCGTGCTGTGGGCCGAGGAGACCCGCGGCACCGCCCTGGGCGCAGCCCCGGCCGCAGCCGCCGCGCCGGCCGCCGGCCCGGTGCGGGCCGTCCCCGCCCAGGCCCAGGCCGTCGTCGCCGAGGGCCGCGCCGACGCCGAACTCGGCGGCGAGGTCCCCTCCCCCGTTCAGTACCACCGCGCCTGACGCCCCGACACCCCCGCCCGCCGGGCTCGGCGGGCGGACGGCGGGTGTCGGGCTTGAGTTGGAGCGCACTCCAAGTCCTACGGTTCTGCCGTGGTCCCCGCCCGCCGGGCTCGGCGGGCGGGGACCGGCCAGGACGGGACGTGGCCGCCGACAGGGGCGGCCGGGAGAGGAGCGCCACGATGAGCAGCACGGACGGGAACGACACGCAGACCCGCCAGGAGCGCTTCGAGCGCGGGCTGGAGGTGCTGGAGCGCATCGACGGCGAGGTCGGGCGCCGGGTCGTGGAGTCGCTGGACGACATCAGCCCCGAACTCGGGCACCAGATCGTCGCGTGGGGGTTCGGGGAGATCTACAACCGCCCCCAACTGGCGCCGCGCGACCGCCAGTTGGTCACCCTCGGGATGCTCACCGCGCTCGGCGGCTGCGAGCCGCAGCTGGAGGTCCACGTCAACGCCTCCCTGAACGTCGGGCTCACGCCCGAGGAGATCGTCGAGGCCCTGCTGCACTCCGCCGGCTACTGCGGCTTCCCCAAGGCCCTGAACGCCACCTTCGTCGCCAAGAAGGTGTTCGCCGAACGCGGCCTGCTGCCGGTCCGGGGCACCTGACGGCCGACCGTCATTGCTCGACAGGTGTGCGAAGCGGATGCGACAGCTGAACCACCTGGTGTCAGCGGCGGGATCGGTAGGGCTCACGGGAGCACCCCGGATCCGTGATCGCGCGTGCGCGGAGCGATTTTTCCGCCCCGGCGACGTGGCCGCCAAAGCCTCGGGGTTTCTCGGATTCCTCGCAAATCGCCGCGGGTGCAGGACGGTTCGGCATGCGGAGGCCGCGCCGCCGGTGCGCGCGGGCGGCGGGGGAACCGTCCACGGCCGGGGGGCGTCCGGGAGGGCGTACCCGAATTCCCGGACCGTCGAGGAGCCCCCGCCGTGCCCGACCGCCTGCCGCCGCCGCCGCCCGACGAGTCCTGGCTGCTGGGCGGGGTGACGGCCGTGCTGCAGGAGGGCATCGGACAGCAGCTGGGGTACTGGGTGGAGCCGGACACCGTGCTCACCCACGACGACGGGAGCGGCAACGGCTGGCGGCTGACCTGGCTGCCCGGCGGCCGGGCGGTGCTCAGCGGCTTCGACGTGGACTTCAGCACCGAGCGCGACGCGGCGGAGCTGCTGGCGGGCGCACCCGGCTGGGTGCCCGCGCCGGCGGACCGGGCCGGGTTCTGCTTCTGGTGGGAGCCGCACGCCGGGGCCTGGCGCGGCGCGCCGGAGGTACAGGATCCCGGCGCGGTCCTGACCGGCTCGACGGGGAAGGTCGAGGACCGGCTGGCCGAGTGGGTCTGGGAGCGGGTCCCGCAGGGCGAGGAGGACGAGTGGGCGTACGTCGCCGGCTTCCACCGTCGTCTGGACGAGTTGCTGGAGGCCGCCCGGGCACAGTGCCTGACGGAAAGTCAACTGACGCGTGCGATCGGCTACTTGGCCGATCGGCAGGACCTGCGGCCGGCGTCCGCCCTGGCCCTGGCCGCGCGGACCGGCTTCACCGCGGGCAGCCGCCTGCCGTGGGACGCGGTTGAGGGCTGACGCTGCCGCGCGGCCGGGCGCGGGAGGTCGGACGGGCCGACTTCCCGCGCTCGGCCGGGCCCCGGGTCAGGCCAGGATGTCGGACTGGAGGGTGACGACCTGGCGGAAGGGGGCGGTGGGGACGCCGTCGGGGTTGGTCATGGTGACGACGGCCAGGATGTCGGAGGCGGCGAGGTAGGCGACGCGGGCGGTGGGGCTGCCCTTGGCGCCGTTCGCGGTGGACTCCACGGCGGTCAGCTCGACGCCGTCGACGGTGTCCCAGTCCTCGTGGGAGGTGGACCGGGTGTCGGTGGCGGCCTTGGGGCGGCTCTTGGCGCGCAGGGAGGTGTAGGCGCCCCGGGACTCGCTGCTGGAGCCGAAGCGCAGCAGCCGGATCTGGGTGCGGGTGCCGTCGGAGGCCGTCCACTCGCGGACGGTGGCCGCGCGGCAGGCGTTCTCCAGGAGGGCTACGCGCAGCTTGGCCGGGTCCTGCTGCTCGGCGAGGATCGCGTCGCAGGGCACCCAGCCTGCGGCGGCCCCCGCGGCGGCCCCCGAGGCGGTCGCGTCGGGGGTGGGGGACGAGGTGGGGGTCGCCGCCGGGGAGCCGGAGGCGGTGGGGCTCGCCGTGGGGGCCGGGAAGGTCGGCGCGGTCACCGAGCCGCCGGCCTCCTTGGGGACGGGCAGCAGCAGGTGGCGCAGGTCCGCGTAGTGGGGGGACTTGCCCTTGGCGTCCGGCGCGCCCTTGCCGGCGGGCAGGGGCGGCAGGGTCAGCGGCGGGAAGGTGTAGCGGCCGTCGCTCGCGGTGGCCAGGCCCGGGATGTCGGTGCGCTCGGGGGCGGTGACGGCCAGCGCGGTGCCGGTGCCGGCGAGGGCGAACACCAGGGCGGCGCAGCTCCAGCGCACCGCGGCCTTGCGGCGCCGCGCCCGGTGGGCCGCCTGCTCGGCGAGGGCTTCGGGGGTCTGCGCGGGCTCGGTGAACTCCAGTGCCCCGATGGCCGCTTCGGGCTGCGCGGGCGGAACCGGCGGGGCGGTCGGCGCGGAGGCCGGGACCGGCGGGGCGGTCGGCGCGGAGGCCGGGACCGGCGGGGCGGTCGGCGCGGAGGCCGGAACCGGCGGGGCGGTCGGCGCGGAGGCCGGAACCGGCGGGGCGGTCGGCGCGGAGGCCGGGACCGGCGGGAGCGGGTCCGACGCGGGCGGCGGCGGGGTGGCGTGGTCGGTCATACGGACGCTCCCGGGCGGGCGAGGCGGTCGAGCTGCAGGGTGAAGAGGGCGACGATCTTGTCCTTGGGCAGCGGTGCCACGCCCTCGGCGTTCATGATGACCAGCAGGTCGCCCTCGGCGGCCGAGCACTCCAGGTAGTCGATCGGCGCGGACGGCGGCGCCGGCATCAGGTAGCAGTGCGCCTCGGGGTGGCCGGGGATCGCCGGGCCGATCCGGAACAGGCCGGTGTCGCCGGTGAAGACCGCGGTGTACTCGTTGATCCGCTGCACTTCCTGCTGGTTGAACTGGCGCAGCTTCAGGCCGATCACCAGGTCGTTCCCGCCGGCGAGGTAGGTGCGCACGCCGGTGGCCTTGACGTGCATGCCCTCCCAGTAGGAGCGGAGCTTGTCGCGCTTCTCCTTGGGGACCTGCTGGAGTTCGGCGTCCAGCTCGGCGGACAGCTGCGCGCCGCTCATCTCGGTGTCGTTGCCGTAGACGCCGTCGTCCGGGCCGGGTTCGTAGCCGGCCGGGACGGGCAGCAGCAGGTCGCGCAGCGAGCCGAAGTGGCTGCCGTTGGACTTGGCGCCGAACGGGGTGGCGGTCGCGGTCGGGGTGGGAGCGGTGGCCGGGGCGGCGGCGGTGGCCGGGGCCGGGTCGTCGTACCGGGTCTTGATGATGCCGATGCCGATGGCCACGCCGACCAGCGCGGCCGCGGCGGTCGCGGCGCCCGCGCGCAGCAGGCGGCGGGAGCCGGGGCCGGGGGCGGCGGCCTCGGCGGTGGGCGGGGCGGCGGCCTCGGGCGCGGGCGTCGGCTCGGCCGGGTCGGTGGTCACGGTGTCGTCGTTCATGCGAGGCGCTCCCACTGCCGCTTGGCGAGGTCCTTGAGGGCGTCGGCGTTCACCGGCTGGGGGCCGAAGACCTCGATCGTCATCCGCAGCGAGCCGCGCTTGGCGACGGCCTCGCCGAAGTAGAACTGCTCGGTGCTCTCGGCCCAGTGCTGGGGCACGGTCTCCACGTTGTAGCCGCCGCTGGCGCCGTCGGCGAACGACGGCCAGGTGGCCGATCGCGCCTCCTCGGCGCGGTCCGGTGCGAACTGGACCAGCGAGACGCGGTAGCGGACGTCGTCCTTCTTCCAGTCCACCTCGGCCGCGCGCCGGAAGCCGCGCGAGGCGAGGTCGCGGAAGGTGAAGGCGGAGCTGCCGCTGCGCTCGGCGATCTCGCCGATCGAGACCCAGGCGGGCTTGTCCGGGTAGTCGGCCCAGGGGGTGCTGCCCTCGGGGGCGGTGATCAGCAGCTTGGTCAGGTCGCCGTCGATGGGCAGCGGCGTGGGCTGCTCGGCGGCGAGCGCGGCCGGGTCGAGCGCCTCGGCCGGGTAGGACGGGCGCGCGACCTGCAGCGGCGGCAGCGGCGTGGGCGGGCGCTGGGCCTGCACGGCGTAGCCGACGCCGCCGCCGGCCAGGGTGCCGAGCACCAGGGCGTACGCCGCCAGCAGCACCGGGCGGGGGCGTCGTGGGGCACCGGGCGCGCGGGACGCGCGCTCGGGGCCGGCCTCCAGCAGGTCGCCCCGCCCTGCGGCGGACGGGTCGGCGCTGAACTGGTCGGCACCGAACGGGTCGGCGCTGAACGGAGGAGGCGGCGGTACGGCGGGTGCGGGCGGCACGGCGGGTGCGGCGGGTACCGGCTCCACGGGCGGTTCGGTGGTCACGGAAGTGGCTCCAGAGGAGGAGAGGAAGAAGGGGCGGCGTCGCAGGACGGACGAGCGGACTGACGGAAAAGCAGCGCGCGGGCTCAGCCGCCCGAGGCGAGCCAGTCGCGCTGGCGCTTCATCAGCTCGCTCAGCAGTGCCTTGTCCGGTGTCCCCTTCACGTCGACGTCGATCGTGTACTGGACGTCGCCCTGGCTGGCGATGCCGGTCATCGAGCCGGTGTACGCCTGCTGCTTGGGCTTCTTCAGGTAGCCGCGGGCGTCGGGCAGGCCGTCGATGTCGACCGGGTCCAGCGACTTGATCTTGTAGCCCTTGACGAACTCTGTCGCCATCGCGGCGGAGCCGAAGTGCAGCAGGGTGACGGTCACCTCGGCCTTGCCGTCGGCCGTCCGGTACTGCCGGCTCGCGCCCTCCTTGTAGCCGTAGGAGGCGAGGATGTCCTTGATGCCGTCCTGCTTGCCGAAGATGTCGGCGACGTCCGCGTCGGTCATCGTCATCCCGTCCGCGGGCCCGTAGGACTCGCCGCCGGCGGGGATCGGGAGCAGGAAGTAGCGCAGGTCGCCCTCGTGCTTGCCGCCGCTGACGGTGCCCTTGACGGTGCTGGCCGGGGCGGGGACGGTCGGGACGGCGGTGGGCACCGGGACGGGCTCGGCGGTGGGCGACGCACTGGCGGTGGCGCTCGCGCTCGCCGCCGGGGTGGCGGCGGGGGCGGGGGCGGCGATGGGGCGGGCGTCGGGCTTGCCGACGGCGACGGTCACCGCGGCGCTGGCCGCCGTGACGGCGAGCAGCCCGGCGGTGGCCAGCGCGACGCCGACGGCGCGCGGCAGCCGGCGCGCGGCCGCCTGCGGCTCCGTGGCCGCGGCGGGCTCCTCGACCGCAATGGCAGCGGGCGCGGGCACGACGGGCGCAGCAGGCACGGCGGGCGCAGCGGGCGCGGCGGGCGCAGCGGGCGCGGCGGGCGGCTGGGCCGGTGCCGGAGGCTCGGCGGCGGCGCTCTCGTTCTCGGGCTCGGGCTCGGACAAGGGGCTCCCCCCAGGGAAAGGACGCGGATTCCCACGCGCGGGGCCCTCGTGGGCGCCCGCTCCCCCAGCGGGTTCTCCGGACTGTCCGTCGCGCGTGTCAGCAGGAATTATGAGAGTCCGCTGACAGCGCTGCCAACAATTCAATCACCACGATTTCGCCCAATGTTCGATGAACCGGACACGTCGTGATCCAACCGCAATCGGGCGCCGCTCTGACGGCCCGTCCCCGGGGCGGCCTGTCCGGCGGGCCTGGTGCCGAAGGTGCGGCGGTAGGCGCCGGGGGTGGTGCCGAGGGCGGTGTGGAAGCGGCGGCGCAGGTTGACGGCGGAGGCGAGGCCGACCTTGGCGGCGACGGCCTCCACCGGCAGGTCGGTGCGTTCCAGCAGGGCCCGGGCGGCGTCGATGCGGCGGGCCAGCAGCCACTGGCCGGGGCTGGTGCCGAGCTGCTCGGCGAAGCGGCGGGCCAGGGTGCGTCCGGACACCCCGGCGCGGGCGGCCAGCTGGTCCAGGGTCAGCCGCTCCCCCAGCCGCCGCTCGGCCCACTCCAGCAGCGGGGCCAGCGACTCGTCCGCCCGGGCCTGCTGCGGGGCGGCGGCGTACTGCAGCTGGCTGCCCTCGCGGTGCGGGGGCAGCACCATGTGCCGGGCGACCTGGGCGGCGTAGGCCGCGCCGTGGTCGCGGCGCAGCAGGTGCAGGCACAGGTCGATGCCCGCGCCGGACCCGGCGCTGGTGGCGACGTCGCCGTGGTCGACGTACAGGACGTCCCGGTCGACCAGCAACGCCGGGTATTCGGCGGCGAGTTGGGCGGTGCGGCCCCAGTGGGTGGTGGCGCTGCGGCCGTCCAGCAGTCCGGCCTGGGCGAGGACGAAGGCGCCGGTGCAGATGGAGACGATCCGGGCGCCGCGGGCGTGGGCGGCGCGCAGCGCGGCGAGGACGTCGCCGGGGGCCGGGGAGCCGGGCGGCTGCCAGCCGGGGACGACGACGGTGTCGGCCTGCTCCAGTGCCTCCAGGCCGTCGCCGACCAGCAGCGGGACGCCGAGGGTGGTGGGTACGGGGCCGGGGGTGCGGGTGCACAGCCGGAAGTCGTAGTGGGTGGCGAGTCCGGGTCGTTCGGCGCCGAAGGCCTCGGCGGCGCAGGCGAGTTCGAAGGGCGCCTGGGGTGCGCCGAGCAGGGCCACCACCCGGTGCCGGCGGGCTGCGGGGCCGGTGCGGGCCGTACCGGCCGTGCGGGCTGCGGGGTCCTCGGCGGCTGCGGCGCTCATGGCAGGAATGTACCCGAGGATGTCTTTCTGGACTCTGGGGCGGTGGGCGGGGGCGCGGCGAGAGTGGGGGCATGGACGACAACGACACGGAACTGAAGACGTCGCTGCTGGTCGAGGAGGTGGAGCCGGTGGAGGTCGCGCCGGGGATCGTGGCGCGCCGGCTGGTGCGGACCGGGTACGCGCGCGGCTGGCTGATCGACTTCGCGCCGGGAAGCCGGTGGCCGGAGGTGGACGTGCACGACACCGAGGAGCGGTACTTCGTGCTGAGCGGCGAGGTGATCGAGGGCGAGGAGCGCCACCCGGCGGGCAGCTACGTGGTGTTCGCGCCGGGCAGCCGTCACCGCCCGCGCACCGAGACCGGCGCGCGGATGCTCGGCTTCACCGTGCTGAACGCCTGAACACCCGAACGTCCGGACGCGCCTCAACGCCCCGACACCGCAATAGGCAGTCGATCGACATATACCGTCTGACTGCCTATTGTGGGCGGTGCGGTGGCCGTCGTGCCGCCGCTCCCGACCACGTGCGAGAGGACCGCCGTGCCCCGAATCCCCCGTACCACAAGCACATTCGCCCTCGGCGCCGCCGCCGTCGTGACGCTGGCGCTGGCCGTGCCGCCCGCCCTGGCCGTGCCGGCGGCGGGTGCCCCCGCTGCGGACGCGGACCCGGTGCCGGCCCTGGTGGCGGGCACCGACACCGCCGCCCCGCAGCTGGTGACCGGCCTGTCCGACCCCGCCCCGGGCGATCCGGTCCGGGCCGCCCTGGCCCACCTCGCCGCCCACCCCGACCGCTACCGCGTCGACACCGGCGAGCTGGCCGAACTCGGTTCCGCGCAGGGCTCCTCCGCACCGGGCCCGGGCGGCCGGCGCACCGTCAGGTTCGAGCAGCGCCACGGCGGGATCCCGGTGCTCGGCGGCCGGTACCTGGTGCGCCTGTCGGGCCAGGGCGCCGGACAGAAGGTGGAGTCGGCGGGCGGGCGCTACTTCACCGGACTGAACACCCCCACCGCCCCCGCCCTCCCGGCCGAGACCCTGCGGCAGGCGGCGCTCACCGCGCTCGCCGACCCCGCGAGCGACCCCCGGAGCACCCCCCTGAGCGGCCCTCAGGGCGACCCGCGGGAACGCGCCGCCGCCACCGCCGAGGACCACGGACCGGTGATCCTGCCCGGCGGCCCCGGCCGCCTGACCGAGCACTACACCGTGCGGGGCACCGTGCGCGGCACGGCGGGCGGCACGGCGGGCGGCACCGCCCGGGAGGTGTACGTCGACGCCACCACCGGCACCGTCGCCCTCGCCCACGACGCCCGCGCGCCCCGGCCCGCGACCGGGCCCGCGACCGGGGCTACGACCGGACCCGCGACCGGGCCCACGACCGGGCCCGCCCGGGCCGCCACGGCCGACGGGCTGCAGCCCGCCACCGGCACCGCCCCCGACGCCCACGGGCGCACCGCCGCGGTGAACATCGCCAAGAAGGCGGACGGCGGGTACCAGCTCACCGACCTCACCCGCCCCGCCGCCATCACCACCTACGACGCCGCCGGCCGCGACGCGGGCGACCTCGACCGCGTGCCCGTCCCGGCCGACCTCGCCCCCGCCTCCTCCCCCACGCCCGACTTCCCCGCCGCCACCGGGGACCACGGCGCCACCGACGCGCACCTCAACGCCGGGCTCGTGTACGACTTCTACCGCGACCGGCTCGGCCGCGACGGCCTGGACGGCCAGGGCGGGGCGATCGTCTCCGTGGTCAACGTGAGCGACGGCGGCAACCCGTACCCGAACGCGTTCTGGGACGGCTCCAAGATGGTCTACGGCTCCGGCGGCCCCACCTACTACCCGTTCTCCGTCGCCCTGGACGTGGCCGGACACGAGATGACCCACGGCGTCGTCAAGCACACCGCCGACCTGCTCTACCTCGGCCAGTCCGGCGCCATGGACGAGGCCATCGCCGACTACTTCGGCAACGCCATCGAGGTCACCGCCCGCGGCCTGTCCATGGACGACCCCGCCGCCGCGCTGCTCGGCGAGGGCCTGTGCCGCACCGGCACCCCGCAGGCCTGCGCCCAGCGGAACCTGAACGACCGCCGCACCACCACGGCCGACTACCTGGGCACCCGCTACTCCATCGACGCGGGCGGGGTCCACCTCAACTCCACCATCTTCGGCGGCGCGCTGTGGGACATCCGGCGCACCCTCGACCCGCTCACCGCCGACCGCGTCGTCTACCACGCGCTCGCCGATTACCTCACCCCGCTGGACGACTTCCAGGCCGGACGCGACGCGGTGCTCGCCGCCGGCCGCGACCAGGGCCTGGACAAGCGCCAACTGCGCGCGCTGGCCGCCGCGTTCGACGCCCACGGGATCCGCCCCGGCTGGCAGCGCCGGCTCGGCACCGACAGCCGCACCCTGCTGCAGAACGTCTCCAACGGCATGGCCGTCCCGGCCGTCGCGCGCGGCCACTGGGTGATCCTCGGCGACGGCCCCGCCGGCACCGGGCTGTACACCGGCACCGTCGACGGCCGTGGCACCCCGGTGCGCCTGAGCCCCGAGGACGGCCGCATCCACAGCTGGGCCTCCACCGACGGCACGAACGCCGCATGGGTGGCCATGGGCGGCCCCCGGGGCGCGGGCCAGGAGGTGCTGACCGCCCCGCTGAGCGGCGCCGGCCCCGTACGCAGCGTCCACCGCTCCGCCGCCCAGCAGCTCGGCCGCGCCCGGATCTCCGGCACCGACATCGCCTTCACGGTCGAGGAACAGGGCCACGCCCGGCCGTACCTGAGCCACGACGGCGGCGAGCCGGTCGCGCTCCCGCTGCCCGAGGGGCACGGCGTGGCAGAACTCGTCGTCAAGGACGGCCTCGTCGCCTGGAACGAGACCTGGCGGGACGGCGACCGGCTGGTGACCGCCCCGACCGTCTACTCCGTCGCCGCCGGGAAGGTCACCGCCCGGTACCCCGAGCACGCCCCGGTCGGCTCCGGACCGAGCAGCGCCGTCTCCCTCACCCTGGCGGGCGGGCGCCTGCTGTGGCTGGACTTCCCCACCGGGCGCACCACCCGCAGCGGTGCGATCCGCTCCGCGGCCGTCGACGGCTCGGGCATCGTCGACGTGCTGAGCGCCGACTCCCCGAACGCCCCGCGCGCCACCGGCCTCGCCGCCTCCGACCAGGCCGTGACCTACCAGGTCGACAGCGACAAGCCCGCCGGCGGCTGGACCAACGCCGCGCTGCCCAAGCTGTGGCAGGTCCCGCTCGCCGGCGGCACCCCGCAGCGCCTGTCCTGCAACCGCGGCGGCCAGTACGACGCCGCCGCCGACCAGGGCACCCGGGTGCTCTGGCTGGACGCCACCACCGGCCGCACCGACCTGGTGGTCCGCGACCGCCCGGCGGGCACCTGCTGAGGTCGCGTCACCGGCGGTAGGGCGGCGGGGCCGCGGGGCGAACCTCCCCGCGGCCCCGCCGCCCCGTCTCACGACCCCCGCCTCACAGCCCCTGTCTCACAGCCACCCCCGGCGTGCCGCCTGCACGCCGGCCTGGAAGCGGGTGGTGGCGCCCAGGTGGGCGAGGAGGACGGAGACGCGGCGCACCACGGTGCGCCGGCCCAGGCCCAGGCGGCGGGCGATGGCGTCGTCGGTGGCGCCGCCGGCCATCAGGGTGAGGATGCGCCGGTCGCGTTCGTCGATGCGCAGGTCGACGCCGTCGACGCTGGCCGGCACCGCCAGGCGCCACAGGGTCTCGAAGACGCCGGTCAGGGCGTTCAGCAGGCTGGAGGGGCGGATCAGCAGGGAGACGACGCCGGGGCGGTCGTCGGCGGGCAGGGTGACGATGGCGAGGTCGTCGTCGCCGATGGCGAGCTTGAGCGGCGGCTCGTCCAGGGTGCGCGCCTGCTCCCCCGCCTCGACCATGCGCGCCATGTTGGGCCCGGCCACCGGGTCCTCGAACGCGCAGCCCTGGTAGATCGCGCGGTAGACGACGCCCGCGGCCATCCGGCGGCGCTGCAGCACCTCCTGGTCGGCGTAGTGGGCGCTGCTGCCGGAGTACGGCGGCACGTCGATCACCCGTACCTGGTGCCGGGCCGCCAGCTGCAGGCGGCGGCTGGCGGCGAGCACCTCGGCGGGGTCCTCGACCACCTCCAGCGCGCCGTAACTGCCGGCGTCGCGCCGCGCGAAGCGGTAGAGGCGCTCGAGCTCGGCCCCGGCCCGGCGCGCGGTGGCCTGGCGCAGCGCGTCGCGTTGCAGCACCGCCTCGACCACCCGGCCCGGCGGCAGCGCCTCCCAGGCGTGGTCGCGGTCGTCGGCGCTGCCCGCGGTGTCGAAGGCGACGGCGACGCCCTCGTCGGCGAGGTCGCGCAGCACGGCGAGCACGGTGTCCTCGTCCAGGCCCGCGCAGCGCGCCAGGTCGGCGACGCGGGCGCGTGGCTGCCCGACCAGGCCGCGGTAGACGCGGCCGCGTTCGGAGTCCGGATCCAGTACGTCGTGCACGACATCCCCCGGTCATCGCGTCCCCTGCCGCCCGGGCGTGGCGGGCGGCCGAGGGAGCCTACCCGGGCGGATGGCGCACATGCGCCAGTGGCCCAGGTGGGCCGCCGGGGGCTCTGGCGCGGAGGCGGGCCGTGTGGCGAGAGTTGTCGATGTTCAGACAGCCAGGTGGGATGGATCGTCGGATCGTCGCGATCACGGATCACCATGACGGGTCGTCAGGACAGCCCGTCACCACCGGACCACCGACCGCGGAAGGCCGAGGAGGACCCCGATGACCCCAGCCCGGCTCCTGCCCGTGCGGCTGCGGCGCGCCCGGACGGCCGTCGCCGCCCTGGCCGCCGGCCTGCTCCTGCTCGCCGTGCCCGCGCCCGCGGCCTCCGCCGCACCCGCGCCCGCACCTGCGTCCGTACCCGCGTCGGCGTCGCCCGCGTCGGCCGCGTCGGCCGCGTCGGCCGCGTCGGCCGCCGAGGCCGACGGGCCCGGCGGGCCGCCGCCGCTGGCGGACGGCTTCGGGCTGACCCAGGTCGGCACCGCCACCGGCAGCGCCACCAACTTCGTCATCACCGTCACCACGCCCCAGGTCGCCGGGCAGCACACCATCCGGATCCTGCTGCCCGCGGACTACGCGCAGCACCCGGACAAGCGCTACCCGGTGCTGTACTTCCTGCACGGCGCCTCGGACAACCCCAGCGACCCGGCGCTCGCCTACCCCGCGCTGACCGCCGCCCAGTCGATGATCACCGTCATCCCGGACGGCGGCCTGCGCGGCTGGTACACCGACTGGCTCGACCAGGGCACCGCCGCCGGCGCGCAGAACTGGGAGACCTTCCACCTGAACCAGGTCCTCCCGTTCGTCGACGCCAACCTGCGCACCCGGACCGACCGCGCCCACCGCGCCGTCGGCGGCCTGTCCATGGGCGGCTTCGGCGCCCTGCACTACGCCCAGGACCGCCCCGAGCTGTTCGGCCAGGTCCTCACCATGTCCGGCGCCAACGACCTGTCCGCCGCCGAGATGGTCATCCGCGGCGCCGTCGTCGCCACCCTCACCAACGCCGGCACCGTGCTCTGCGGCCCCAGCGACGGCCGCCCCTGCGGCTTCGACTTCGGGCCCACCGTCTCCAGCGACGCCGTCTTCGGCACGCCGTACCCGGTGTTCAACGCCGACTGGCGCTGGAACGCCGCCGACCCGGTCTCCCGCGCGGCCGTGCTCGCCCACACCGGCATCGCCGTCTACACCGGCAACGGCAGGGGCAGCGCCGCCGACATGGAGTTCTGGGCCGAGGGCACCGCCAAGCGCCTCAAGGACCGCCTGGACGCCCTCGGTCTGCCGTACCACTACGTCGACTACGGCGACGGCACCGGCTGGGGCACCGCCTGCCAGGGCGGCCACACCGCGGGCTGCTGGGCCCAGGACCTCGTGGACTACGTCCCGCGCCTGGAGGCGGCCTTCGCCGCCGCGCCCTGAGGCTCACTCCCGTTCCCCTTCACGTACCCGACGAAAGGACACCCCCCTTGCCCGCCACCGCGACCCCCGGCCGTACGGCGCCCTGGCTGCGCCTGCTCGCGGCCTTCCTGGTGACCTGTTGCGCCGCCCTCGGCCTGACCGCCGCGCCCGCCCGGGCCGCTTCGGGCCCCGAGGCCGCCCCGGCCCCGCTCGCCGCCTGCGCCACGCCGCAGCAGTGCCTGAGCATCAAGTCGCTCAGCAACGGGCGCCAACTCGACGTCCAGAACGGCAACACGGGCGACGGCGTCTACGTCGTCACCAACTCCGCGCCCGGCTACCACCAGTCCTGGCGGCTGAACGTCGACCCCTCGGACTACACCTTCACCATCGTCAACAACGACACCGGCAAGTGCATCGACCTGGCCGCCTGGTTCGTCCCGGCCCTGCGCCAGCAGACCTGCGCCGGGCAGGCCAGCCAGCGCTGGTTCCTGCAGCCGGCGCCGGGCGGCGGCGACGCCTTCATGATCCGCCACGCCGGCGACAACACCTGCCTGGACCTGCTGGGCGGCGCCCAGTACGACGACGCCTGGACCGACCAGTACGCCTGCAACGGCACCGTCAACCAGCAGTGGTCCACCGGCTTCCCGCAGGCCGCCCGCAACCTGGCCGTCGACCACGCCGCCAAGCAGTGCCAGAAGGACACCTCCTCCTGCTCCTGGTCCACGAAGAGCGAGGCCCCGGCCGCACCGCTGCCGCGCGTGTGCGCCTCCGCGGTCTGGTTCAACAACACCAGCGGCAACGTCCAGCAGAACTTCGCGGTCACCGACACCAGCGGCTGGCAGACCACCATCGGCACCGAGATGGGCTCCGAGATCAGCGGCGGCGCCCAGGGCGCACTGACGGCCGCGGTCAAGATCGGCCTGAGCTTCCAGAACGTCTGGAACGGCTCGCGCAGCGTCAACAACGCCGTCACCGTCGAGGTTCCGAAGCAGCAGTACGGCTGGGTGACGCTCGCCGAGATCGCCCGCAAGGTCACCGGCACCTGGACCTTCGACGCCCGCGGCTTCGCGTGGACCGCCGAGGACACCGTCACCGTCCCGGTCACCTCCGACCCCGACGCCGGCCCGACCGTCTACGTCGCCAACACCAGCCCGACCTTCTCCACCTGCGCCTGACGTCTCGTCAATTCTTCGGCCGCCGCCCAGCGTTCACGCCGGGCGGCGGCCCTTGTCCGTTCGCGTCACCGGGCTTCCGTACCCTCGGCTTCCGCACCCTCGGCTTCCGCACCCTCGGGTCCGCCGTACGCCCGGGCGAGGGCCTCGCGCACGGCCAGGCGTCCGGCCACGCGGAAGGAGTGCTCGCGCGAGTCCACCGCGTGCACGGTGGTGTGGTGCACCACCACCGCCAGCGCCACCCCCCGCCCCGGCGCCCGCTCGGCCAACTCCTCGCGCATCCCCGCCGCCAGCGCCGCGTGGAAGTACTCCAGGTCCCCCGGCTCGGGGTCGCCGCGCACCGTGGCACCCGGGGCGGCCTCCAGGTGCAGGCCCTCCTCCCACGGCTCGAAGTCCACGGTCACGATCGCGACATCACCCGGGCAGCCGGCCTGGCGGACGTAGCGGACGTGCACGCCGCGGATCGGGCGGGGCGGGAAGGACGCCGGTTCGGCAGCCACGGGGATCGCCGGGATCAGGAGTACGTGATCTCGACGGACTCGACCACCACGTCCTCGACCGGGCGCTCGCCCTCGGTCGGGGCGGTGGCGATCGCGTCCACCACGGCCTTGGAGGCCGCGTCGGCGACCTGCCCGAAGATGGTGTGCCGGCGGTTGAGGTGGGTGGGGGTGCCCACGGTGATGAAGAACTGCGAACCGTTGGTGCCCGGGCCGGAGTTGGCCATCGCGAGCAGGTACGGCTTGGTGAAGAACAGCTCCGGGTGGAACTCGTCCGCGAAGGCGTAGCCCGGCCCGCCGGTGCCGGTGCCGGTCGGGTCGCCGCCCTGGATCATGAAGCCCGCGATCACCCGGTGGAACGGCGTGCCGTCGTAGTACGGGCCGCTGCCCGGCTCGCCGGTGCGCGGGTCGGTGTACTCCCGGGTGCCCTCGGCGAGTTCGACGAAGTTGCGGACCGTCTTCGGCGCGTGGAACGGGAACAGCTCCAGGCGGATCGGGCCCGCCGTGGTGTGCAGGGTGGCGAACCGGGCAGTGGCCACGGGTGACTCCTCGGGTGCGGTGGGGCTGGTGCGGCGATCGCGGAGACCGGCTACGGCATCCTGGCACAGCTCGGGGGTTCGCGGCCGAACCGGGTGGAAGGATCCGCACGTAGGACGTCCTGTGTGACGTCACGTGTGCAGGAAGGGCAGGTGGTGGCCGTGGTGGTCGGTGCGGTGCTGATCGGGGTGCTGGTGCTGGTCGTCGCCGGGTGCGGGTGCGTGGTGTGGGCCGACCGGGGCGGGCCGCCCTGGGCGCGCGTGGTCGCGACCCTCACCATCCGCATCGGGGAGGTGCTGCGCGGCTGGCTGCGCAGCAGCCGGCGCCGCGGGAACTCGGGCAGCGGCGGCGGGGACTGAGGCGTGACGGACGACGACGAACGGCTGCGGGCCGTCTTCGAGGCGGTGCTGGCCTCCACCCTGGCCGGGCGCGGGGTGCCGAGCTGCCTGGGCCTGGACATGGAGACCGACGAGGCGCTGTGGGCGATCGAGTGCGCCCGCCCCGACGTGCCGCCGGAGCTGGTCGCGGCGGCGCGGCGCGCCTTCGCCGGACAGCTGGACGGCACCAACGCGGCCCGCTGGCACGAACGGCTCGCGCAGAGGTTCACCGGGCGCGAGGGCTGACCGGCACGACGGCTGACGCGCCGCGTCCCCGGCCGCCAGGGCGATGGCGGCCGGGGACGCGAGGGGCGTCAGCTTCCGGCGTCAGTCCTCGGCGGAGCGGCGGCGGGAGACCGCGACCAGCGCCGCGCCCGCGGCCAGGGCCGCGGCGGCGCCGCCGGCCTCCCAGCCGATCCCGTCGGTGCCGGTCGCGGCGAGCGCGCCGGAGCCGACGGTGGTGATCCCGGTGCCCGTGCCGGTGACGGTGGTGGTGCCGGTGGTGGTGGTCTCGGTGAGGCCCGCGGTCTGGACGCCCTGTCCCTGCTGCCCGGCGCCCTGCCCGGCCGGGGTGTCGGTGCCGGGCTTGGCCGCGGCGGCCTCGTCCTCGGCGCGGGCCTTGGCCCAGCCGTCCTTGAGGAAAGCCGCGATGTCCTCGTCGCTGCCCTGCAGGGCGGCCAGGGCGGCCTTGCGCACGGCCGGTCCACCGGTCTCGACGAGCTGGGAGACCTTCACCCGGTTGTCGCTGGCGCGCAGCCGGGGCAGTTCGGTCTCCAGGAAGCGCCGCAGGTCGGCGGGGGTGCCGTTGAGGGCCTTCTGGGCGCCCTCGGCGACGTGCCGGCCGGTCTCCTTGTTCGCCAGGATGACCAGGATCGCGACCCGGTCGTCCTCGGCCTGGGCGGCGGGCCAGCCCTCCGTGAGGAACTTCAGGATCGCCGCGTCGTCGCCGTCCATGGCCTTGCTCGCCGCCTCGCGCACCGCACGGCCGCCGGAGCCGATGAGCTGGGCGACCTTGACCCGGTTGTCGTCGGCGCGCTGCCTGGGCAGCTCGACCTCCAGGAAGTGCCGCAGGTCGGCGGCGGTGCCCTTGAGCGCCTTCTCGGCCGCCTCGCGCACGCCGCGTCCGCTGTCCTTGTCGGCGAGGATGCGCTCGACCTCGGCGCGGTCCTGGTCCTCGGCGCGGGCGATGTACTGACCGGTGTTCAGGAAGTCCAGGATGTCCTGGTAGGTGCCGCGCAGCGCCTTGTCGGCGGCCTTGCGCACGGCCGGGCCGCCGCGGTCCGCGATCTGGACGACCCGCAGCCGGTTGTCGGTCTGGCGGGCGTCCTCCAGTCCGACCTCCAGGAAGTGCCGCAGGTCGGCGGCGGTGCCCTTGAGCGCCTTCTGGGCCGCCTCGCGCACCTTGGGACCGCTGGCCGGGTCGGCGAGGATGCGCTCGACCTCGGCGCGGTCCTTCTTCTCCTGGTCGCCCGCACCGTCGGAGGCGCCGGGGGCGGCGTCCTTGCCGGCGTCCTTGCCGGTCTCCTTCGCCGTGTCCTTCGGGGCGTCCTTGCCCGTCTCCTTCGCCGTGTCCTTCCCGGGGTCCGACGCCGTGTCCGGCGCGGAGCCCGAGGCGGTGTCAGGGCCCGAGACGCCGACCGGCTGCGGGGCGTCGGCGGCGGAGGCCGTCGAGGGGAAGAGGACGGCGGGGGCCAGGACGGCGGCCGCGACGACGGCGGACACCCGGGGCAGCTTCAATGCAGCAGACCTTACTTCGCGTGAGGATCATGAACCCTCGACAGCATAGATCGTCTTTTACGTTTTCCGTACCGAATACGTGCACGTCCTCAACACCGCCCCCACACCCCCGCGTTGCCCCGCCCGCGTTGCCCCGCCCGCGGCCTGGATAGGGTGGGGCGGGTGAGCTTCCATCTCGTCGTCGGACACGGGCCCGCCGGGGCCGCCACCGCCCGCCTGCTGGCCGAACAGGGCCACGAGGTCCGGGTCGCCACCCGCACCGGACGCCCGGGGCCGCAGCCCGTCGAGGGTGTCGAACACCTCGCCGTCGACGCGAGCGACCCCGCCGCGCTGACCGCGGCCGCCCGCGGCGCCGCCGCCGTCCACGGCTGCGCCGCACCGCCGCTGCACCAGTGGGCCGCACGCTGGCCGGCCCTGGCCTCCTCGCTGTGCGCAGCGGCCGAGGAGAGCGGCGCGGTGCTGGTCATGCTCGGCAACCTGTACGGCTACGGGCCGCTGCCCGACCCGTCGCGCCCGATGACCGAGGACCTCCCGCTCGCCGCGACCGGCCCCAAGGGCCGAGTGCGGGCGGCGGGTTGGGAGCAGGCGCGGGCGCTGCACGAGGCCGGGCGGATCCGGGCGGTGGAGGTGCGCGCCTCCGACTTCTTCGGCCCCGGCGTCACCGACGGCGGCCACCTCGCCGGGCGCGTGATGCCGGGCCTGCTCAAGGGCCGCCCCGCCGCCGTCCTCGGCGACCCGGACGCCCCGCACAGCTGGACCTACCTCCCGGACGTGGCACGGGCGTTGGCCCAGGTCGCGGGCGACGAACGGGCCTGGGGCCGCGCCTGGCACGTGCCCACCGCCCCCGCCGTGTCGGTGCGCGCGATGGTCGACCACCTGGCCGCCGAGGCCGGCACCGCCCCGGTCGCGGTGCGCCGCCTGTCCCCCGTCCTGCTGCGCGCGGCCGGGCTGTTCTCCCCGCTGCTGCGTGAACTGCGTGAGACCCGCTACCAGTTCGACCGCCCCTTCGTCATGGACTCCACCGCCTACGAGACGGCGTTCGCGGCAGAGGCGACGCCGCTGGAGGAGCAGGTCAAGGCCACGGTGGCGTGGTGGCGCGAGCGCCTGGGGTCCTGACGGGGTCAATGCTTGAGCGAGTCCGCCCCGCGGTAACCGTCGCCCGGCACACCGTCGATCAGGATGATGTCGGCGACCATGTGCCGGGTGCGCAGCGGCAGGATCTCCTGGTAGGCGGGCGAGTCCCACCAGGCGCGGGCCCGCTGGTAGTCGGGGAACGCGATGACGATCGTCCCACCGGTGCCCCAACGGCCCTCCACCGTCTCGTACGCGCCGCCGTGCACGATGAAGCGCCCGCCAAAGGGGTCGAGGGTGGCGTCGATGCGCTCCAGGTACTCGACGATGTCGGGGCCGAACTCGACCGAGTGGACCTGGGCGATGGCGTAGGCGGTCATGGCTGCTGCTCCTGCGGGGGTTCGTCGTGGGCGTTTCCTGCTGACGTCCCCGACAGTAGGCCGCGGCGTACGGCGGGCGAATCAGTCGCGTATCGGTAGGGGCACTGGCGGGGGTGCCGGTCCTGGCGCCTCGTGTAGCATCCGCGCAGTTCAAAGGCGTGACCATACGACGGATGAGGAAGAGTGCGGAAGACAGCCGACGGCGGCCCCGGGGACAGAGCCGTGGACGACGGGATGACGCGGCGTCGGCGAACCCCCGTCCCCGCCTCCTGCCCGCACGGACAGATCGCCTCCTGGGACGGCTGCCACCCGCTCGGCCCGGCCATACCCGTCGGCCCGACCAACCCACCCGCCACACCCCGCTGAACCGCCCGCGGCCGGAAGAGCTTCGGCAGCCAGGGGTGCCCCGCCCGGCGATCGCGCCGGGCGGGGCACCCCTGGTGTCAGGTCAGTCGGCGGGGAACTCGCCGCCCTTGACCCCTGCGAGGAACGAGGACCAGGCATCGGCGGGGAACAGCAGGACCGGCCCGTCCGGGTCCTTCGAGTCGCGGATGGCCATTCCGCTCGACACCGGCTGCCGGACCTCCACGCACTCGTTCGCCTGGGCACTGTAGCTGCTCTTGTACCAACTCCGAGCGCCACTCTCCGGCACAGTCACGCGTCGCACCTCTTCTGATCTCATCGTCATGTCGCCGCAGCGATGGCCGCGATCATATCCAGCGACTCCTTGGGGTTCAGAGCAGCTGATCGCAGATACTCGAAGACCAGTCCGTAGCCGTCCAGTTCGCCCTGCTGCTCCAGGTAGTGGCTGCTTGTCAGTGTCTCCAGGAACACGGCTCCGGCGGTGGGCGAGTCGGAGAAGCCGTACATCACGAAGGCGCCGCACGCGCCGGCAGTCGCGCCGACGCCCAACGGCACTACCTGCAAGGTGACGTTGGGCAGCTGCGCCATCTCCGTCAAGTGCTGCAGCTGCTCCCGGTGTACCTCCTCCCCTCCCACCGGACACCTGAGCGCAGGCTCCCAGATGATCGCCCAGAACCGGGCCGGGTCCGGCTTCGCGAGGACTTCCTTGCGCTCCATCCGGATCTCGACCAGCTGATCGATGCGCTCCGGTCGCACCGCGGCCGGATTCGCTTCCAGCAGTGCCCTGGCGTAGCCCTTCGTCTGCAACAGGCCGGGGACCACCATGGTCTGCCACATGCGGATGTACCGGGCGTCGTCCTCCAGCCCGAGAACATCGACGTAGGCAGAGGGGATCGTGTCGCCGTAGTCGTGCCACCATCCACGCTTCTTGCTGTCCCTCGCCAGCCCCTCCAGAGCATCACGCTCCTTGCCGGCCACCCCGTACAGGTCCAGCAGGATCCCGAGGTCCAGCCGGCGAACGCCGGACGCGCCGGTCTCTATGCGGCTGATCTTGGCGCGGGAGCAGGCAAGGGCCTGCGCCGCGTCATCCGTCCCCTTGTTCACGGCTTCGCGGAGGCGGCGGAGCTCCGAGCCGAGTCGGCGGGCACGGACGGTCGGCTTCGGTTCATCGGCCATGTGCAAGTCCTCTCACCTGACGGCCCCAGTCTGCCTTGTGACGATTCGTCAATCCAGCGTAGCCGCATCTGCATCGTTGCAGTTGTTCTGCTTGCAGGTTGAACCAATACAGGTGCATGCTACCTGGAGTAGTGAGCGCGTCCACACACAGTGATCATGGCGGGCTCATCGTCCGGGCATTCCCATGCCTTCCTCGGCCGTCTTCACCCCGCACACTCCGGAGGTGGCTCCGCCATGCCTGAAACCGACTCCCCCTCCCCCTCCCCCGCCTCCACCGAGACGGCCTGCCGGCTGCCCCGGCGCCCGACCTCCCCCGGTGTCGCCCGGCAGCGGCTGCGCGAGTTCCTCGCCCCCTTCCCGGTCGGCGAACTCCTCCTCCCGACCGGCGAGTTGCTCGTCAGCGAGCTGGTCACCAACGCCGTCCAGCACGCCCGGGCGCCGCGCGACCGCCTGATCCACGTCCACTTCCGCCTCGACCCGGACGACACCCTCCGCATCGAGGTCCACGACGCCGGCAGCGAGAAGCCCGCGCTCCGCGACGCCCCCGTCTGCGCCGAGAGCGGCCGGGGCCTGCTCCTCGTCCACGAGTTGGCCCAGAGCTGGGGCTGCTGCCCGCGCGAGGGCGGCATCGGCAAGTTCGTCTGGTGCCACATCACTCCCGAGGAGTCCGCCGCGTGACCACCATCGTCCGGGCCGGGATCACCGGCATCATGGCGCCCGCCCTGTTCCCCGGCCTCGACCACGCCCTGCCCGTCCTCTGGGAGCACGTCCGCGAACTCCCCGTCCGCGAGGCCCACCGGGACTTCATCCGGATCTGCATCGGACCCGGCGGCGGCGAGGGCGTCGCCCGCTGCCTCGCCCGGGGCGGCATCTGGAGCACCACCCTCTACGTCGGCGGCATGACCGACTGGACCGCCCACCCGATCACCATCACCACCCACCACACCTGACCCCCCGCCCCGCCCAGCGTGCGCGCCGGGCGGGGCACCCCGCGTTGCCTCCGGTGCGGCCCGCTGCGGCCGGACGTCCTACCGGTTGGTAGGTTGACCCCCCGCAACGAGGAACTATCGGGGGAACCAGTGGGGAACCAAGACCGGCGCAGACGCGCCGGAGGCCTGTGGGCACGGGGCGCGGCCGTTCTGGCGGCCCTGGGCGGTGCGAGCTGGCTGCTGGCCCAGGCGGCGGCTCCGCCGAGGGGGTCCGTGGAGGCGCTGACCGGGCGGGGCCTCGGGGCTTCCGTCGCTTCGGTCCTGGGAGCGGTCACCGCCGGGTCCTGGATGGCCGCGTCGAGCGCGCTGGTGATCGCCCTGGCCATCGGCGCGGTGGGCGCGGTCCGGGACTGCTGGCGCGCGGGCCGCCGGTCCGGCATGAGCACCGGGGCCCTGCTCGGCTGGGGCGCGGCGGGCTTGGCGGCCTTGTTCTGGGTGCACCAGCTGGTAGCGGCTGTCGTCCCGACGGGTTCCGTCACGATGCGGCCGCACCCCGACGCCGACGGGTTCCTGGAGATCCCCTACGGGCCCGACCCGGCCCTGGCCGCGCTGATCGTCGCGGCGGTGGCCGTCGCCCGGTGGCTCCGCGCCGGCCGCCGGCTGCCGTGGACCCGCCGGATGAGGACGACGTAGGGCATCGAGGCCCTCCCTCAGGGCCCCCTGAACTCCCCCGTCCCCGCCCGGCGTGCGCGCCGGGCGGGGACGGAGAACCACGCGGGAGCAGGCCACCTCATTCGGCCGAGAACTCGCTCCACGAGCGGACACCCGAGGTGACGTCGAAGACCTCGGACAACGTCGAGAAGACGGCGGCATCCCCGTTCCCGACCCAGAAGGGCATTCCGGACCGGACGTTGCCCATCCCGTCGGAGGACTCCAGGAATTCGCGGTACCCCAGTTCCATCCCTTCGAGTTCCGATATCCGACTCGCACCGGGCAGATAAAGAGACACATTGACCCACGCGCGGAAGACCACGCTCCGGATCCCGTCGAAACACGGACCGCGGGGAACCGGACACCGGGTGCGGCCGCGCCCGGCTAGGCTCGCCCGTGCCGGGGTCTCCAGTCGGGAAGGCGGGGTACGCGCATGCTCGGATACGACGCGGACGGGTTCGTGCGGGACGGGGTGGCGCACCGGGTGGTGGCCGGGGCGGTGCACTACTTCCGCGTCCACCCGCAGCTGTGGGAGGACCGGCTGCGGCGGGTGCGGGCGCTGGGGGTGAACACGGTGGACACCTACGTGCCGTGGAACTTCCACGAACTCCCCGACGGGCGGGTGGACTTCACCGGCTGGCGGGACGTGGGGCGCTTCGTGCGGCTGGCCGGCGGCTTGGGGCTGGACGTGATCCTGCGCCCGGGCCCGTACATCTGCGCGGAGTGGGAGTTCGGCGGGCTGCCGGCCCGGTTGCTGGCGGTGGACGGGCTGCGGCTGCGCTGCGCGGACCCGGCGTACCTGGCGGAGGTGGACGGCTGGTTCGACGCGCTGGTGCCCGAGCTGCTGCCGCTGCTGGCGAGCCGGGGCGGTCCGGTGGTGGCGGTCCAGGTGGAGAACGAGTACGGCAGCTACGGCGACGACACCGCGTACCTGCTGCACCTGCGCGACGGCTTGGTGCGGCGCGGGGTGGACTGCCTGCTGTTCACCGCCGACGGCGCCCACGACACCATGCAGCAGGGCGGCGCCCTGCCCGGGCACCTGGCCACCGCGACCTTCGGCTCGCGCGCCCCCGAACGGCTCGCGGTGCTGCGCCGCCACCAGCCCGAAGGCCCGCTGACCGCCATGGAGTTCTGGATCGGCTGGTTCGACCAGTGGGGCCTGCCGCACCACGTGCGCGACGCGAAGGAGACCGCCGCCTCGCTGGACGAACTGCTCGCCACCGGCGCCTCCGTCAGCCTCTACATGGCGCACGGCGGCACCAGCTTCGGCCTGTGGGCCGGCGCCAACCACTCCGGTGCGCACCCGCTGGACGCCGGGTACGAGCCGACCGTCACCAGCTACGACTACGACGCGCCGATCGGCGAGGCCGGCGAGCTGACCGAGAAGTTCCACGCGCTGCGCGAGGTCATCGGCCGCTACCTGCCGCTACCCGAGGGCGAGTTGCCCGCCGACCCGCCCCGGGTATCCCCGCAGCGCCTGGAGCGGGCACAGGGGCGGGCGGCGCTGCTGGAGAGCCTGGACGCGCTGTCGCAGCCGGTGGAGCAGGCCGCGCCGCTGCCCATGGAGCAGCTCGGGCAGTCCCTGGGCCTGATCCACTACCGCACCCACGTACCCGGCCCGCGCCCCGAACTGCCGCTGCGCGTCGACGGGTTGGCCGACCGGGCGCAGGTGTTCGCGGACGGCCGCCCGCTGGGCGTGCTCGAGCGCAACTCCCCCGGCGCGACGCTGCCGCTGGCCACCGGGGCGGACGGCGTCACCCTGGACATCCTGGTCGAGGCGCTGGGGCGGGTGAACTACGGCCCGCAGATGGACGACCGCAAGGGCATCACGCGCGGTGTCTCGCACGGCGGGCAGCGGCTGTTCGGCTGGCAGGTCCGCCCGCTGCCGCTCACCGACCTGTCCGCGCTGGACCTCACCGGCCCGTCCGCGCTGGACCTCGGCGACGGCGCCGAAGTCCGCGACGGGGAGCCGGTGTTCCACCGCTTCACCGCCGAACTCCCCTCCCCCGCCGACGCGTTCGTGGCATTGCCCGGCTGGGGCCGCGGACTGCTGTGGCTCAACGGCTTCCTCCTCGGCCGCTACTGCGCCGCCGGCCCCCAGCGCACCCTCTACGCCCCGGCGCCACTGTGGCGCCCGGGCGGCAACGAACTGGTCGTCCTCGAGCTCGAACACCATGGCGGGGCGGTGGAGTTGCGGGACCGGCCGGACCTCGGGCCGACCACGGCGGCGCCGAGCTCCGAGTACTGACGTCCGAGTACCGGCGTCCGAGTACCGGCGTCCGAGTACGGGCGGGGCGCGGGCCGGGTCAGTCCCACCAGAAGGACCACCGGTGGGCGCCCACCAGCTGCTCGGCGTACTCGGTGAGGCTGCCGGTGCCCTGGAAGACCAGGTCGGGGCAGAGGGCCATGTGCTCGGCGGCCGGCCGCAGCGCCTCGGCGAGCGTGGCGGACGGCACGGGGACGCTCAACTCCAGGGTGTCGAAGCCGGCTTCGACGACCTGGGCGCCGAAGCGGCGCTCCCAGTCGGCGAGCACGGCGGCGATCTTGGCGATGTCGTTCTCGTGGTTCGTCGGGCCGCCCCACCCGCACACCGCCAGCGCCTCGGCGCCGCTGCCGGCCCGTACCAGGCCCAGGCGGACGTCCTTGACGCACTGCAGCACGTCGGCCAGGGCCCGGGCCTCGGCGCCGGCCGCGCCGTCGGGCACGTCCACGGCCGGGGCCGGGCCGGGCCAGGTCAGGCCGTAGGGGGCGAGGGCCTCGGCGAGCTCTTCGTCGTCCTCGCTGTCGCCGTCCTCGTCCGCGCCGCCCGTCTCCCACCAGCTGTTCAGCAGCGCGGCCGGGTCGTACAGCTCGACGGCGCAGGCGTCGCTCGGGTAGAGCTCGCCGGACAGCCAGGGACGGAAGTCCGGGTCCCCGGCGTTCAGCGGGCTCAGCAGCAGCGGCCACAGCCCGGTCCGCGGGTGCGCCCGGTGCAGCCGCGCCCACAGCCCGGCGGGCGCGGGGGCGTCGCTGACCCACAGCAGCGGCTCCCGCCCCTCGCCCTCGTCCCCGGCGACCAGGCGCCCGGGCGGCAGGGGTACGGGCAGGTCGGCGAGGGCGGCGGCGAGGTCCGGGGGCTGCGTCATGCCGCCCACCGTAGGCGCGGGCACCGACAACGGGCTGGGGGCGGCCGGGGCTGGGTTGCCCGACGGATCCGGCTTCCCACGTCCGGGGACGCGGGAAGCCGGGATACTGCTGCCCGCCGGGCGGGCGGGCCTGCGGTTACGGGCAGTTGCCGACGAGGCCGGCGAGGCTGCTGTAGGCCGGGCTCTGCGCCAGGGCCGACGCCGACACGACGGCGAGCGTGGTCGCGGCGAACGCCAGAACGATCACGGCGCCGATACGCTTCCTGATGTTCATCGTGGTGGTCCCCCCTATCCAACCGGCGGTCTTTTCTGGCCAGTTGGCCAATACTGTGCTCATGCCGCAACGGCAGCGCAGGCAACTTGTGCAGCGCACGTACCAGGCGTATCGGGCCGAACCGGCACCTCACGCCCAGGGCAGCTGCGAGCGGGTGCGCCAGTACGCCTCCGCCGGCTCGGCCATGGCGTCGAGGGCGGCGAGGTCCTGCGGGGCCAGGTCCGCCTGGGCCGCCGTCAGGTTGGAGGCGAGCTGGTCGAGGGTGGCGGCGCCGGACAGGACGACGTCGGCCCAGGGCTGGGCGGCGGCCGCGGCCAGGGCGAGGGCGTCGGGGGCGGTGCCGGTGCGGTCGGCCAGGGCGCGCAGGGGGGCGGTGTCGGGGCCGGTGGCGTTGCGGCCGGCCAGGCGGCCGTTGGCCATGCCCTCCTTGACCACCACCAGCCAGCCGGCCGCGTGGGCCTCGGCGAGGGCGGGGGCGGCGGAGGTCTCCAGCAGGTTCCAGGTGGCCTGGACGGCGGTGAACAGGGGCCGCCCGGCCACGGTGACGGCGAGGGCCTCGCGGATGGTGTCGCCCTGGGCCGGTCCGCTGGTGGACAGCCCCACCCGCACGCCCTCGGCGGCGAGCGCGGCCAGGCGCTCGTGCAGGGCGGGGTCGGTGAGCGCGGGGCTGCCGGGGACGACGGAGTGGACGAGGTAGACGTCCAGGCGGTCGCCGAGCAGGGCACGGGTCTCGCGGACCTGGCGGTCGAACACCGCCGTCGAGTGCTCCTTGACCTCGTGCGCCGCCACCCCGCTCGCCTGCCAGCCCGCCGTGTACGTGTAGCCCCACTTGCTGCCGACCGTCACCTCGCCCGCCGCCTCGGGGTGTTCGTCCAGCCACCCGGCGAGGAACTCCTCGGCGCGGCCGTAGGAGCGGGCGGTGTCGAAGTAGCGCACCCCGGCGGCGTACGCGGCGTCCAGCAGGGCGTGGGTGCGCTCGCGCAGCGCCTCGACGGTCCGCTCGGCGGGCAGGTCGGCGTCGCGTCCGAGGGTGATGTAGCCGGGCCGGCCGACGGCCGCGGTGCCCAGCCCCAGGCGCGCGGGGGCTGCGGCGGTTCCGGCGGCGGGGGCGGTCGGCAGGTCGGTCGGCATGGCGTGATCTCCTCGGGCGCGACGGTTCTCACCTGCGACTTTAGCCGCGCCGCCTCAGCCGCCCGCGATCACGGCCCGGATCCGGAACGCGCACCCGGGCCGGTCGCCGCACAGGCTCGGCCCCCGGTGCGGGGGCACCCGGCTCGAACCTGAAGCCGTTACCAGCCACCTTCATTCGGGTCGATACACCGTCAATTCCTGTGGCATCCAACCGATATGATTCTGGGAACGGGTGTGGCTTGCGGAGGTATCTTCGGTAGTACTGGTGCAGTCCCTGGGGGACCTGCACGCCGGCTACCGAAACTTCTTTTCCTCCGCCACCAATCGGTGTACGTGGAAGACCTCGCGGTGTCCGGCCTCGGACGGACGCGGCTCGCCAGGAGCGTTCACGACGCCGGATGGTCCGCATTCCTCGACATGCTGGAGTACAAGGCCGCCAAGCACGGCCGCCACGCCCGGGGAGTGAGGGGCGCTGCGGCAGGCCCGGGCGGTACTGCTCAACTCGGACACTGCTCAGCTCGGGCGGGTCGCACGCCATTCGTAGGTCATGGGGGACGTCTCCGCGACTTCACTGGGCCAGGTCTGCCGGACCTGCTCCAGCCGGTCGTGGTGCTCCTCCATCCAGCCCTCCTGCGGCCGGATCCACAGCATCACGCTGAGACGGTCGGGATCGTGGATCGTCACGGCCAGGGAGTGGTCCTCCTGCAGGTGGAGGGCCAGGCTCGGCCCGCGATCCCCACCGATGCCGGCGTCCGTGCCGGGAACGAGGCCGGCGAGCCCGTGCTTCCAGGCGTCGAGGTCCTGCCGGAAGAGGCAGAGCTCCAACCGGACGTCGACGAAGTCGGCGTGCGCCAGGACCTCGGCCCGGAGAACGTCGTGACCGCTCAGCACCCCGGGCTCGAGGCGACCGGTGACGCGCACGATGCAGCGGTCGCCGTCCGCGTCCTCCAGGTGGATCAGGTCCATTGCGTCCGGTTCGGTCACCGTCGGCCTCGCTCTCTCGTGCCGGTCCCGCGTGGATGTCGGCCTACCTCGCCCACCGGGCCGCGGTCAGCCGGGCCGGAGGGCCGCTGTTCCTGTCGCAGTCCCCGGTCCTGGGGAAGGTCGTCACCCCTGGGCCGGATACCCGATCTGGGCGACGTCCTCCGCGAGTCGGGGGATGTCCAGTTCCGGGTTCAGCAACGACACGACGTGCTGGGTGAGGGGGTGCAGCGCGTAGACGTGCCGGACGGCCGCCATGTCGACCGCCACCTCGTAGTACTCCTCCGCGAACCGCCGGTACGCCTCGGGACGGCCGTCCAGCAGCACCTCGAACAACCACTCGGCGCTGCCGTCGTCCTCCACGCCCTCCGGCAGGGGCTCGACGGCCCCGGCCTTCCACGCGGTGTCGGCTTGTTCGCGCCAGAAGCACACCGTCGCCCGCGGCGTTCCGTCGTCGCAGAAGGCGGGCTCCTCGACGTGGGCGCGGAAGGCCTCCGGCACCCCGTCGAACAGGCCCGGCCACGGCGCCGGAGGCGTCGCTCGGTACGGGGTCATCGGCGACTCGTGATCGAAACCGCGGGCATAAGTGCCTGCCGGTGAGAAGACGATCGCGTACTCGTTGCCGCAACCGTCGCGCATCGAGGCCATCTCCTCCGTCGGCGACCAGTGGGAGTCGAACGAGAAGTACCGGCTCCCCCACTCCGGGCTCAGGATGGCGTCCAGCATCGCCATGGCGCGGGAGCGGTCCCGGACGAGCGAGATCTCGGGCAACTGGCGGATCAGGTCAGAAACAGGCACGGCCACATCAAACCCGCCCCCACTGACACCGCCCGCACCGCCCTCACGGGAGCAGCGAAGAAGTTCAACGGTCACACAAGGGGAGCCGCCACCGAACTCGTGCCGGAACCACTCAGGGGTGAGTTCCATGCGGGATCGTGTCGCGGTCTTCCCGTCAGGTGGGTGAGCAGGCGCTGCGCCGTGTTCGGGGCGATGTCCTGCGGGGTGCCTGCCGCGACCAGGGCCGCGCCGAGTCGTGCCGAGGCCGTCTGCGGCAGGTCCAGGTCGTCGAGCAGGGGGAGGACGAGCAGCAGGCGGGTGTCGGAGTCCTCGACCCCGACCGCCCCGGGTGCGGGGTCGTCGGCGATCCGGACCAGCTCGCGCCACGTCAGGCCTGCCCCCGAGAAGTCTCCTTCCCAACTGCCGATCCGCTGGGCGCGGCTCCGTCCCGGACAGGTGAGGAGGTAGTCGATCCCGTAGTCGCCGACCAGATTGCGGTAGACCAGGACGACGCCTGGGGCGGATGCCGCCGGTATCCGGAACACCGGCCAGCGCTCGGGGTCGAACAGGACCTCGGACAAGGCGTCGGCATCGGCTCCGTCTTCGCCGAACCACTCCGGAACCGGACGCTCAGTGCCGGATGCGCCGCCGCACATCGCCATGAGGTGGTTCGACCAGAAGCCCGGGCCGGCCGCCAGCGGCTCCCCGGCGACCAGCGGGGCTTCGTCGTATCCCTCGATCAGCACCCCGCAAGCCTGTCACGAGCCACTGACACCACGGGATCCGGCGGATGAGGAGTGAGTGGCCGTGATCAGCCCGCTTCCAGGGCGTCGGCCCGCTCGGCCAGGTCGGCTGCGATGTCGTCCCATCCGCAGGCTGTCACCGGCCTCCCGCATCAGCGCCGGCTCGTCCGGCCGCTGCAGGAGCACCAGCCGGTAGGACAGGTTGCGGATCCAGACCGGCAGATAGCCGTCGACCAGGTTGGGGCACAGCTCGCGCAGCATGGCGAGGATCGCGTCCACGTCGGCGAACGTCAGCCGCTCGACGAACAGGAACTCCTGGTGGTCGCCGTCGCATGCCGGTGTCGGACCGTACTCGTCCCCGTAGAGACACCGCGCGTACTCCGTCAGGGTGTGCATGATCCGCAGCCTACGACGCCGCGATCCGCCGGACGGACGGCGTGGGAAGTCGGCGGGGTCGACTTCCTGTGCTTGGGGCAGCAACCCCAGCGCTCGGCAAGCTCGTTGACGAGGAACAGTCCGCGCCCGTGTTCGTCGTCGGGGGTGGAGGTGTGGAGGGCGGGTCGTCCGGTGCCGGCGTCGTGGACCTCGATGCGCAGGCGGTCGCCGATGAGGGCGAAGCGGACCTCGATCAGGCGGTCGGCGGGAGCGTCGGAGTGCTGGACGGCGTTGGCGAGTTCATCGCCGCGGTCCACGTGGGCGAGTTCCCCATCGAGGGCTGACCCGGCGCCGCAGGGCGGGAGTTGAGCACGGGAGCCGATTGCGGGCGAGGGCTCTCCCGGGACAGGGTGTGGGCGCTGACGCGTGTGCGACGCGAGAGGAACCCCGGCCGGTGAAGAGCTTCCTGCACCTCCTCCTCTATCCGCTGTCAAACTCGTGGACGCCCTGCAGGGCCCGGCATCGTGTGCCACGACCCGGTCGACCCGTCCCCGCACGGCAACCCGCGCCACACCCTGGACCGGACGCCGCCGGACGCCGACCCGGCGCGGCTGCTGCGCGAGGCCCGCGCGGACGGACGGGGCGTGGCCCTGGAGCTGGTCCTCGGTACGGAGTCGCACGACTACAGCCAGTACCACGTGGTGCCGCGCGGCGGATTCGCGGGGCGCGGGCGGCTCTGACATACCGCAGCGGGGTACGGCGTCGGCTGCGCCCGGGCACGCGGCCCGGGCGCAGCCGACCCGTTCCAGCCTCGTTTCAGCCGACCTGTTTCAGCCGCGGCTCAGCACTGGGGGCGGCGGCCGTGGTTGGCTCCGCGCCTGGCCCGGGCCTTCTTCTTGCGGCGGCGCTTCGACGACATGGCCACTCCTCTCGCAAGCGGACACCCCCGGTCTTCCACCGTTCCACACCCGGCGCGCGTCCGCTCGACGGCCCCGCCGCTCAGGCGCGGCTCGCGAGGGCGGCGCGCCAGGCGGGGCTGTCGACGTAGTGGTTGTCGAAGCGCTCGGAGGAGGCCGCGATCGCCGCCGGCGGCGTCTCGCCGCGCATGACGCCGCCCAGCAGGCGCAGGTAGTCGAAGCGGTCCATGCCGGTGGTGAACATGAACAGCACGTCGGCCGTGGCGCCCTGGGCGGCGGCGAAGGCGTGCGGGGTGTGCGGGGGCACGGCCAGGAAGTCGCCCGCGCCCAGGACGGTGACCTCTTCGCCGACCAGGACCTCCAGCGCGCCGCTGATGACGAAGAACAGTTCCCAGGCCCGGGTGTGGGCGTGCGAGGGGGCTCCGGCCGCGCCCTCGGCGAAGGTGGAGCGGTAGACGGTGAAGCCGCCCTGCCCCGGGTCCGTCTCGGCGAGCAGGGTCATGGTGGCGCTCGGGTCGGCGCAGGTCTCGGCCTCGGCGCGGCGGGTCAGGATCGGAGCGGCGGGGGCGGTGGTGTTCTTCGTCGTCATGTGATCAATCTACGGCCGGAAAGACCCATGATCAGGTGGCAATCAGCGGACGTTTTTCTGGGTCAATTCCGGCCTCGGGCGGTCATTCGGGCAGGTTGCCGTTGCCGCCGAGGTTGGCGACCATGCGGCGCAGCACGTTGATGGTGGTGACGAAGTCCTCGGGGTCGATGCCCTCGTGGGTGCGTTCGTGGATCTGCAGGTTGCGGTCCCGGGCGCGCTGGCGTCCGGCTTCGCCGTCCTCGGTGAGGGTGAAGGTGCCGTCGACGGCCTCGGTCAGCCAGCCGCGGGCGATCAGGTCGTCGAAGACGGTGTCGAAGTCGGTGTCCTGGTCGTCGTAGGGGGTGAGGCGCTCGACCAGGGTGGTGCGGGTCCAGCCGCCGGGCTTGCCGGCGGTGTGGTTGAGGGTCCACCAGTGCGGCTGGGTGAGGCCCTCCATCGCCAGCTGCTCGCGCAGTCCGCCCACCACGCGGCGGTAGGCCTCGCCGCTCCACGCGCCGATGGGCTGGGCGGCGATGACCTCGGGTGCGTACGCCTTGACCGTCATGTCCCGTACTCCTTCTGCCGGTTCGACCGCTGGTCGTCTGATCTTCAGGGCGTGATCGACAGTAGGACTTCAAGCTGACTTGAGGTCAAGGCGCTCCGTCGGACGCCGACACACCGGTGGCGGCCCCGGGCCCGGTTTGTTCGTCAACTCCCTTCTAGCCTGGGCGACATGAAGCCAGCATCGATGCTCGCCGCCCTCGCCCTGTCTGCGGCCGCAGTCCTCACCCCGATAGCCGCCGCCTCCCCGGCTTCCCCGGCCTCCGCCGCCGACCCGCTGGAGCGCTACCGCCGTCCGCTCGTCTGGGCCGCCTGCCAGGACCCGCAGCTGGCCGCCGCCGGGGCCCAGTGCGCGACGCTGACCGTCCCCCTGGACTACCGCGAGCCGAAGGGTCGCACCCTCGCCCTCGCCGTCTCGCGGATCAAGGCCGCCGACCCGGCCCGGCGGCGCGGCATCCTGCAGACCAACCCGGGCGGCCCCGGCAACCGCGCCCTGGCCATGCCCGTCGCGGTGCGGGCCGCGATGGCGCCCGAGACGGCCGCCGCGTACGACATCATCGGCATGGACCCGCGCGGGGTCGGCGCCAGCGGTGGGCTCGACTGCGGTCTCACCAGGGGCAGTTGGCTGCGCTCGGTGGGCACCGACCGGGCGGGCTTCGATCAGGCCTGGATCCTGGCCGAGGCCGACGCCGACGCCTGCCGGAGCAGGTACCCCGACCTGCTGCCGTACCTGACCACCCGCAACATCGCCCGCGACGCCGACCTGCTGCGCGCCGCCCTCGGCGAGCAGCGGACCTCCTTCCTCGGGCAGTCCCACGGCGCACTGCTGGGCGCCGTGTACGCGCAGCTGTACCCGGAGCGCGTCGACCGGCTCGTCCTCGACAGCGCCCCCGACCCGGCCCGCTACGGCATCCGCCTGTTCCAGGACATGGGCGGCGCCAACGAGCGCGCCCTGGACGACTTCGCCGCCTGGGCGGCCCCGCGCCACGGCGTGTACGGCCTGGGCGACACCCCGGCGGCGGTGCGGGCCACTGTCGAGGGCCTGGTCCGCCGGGCGCAGGCGGCGCCGATCGCGATCGACGGGTTCCGCCTCGACGGCGGCCTGCTGCCGTTCCTGCTCGCCGTCTGCCAGGGCGACGACCGCGACAGCGCCGACTACGCGGACGTGCTGCGCCGGCTCCTGGACGCCGCCGACGGCAAGCCGGTGCAGGCGGGCCCGGTCCTGCACGAGCTGCTGACCGCCGTCCTCGCCCCGGACCCGGTGGGCGGCGCCGACCTCGCGGCCGCGATCGCCGTCCTGTGCGACGACGTCGCCATGCCGCGCTCACCACAGTGGTACCGCGCCGCCGTCGAACGCGCCCGCCCCACCGAGCCCGTCTTCGGCCCGGTCCACAACGGCCCCACGCCGTGCGCCTCCTGGGACCGCCCGCCGCTGGAGCCGCCCGTCGAGGTCCGCACCGCCGTCCCCGCCCTGCAGCTCCACGCCACCGGCGACACCCACGCCCTCTACGGGGGCGCCCTCGCCCTCCACGCCCGCATGCCCGCCTCCCGGCTCGTCACCGTCCCGGGGCGCACCCACACCCTCTACCTCAACGGGTACAGCGCGTGTGCCCAACGGGCGGTCGACGGCTACCTGTTGACGGGGGTGCTGCCGGCGACGGACTCGACCTGCTGAGCGGGGGGAGCGGCTACCCGCTTCATGATGTCCAGCATCAGCCTGAGGTGCGTGGTCCAAAAGTCGCTGTTCTTCTCGGGCACCTCTCGGCCCTTCTCGGCAATGGCCTTCCGCAATGCGGATCCCAACTCCAAACTTCCGTGGTCCACACATGCCTTGTTGATCCGAACGAGGTGCTCGAGCGGTGCTATGGCGGCGATGGAATCCAAAAGGCGCGAACGTGCTTCGCTCTTCCCGCCCTCACCGGAGAGCCATCGGAAGAGGTCGATGGGCTTTCGGCTGCCGGCAAGTGCCCGTTCGGCCCTGGATCCGTCGTACGTACGGTGCAGGGCCGCGAATTCATCAGCCAGGCGCATGACGTCCCCGACGGGGTGTCCCAGCGCGATCTGCTCGATGAGGCGATCTGCGGCTTCGTCCTCATCCGCATCGCGCAGGTAGACCACCGAGGCGCAGATCCCCGCCAGCTCACCCGTGCCACCGCTCTCCCACAACGCCAGTTCGGCGTCCGTGGCGCGGGTGATCCGGTCCAGGGTCTCCGCATCCCTGTCCCGCAGCCGGAGCACGGCCCCGGCCTGCCGGATCTGGTCCTCGAGCTGCGCGATCCGGTCGAGCGCCGCGTCCCGCTCCTCCCTTGTCTGGGGGCGTACCGCGTTGTCGCAATCCCTGGAGATCCCCATGAGTCGTCCGCAGCGTCCGCAGCGTTCCCCGCGTCCGTTCCTGGAGTTCCGCGCGGGCGGCTTCCGCCTGACCCTGCAGTCCCGCCCCCGCCGCCTGCTGCTGCTCCTCGGCCCGGCGCTGACCGCCCTGGCGGGCCTCCTCGCGCTGCGCGGGTAGCGTGCGGGCGCGGCACCTGCCTGCGTCCTAGGTCGAAAGTCGCTCTGGTGCCGACTGGCGTGCGCGGGAGAGGATCCCGCGCATGATCAGCGTTCATCAGCTCATGGCCTTCTGCACCGCGTCCGTGCTCCTGTCGGCCGTCCCGGGGCCGAGTGTGCTGTTCGTCGTCGGGCGGGCGCTGGCCCACGGGCGCCGGACGGCGCTGGCCTCGGTGTTGGGCAACACGCTCGGTGGATACACCCTGGTCGTGGCGGTCGCCCCGGGCGTCGGCGCGGTGGTCGAGCGGTCGGTCGTGGTGTTCGACGCGATCAAGCTGGCCGGGGCCGCCTACCTCGTCCTCCTCGGTGGGAAGGCTCTGCGGGCGAGCTGGAGGAGCCGCGCGGAAACGGTGGGCTTCGCGGCGGCACCGTCGGTGCCGCCGGCGCCGTCCCGCCACTGGGAGTCGGTGCGGGCCGGTTTCACCGTCGGGGTGACGAATCCGAAGAGCGTCGTGTTCCTCACCGCGATGCTGCCGCAGTTCGTCGACCGGCAGGCGGGCCACGTCAGCGTCCAGATGCTGCTTCTCGGCTTGGCGGGCGCCGTGTTGGCGCTGGTCTCCGACGGCCTGTGGGGGCTGACGGCCTCTGCCGCGCGCACCTGGTTCGGCCGTTCGCCGAAGCGGATGTCGCTGGTCGGCGGCACCGGAGGGCTGGCCATGATCGGGCTGGGCGCGGCCGTCGCCGTGTCCGGCCGCGCCGACTAGCCCCTCCCGGCGGGACCACGCCCCTGCCCTCGCCCCGGCTACTCCCCCGCGCCCGCCGCCTCGCGCAGGAAGCCTTCGAAGGCCGCCACCGCCGGCGGCAGGCGCCGGCCGCGCCGGGTGGCGGTGTAGACGCGGCGCACCGGGGTGTCCTCGGGGTGGAGGGGGACGAGGGCGAGGTCGGGGCGGGCGGCGCGGGCGGCCAGGGAGGGGATGAGGGTGGGGCCCAATCCGGCGGCGACCAGGCCGAGTTTGGCGGTCCAGGCGGCGACCGCGTACTCGATCCGGGGCTGGAAGCCGCTGCGCAGGCAGGCCGCGAGGAGGGTGGACTCGGCGGTGCGCCGGGCGGCGATCCACGGCTCGTCGGCGAGTTCGGCCAGCCGCAGGCGCCGCCGTCCGGCGAGCCGGTGTCCGCGCGGCAGGGCGACGAGCACCGGGTCGTCCAGCAACGGCCGCAGCTCGAACTGCTCGCCGTCGTAGGCCTCGTGCGGGTCCTGCGCGTAGGAGGCGACCAGGGCGAGGTCGATCGCGCCCTCGCCGAGCAGGTCCAGCAGGTGCGCCGAGAGGCCCTCGGTGAGGCTGATCGCCACCTGCGGGTGCGCGGTCCGGAAGGCGGCGAGGGCTCCGGGGACGAGGGCCGCGTTGGCACTGTCGAAGGCGCCCACCCGCAGCTGTCCTGCGGTGAGTTCGGTGAGGGCGGCCAGGTCGCGCCGGGTGGTGTCGAGGCGCTCCAGCATCGCCTCGGCGTGCGGCAGCAGCGCGCGGCCGTGCTCGGTCAGCCGTACTCCGCGCGCCAGGCGGTCGAACAGCGGGGTGCCCAACTCGGCTTCCAGGGTGGCGATCTGGCGGGAGATCGCGGACTGGGTGAAGCCCAGCCGGTCTCCGGCGGCGGTGAAGGAGCCGAGGTGTGCGACGGTGCGGAAGACGTCCAGCCAAGCCATGTCCATATCGCATGGCTACCATGCGAGACATTCGTTTGTCGCCTGGCTCGTGGCTGCCTAGCGTGGTGGCCATGGAGAAGACCGAGAAGATCGCATTTCTGGGGCTGGGCCGGATGGGCCTGCCGATGGCCCGTCGCCTCGCCGCCGCCGGGCACCCGTTGACCGCCTGGAACCGCTCCCCCGGCCGCGCGGACGGCCTCGCCGAGGCCGCCACTGCGGCGCAGGCGGTGCGCGGCGCGGACATCGTGGTCACCATGCTGTCCGACCCGGCGGCCGTCGCCGAGGTCGCCGGGCAGTTCGCGGCGGAGCTGGCGCCGGGCGCGCTGTGGATCGACATGTCCTCGATCGGGCCGCGGGCCGCCGCCGACCTCCGCGGGCGACTCCCCTCCGGCGCGGGGATGGTGGACGCCCCGGTGCTCGGCAGTGTGGGCCCGGCGGCGACCGGCGACCTGGTGGTCTTCGCGGGCGGCGAGGACGCCGACCTGGACCGCGCGCAGCCCGTCCTGGAGCACCTGGGCCGGGTGCGGCGCTGCGGCGGCCCGGGGTCGGGGGCGGCGCTGAAGGTGGTGGTGATGGGCGCGATCGTCGCCTCGGTCGCGGTGGTCGGCGAAGTGCTGGCGGTGGCCGATGAGTTGGGCCTGTCGCAGGACCTGGCGCGGGAGGTGCTGGCGGCCGGGCCGCTCGCGGGGGTGGTGGCCCGGGCGCACAGCACCGACGCGGACTTCCCGGTCCGCCTGGCCGCCAAGGACCTCGCCCTGGCGGGCGGCGGCCCGCTCCTGTCGGCGGCCCGCGAGGTGCTGCTGGCGGACCCGTCGATCGCCGAGGAGGACCTGTCGGCGGTGGTGGGCTCCCTGCGGCGCAGGTAGGGCCCGTTCCCCGTGCCCGTCACGGGAGTTGACGCGATCGCCGACCGGGGCGGCGTGTGACGGGCGGTGTACTCCGCGCAGGGCGGCACGGGCGGCGGCCAGACGGCGTCGACCTCGACCTCGACCAGCCACTGCTCGTCGGTGAAGCGCGACACCTCCACGAAGGTGCAGGCCGGGCGGATCGTCGCGAAGCGCTCGCCGTGGGCGCGCGCGGCCTCCTTCCACCGGCCGATGTCGGTGAGCATGATGCGGGTGCGCACGACGTCCTGCGGCGAGGCGCCGGCCTCCCGCAGGGCGGCCTCGGCGATGTCCAGGCAGCGCACGGTCTGGGCGTGGACGTCGCCCGGGCCCAGGAGCTGCCGTCCGGCGGCCTGAACGGCGACGCCCCCGACAGCGCCCTGACGATCCGCCTGCGCGCCGCCTCCATGCGCTGGATGGGCCGTTGGCCGCTGCGCGGCATCCTCGCCGCCCAGGTCGCCAAGGCCGACGCCGTCGGCCTGCCCGACCACCCCCTGCCCGCGCCCGCCCGCCCCCGGCACCCGGACTTGCACCTCACGCGACGTCAGGAGGAATGCTGGTGCCATGCCCACCGAACAGACCTGGAAGGTCGGCCCGCTCGCCGAGGCGAGCGGCCTGACCGTACGCACCCTGCACCACTGGGACCAGATCGGCCTGCTCGCCCCCTCCCGGCGCACCGCCTCCGGCCACCGCGCCTACACCGAGCAGGACGTCGTCCGCCTCTACCAGATCCTCGCCCTGCGCCGCCTGGGCCTGGGGCTGGAGACCATCGCCACCTGTCTGGACGCCGGCATCGACCCGGTCCGGCTGGTGCGCGAGCACCTGGCCGCCACCGAGGCCTCCCTCACCAGCCTGCGGGCGCTGCGCGACCGCCTCGCCCACGTGCACACCGAACTCGCCGCCGAACGCTTCCCCGACACCGCCGACCTGCTGCGCCTGGTCCAGGCCGTCGGCGCCACCGGCCCGACCGGGCCCGCCGCCCAGGAGGCCCTGCACCGCCACCTCGACGACGACCAGATCCACGCCCTCGCCGACCACGCCGCCGCCCTCGGACCCGCCGCCCACTACCTGCTGGAGGTCGAATGGCCCCAGCTCTACCGCAGCGCGGAGGCCCTGCGCACCGCCGGCGCCGAACCCTCCGACGCCCGGGTGCGCCGCATCGCCGAACGCCTCGACGAACTCGGCCGCCTCTTCAGCGGCGGCGACACCACCCTGTCGTCCGCCGTCCGCACCGCCTGGCGCGAGGACCCCGCCGCGATGTCCGGCACCCCCGACGCCCCCGCCGACGCCTGGGCCGAGCTGCGCACCTACCTCGACCGCGCCCGGGAGGCGTCGTGACCGCCACCGACCCCGCACTCCCCCCGGTGCCCCACGGCCTGCGCCTGCGCCTCACCCTCGCCGGCACCCTCCCGGTCCTCACCCCGGCCACCCTCGCCGCCGCCGCGGGCATCCTGCCCTGGCCGGTCCTGCCCGCCGTCACCGCCGCCGAGGCCCTGCGGGCCTGCCTGCGGCAGGACCGCTCCACCCCCTGACCCCGGGCGGGTCCCGGCCCGGCCCCACGGGGGTGGACCGGACCGGGACCCGCCCGGGGACGGCCCGCCGGCCGCACACGGACCCGGGCGTCCCGGGCGGGGGCGGGGGACCTGTGGAAGGCTGGCCGCGGGGCCGTGCCGGAGCAGGAGGGTCGGCGCGGCGGGCCCGGAGTCTGCCGCGAAAGGGTGGCCGTGATGCCTCGGATCGATGCCGGTGACGTGCCGCTGTACTACGAGCAGACCGGTACGGGCGAGCCGCTGGTGCTGGTGCACGGGTCGTGGAACGACCACCGGTCCTGGCAGCCGGCCGTCGAGGCCGATCTGGCGGCGGGCTTCCGCGTGGTGGCGTACGACCGCCGGGGCCACGGTCTCAGCGCTCCCGCGCCGCGCCCCGGCACCCGTCGCCAGGACGAGGACGACCTGGCGGCGCTGATCGAGGCCCTCGGCCTGGCCCCCGCGACCGTGGCCGGGAACTCCTTCGGCGCCTCGATCACCGCGGGCCTGGCCGCGCGCCGCCCCGAGCTGTTCCGCAGGATCGTCCTCCACGAGCCCCCGCTGGCCGCCCTCGTCGCCGACGACCCGGACGCGGCCGCGCAGCTGCGGCCGGTGGAGGAGGCCATCGCGCAGGCCCTGCGGCTGCTGCGCGCGGGCGAGGACGAGGCCGGGGCGGAGCTGTTCGTCGAGCGGATCGCGCTCGGCCCCGGCGCCTGGGAGACGATGCCCGCACCGCTGCGGGACACCTTCGTCCGCCACGCGCAGACCTGGCTGGACGAACAGGACGACCCCGCCTGGTCCGTGCTGGACGTCGACGGGCTGCGCGCCTGCACCGCGCCGGTGCTGCTCAGCCACGGCACCGGGAGCCCGGCCTGGTTCGGCACCGTCCTGGACCGCCTGGCCGCCGTCCTGCCGAACGCGCAGCGGCACACCTACCGGGGCGCGGGGCACATCCCCCATGTGACGCACCCGCAGGACTACGCCGCGACGGTGACCGGGTTCGCCCGCCGCACCTGATGCCGCACCTGAGCCCTGCCGGCCGGGCTACGCCGTGCGGGGCTGGTTGAAGCGGAGCATGTTGCCCGCCGGGTCGCGGAAGGCGCAGTCGCGGACGCCGTAGGGCTGGTCCATGGGCTCCTGGAGGACCTCGGCGCCGGCGGCGCGGATGCGTTCGAAGGTGGCGTCGCAGTCGTCGGTGCGGAAGATGACGCCGCGCAGCAGGCCCTTGGCGAGGAGTTCGGCGGCGGCCTGGCGGTCGTCCTCGGAGGCGTGCGGGTCGGCCAGCGGGGGTTCCAGGACGATCTCCACGCCGGGCTGGTCGGGCGAGCCGACGGTGACCCAGCGCATGCCCTCGAAGCCGACGTCGTTGCGCACCTCGAAGCCGAGGACGTCGCGGTAGAAGGCGAGGGCCTTGTCGTGGTCGTCGACGGCGATGAAGCACTGCGCGAGTTCGATGCTCATGCCCGTCACGCTAGCTCGTGCGCCGCACCGGGCGGGTGCGGATCTTGGCGATGCAGGCGGGGATCGCGGCGCCGTCCCCGTGGTCGCGCGCGCGGTAGGCGCTGGGGCTCTCGCCGACGAGCTCGGTGAAGCGGGTGCTGAAGGAGCCCAGCGAGGTGCAGCCGACCGCCATGCACACCTCGGTGACGCTCAGGTCCCCGCGCCGCAGCAGCGCCTTGGCCCGTTCGATCCGGCGGGTCATGAGGTAGCTGTACGGGGTCTCGCCGTAGGCGGCGCGGAAGCTGCGCGAGAAGTGGCCGGAGGACATCAGCGCGGTACGGGCGAGCGCGGGCACGTCGAGGGGCTGCGCGTAGTCGCGGTCCATGCGGTCGCGGGCCCGGCGCAGCCGGACGAGGTCGTCCAGGGGCACCCGCGCCGCACGGCTCGCCGCACGGGGCTCACGGGTCGTACGGGGTTCGGGGGAGGACGCGGTGGACACACCGGCCACCGTACCCACCGCCTGCGACAGGCGGGCCCTTCCCCCGTCCGGCGCGGCCCGTTGGCGCCCGCGGCGCCGGGCCGACCACCCTGGGGGGACGGTCGGGCGACGACCGGGCGCGGCGTGATGCGGAGAGGGCGGCGGGTGGAGAGCGACGAGGGCGTCCCCCGGGCCCTGGTCCCGCGCGCGCCGGGCAACCGGGCGGTGGTGCTGGGGGTGCTGGCCGCCACCGTGGTCGTGCTGCTGGCGCAGGTGGCCAGCGGCACCAGCGCCCGCCTGGTGCTGCTGCTGGTGTTCCTGCCCGCGCTGCTGGCGGGTCTGGGCACGGTCGCGCAGACGGTGGCGGTCTCGGTGTGGGTGGCCGCGGTGGTGGTGGTGAGCACGGTGCTGTTCCCGCCGCCCGATCCGGAGGCGCGGGTGGGCATCCCGGTGGCGGTGGTCGGCGCGGAGGGCGCCGTGATCGGGCTGTGCGCGCGGCGGGTGCGGCGCGAGCGGGAGCTGTCGCGGATGCGGCAGAGCGCGGTGGCGCTGCAGCGCCAGCTGCTGCGCCCGCTGCCGGTGACCACCGCGCATGTGCGCCTGGACGGGCTGTACCGGCCGGTGGAGGAGGACGCCCTGGTCGGCGGCGACCTGTACGACATCGCCGAGACCCCGCACGGCACCCGGGTGCTGGTGGGCGACGTGCAGGGCAAGGGCCTGCCCGCGATCGGGACGGGCTTCGCGGTGCTGAGCGCCTTCCGGGAGGCGGCGTTCCGCGAGGCGGAGCTGACCGCCGTCGCCGACGCCCTGGAGGCGGCGGTCGAGCGGCACAACGCGTACGCGGTGCAGAGCGGGGAGCAGGAGCGCTTCGTGACCGCGACCGTCCTGGGCCTGCGCGGTACCGGGGCGGACGCAGGCGCCGGGGCGGACGCCGGCGCCGGAACGGGCATCGAGGTGGGGGCCGTCAACTGCGGCCACCTCGCCCCGTACCTGCTGCGCGCCGACGGCCGGGTGGAGCCCGTCGCGCTGGAAGCCGGGATCCCGCTGGGCCTGGCGTCGCTGGCCGAGCTGACCGGCGGGGCCGAGCCGCGTACGGTCCGGCGCTTCGCGCTGCCCGCCGACGGGGTGCTGGTGCTGCTCACCGACGGCATCACCGAGGCGCAGGACGCCTGCGGCGCGTTCTACCCGGTCGAGCCGGGCCTGGCCGACCTCGCCGCCACCCCCGCCGAGGACCTGCCCGAGGCCCTCGACCGGCGGGCGCGGCGCTGGAGCGGCGGGCGCAGCCGCGACGACGTCACGGTCCTGGCCCTGCGCGGTGCCGTGCGGGCCGGACGCGCGGCGTGAACGCGGCGCCTTGAACCTGACACCGGTGTCAGCTCCTACCGTCCCGGTGTGACGGACACACCGGTGACGCAGGAGGAGACCATGGGCGAGCTGACCGGCAAGGTGGCGCTGGTGACCGGCGGCAGCCGCGGGATCGGTGCGGCGATCGCCAGGCGGCTGGCGGAGCAGGGCGCGGCGGTGGCGCTGACCTACGTGCGGGCGCGGGAGCGGGCCCGCGCGGTCGCCGAGCGGATCGAGGCGGACGGCGGGCGGGCGGTGGTCGTCCGGGCGGACCTGGCGTTGCCGGACGCGGCGGCGCGGGCGGTGGAGCGGACGGTGGCGGAGCTGGGCGGCCTGGACGTCCTGGTGAACAATGCGGGCTTCCTCGCCCACGGGCCGCTGGAGGAGGTCACGGCCGAGGACCTGGACCGGGTGCTGGCGGTGGACGTCCGCTCGGTGTTCCTGGCCGCCCAGGCCGCCGCCCGGCACATGGGCGAGGGCGGACGGATCATCAGCATCGGCTCGTGCTTCAACGGGCGGGTGCCCGGGGCGGACTTCGTCCTGCAGGCCACGGCCAAGACCGCCCTCACCGGGATGACCAGGGCCCTGGCGCGCGAGCTCGGCCCGCGCGGCATCACCGCCACCGTCGTCGACCCGGGCCCGATCGACACCGACATGAACCCGGCCGGCGGCGAGAGCGCCGGCTTCCAGCGCTCCCTCACCGCCCTGGGCCACTACGGGCGGGCCGAGGACGTCGCCGCCGCCGTCGCCTTCCTGGCGGGGCCCGGCGGCCGCTACATCACCGGCACCGCCCTCGCCGTCGACGGCGGCTACACCGCCTGACGGCGGCATCCGGCCGGGCCTTCGGTGCCGCGCGGGGGGCGGCACCGGGGGCGCCCGGGCGGGCCTGGCGGGCCTGGCGGGCCGGGCGGGCCGGGCGGGCCGCTCCTCCCCCGCCCGCCCGTCAGCCCGTCAGCCGGTGGCGTGCATGCGGGCCGTCAGGGCGTCCGGGGGCACCAGGGGGTCGGGGTAGTCGAGGGGTCGACTATGGCGAGGGGCCGGCGCCCGGCGCCGGGGACGCGCCGTGCGCGCGGGGCGCAGCGTACCCCCGGCTGCGGGGCCCGGCTGCGGCGATCTAGGGTGCTGGCATGATCCCCACACCGATATCCGGTTCGATGTCCGACCCGCTGTCCGGCCCCGGCGAGGCGCTGCGGGTGCTGATGGAGGGCAATGCCCGGTTCGTCGCGGGCAGTCCCGAGCACCCCAACCAGGACGCGGGGCGGCGGGCGGCGCTCGCTCCGGCGCAGCGGCCGTTCGCGGTGCTGTTCGGCTGTTCGGACTCCCGGCTGGCCGCCGAGATCATCTTCGACCAGGGGCTGGGCGACCTGTTCGTGGTGCGCACGGCCGGGCATGTGACCGGGGCCGAGGCGCTGGGCAGCATCGAGTACGGGGTGAGCGTGCTGGAGTGCCCGCTGGTGGTGGTGCTGGGGCACGACTCCTGCGGTGCGGTGGCGGCGGCGCTGGACTCCCTGGAGCAGGGCCGGCTGCCGGGCGGTTTCGTGCGCGACGTGGTGGAGCGGGTGACGCCGAGCGTGCTGTCGGCGAAGGCGGCGGGCATCGAGGACCGGGACGCGATCGTGGACGAGCACATCCGCCAGACCGTGGACCTGCTGGTGGAGCGCTCCCAGACGCTCGCCTCGAGGGTCGCCGAGGGCACGGTGGCCGTGGTGGGCCTGTCCTACCGGCTGCGGGACGGCAAGGCCCGTCAGGTCGCCGCCCACGGGCCGGTGGGCTGAGGGCCGGTGGGCTGACGGGCGGTGAGGTGCGGGGACCTGCGGGAACTGGATGTCCGATCACCGCCAGCGCCCCCGGGCCGGCGGGGGCAGAGTCGGTGGCCGAACAGCGGGTTCCTTCTCCCGCGCCCCTTCCACGCCCAAGGACGGCAATTCCCGTGCACAAGGTCACCGACCTCAAGGTCCTGTACTTCGGCACCCCGGTGGTGCTGATCGGTTCGCGCAACGAGGACGGCAGCGCCAACCTCGCGCCGATCTCCTCGGCGTGGTGGCTGGGGCAGTCCTGCGTGCTGGGCCTGGGCAACGGCTCCCAGACCTCCGTCAACCTGCGGCGCGAGGGCGAGTGCGTGCTCAACCTGCCGTCCTCGGCGCAGGTGGACGCCGTGGACGCCCTGGCGCTGCTGACCGCCCACCCGCACATCAGCGAGCTGCGGCGGCAGCAGGGCTACCGCCACGAGCGGCGCAAGTTCGAGGCGGCCGGGATGACGGAGCTGGCGGGCGAGCTGGTCCGGGCGCCGCGCGCCGCGCAGTGCCCGGTGCAGCTGGAGTGCCGGCTGGAGGCGGCGACGCCGATGGCGGGCAACGACCGGTGCACCGCCTTCGAGGTGACGGTGGTGCGCGCCCACGTCGAGGAGGGCCTGATCGTGCCCGGCACCGACCACTACGTCGACCCGCTGGGCTGGGACCCGCTGATCATGAAGTTCTGCGAGTTCTTCGGCGACGGGCGGCGCCTGTCCCCCTCCCGCCTCGCCGAGGGCTGGCGGATGCCCGGGCGCCTGCCGGCCGCCGTCTGACGGCAACAGCAAGCGCAACAGCACCGGCGGCGCCGGCGCCGGCGGCTCACGGTGCGATGGTCGCCCCGCAGGAGTCGCACACCCGCGTCGCCGGAAGCTGCAGGAAGCAGGTGGGACAGATCGCCGGCGGGCGCTCCTCGGCGGCGACGGCCGCCTTGCGCTCCACCTTGCGCTCCACCGAGGCCCGCAGGCGCGGGGCGAGGGCGGGGGTGCCGCCGTCGGCGGGCAGGTCGGCGCCGAAGTGCCGGTAGCAGGCCAGGCGGGCGGCGGCCGCGTGCTGCTCGCGGTCCATCTCCGCGGCCAGCGGCGGCTGCCCGGCCACCGCCAGCACCTCCTGGTAGCCGGCGCCGACCTTGCCGTCCGCCGCGTGCACCACGAGCGAGGTCAGCGGCGGGTCCCCGCGCCGGTGCGCTTCCAGGATCACCAGGGACAGCACCTTGCCGATCCAGTGCCGCTGGTTGATCCGGGTGCGCACCCCGGAGGCCTCCTGCACCGCCTCGGCCAGCTCGGCGTAGGTGACCACCGCGTGGTAGCGGCCGGCCACCTCCACCAGGGCCGGGTAGGCCGCCCTGGTCCACACGATGTGCGCCTGGGTGGCGCTGACCGCCGCGCCGTCCGACACCCGCCAGTAGCCGCGCTGCTGCTCCGTCATCCGCCCGCCCCTGTTCGCCTCGTCCGTGTACTGCCCAGCAGGCCCTCGCCGTGAGCGAGGCTACCTGGCTCCGGGGCTGCGGGGTCGGGCGGGGGCAGGGCCGGGGCGGGCGGGGGCGGACCGTCGCGGGCCGTCGCGGGCCCCGGGGGTTGACTTCAAGCCCTGTTGAAGTTGTCGAATGGCACCCGACCGCAGCCGTACGGGCACCACCGCGGTCGATGCCCCGCCCGTACGGACCCGTCCCCGGGGCCGGGGCCGCCGTCTTTCCGATCGTGCCGTCGGCGGCCCCGGCCCCCGGGTTCCACCCGACATCCGCCACCCGCCCGCTGCCCGTCAGCTCCCGGCCAGCAGCGCGCCCAGCGCGGTGCGCCGGTGCAGCACCGCCCGTCCCGCGCGGTCGGTGGTGATCAGTGCGGCGGCGCGCAGGGCGGCCGTGTGGGCGGAGACCGTGGCGGCGCTGACGCCCAGGCGGCGGGCGAGGTCGGTGGTGGTGCGCTCCCGGTCGTCGGCGAGCAGGTGGAGCAGGTCGGCGCGGGTGGTGCCGATGACGGCGGCCAGGGCCCGCGCTCCGGTGGCGCCGTCGGGGCTGGGCAGCAGGCCGGGCCCGGCCGGGTAGGTGAGCGCGACGGGGGCGTCCGGGAGGTCGGCGACCAGTGCGGGGCCGTACCAGTGGAAGCTCGGCACCAGGAGCAGCCCGCGCCCGGCGAGGCGGACCTCCCGCGGCGCGCCGGCCGGCAGCTCCCACACCTGGGCCCGCAGGCGGGCGCCGGGCAGCAGGCCGGACAGCAGCGCCGCCGTGCCGCCCTCGGCCGACTGCACGGCCCGGCGGACGAACTCGGCGCGGTGCAGGTCCCGTACCTGGTCCCAGACCGGGGCGAGCAGGGCCTCGAACGCGGCGCGCTGCGCCCGGTGGAGCAGCCGGCGGGCGTCGGCGTCGCCCCGGGCGAGGTCGCGGATCCAGGGCGGTGCGGGGGCGGGCGCGGGCTCGTAGACGCGCCGCAGTTCGGTGCGCAGCAGCGCGGGCGGGGCGGTGGCGGCCTGTTCCAGGGCCTGCGGCAGGTCGTCCGCGACGACGTCCAGGAACGCCGGGGCCAGGCCGGCCGGGACGAGGTCCGCGAGCGGGGCGGCGGCCTGCGGCAGGGAGCGCAGCGCGCGGCGGCGCCAGGGGCCGTGGAGCAGGTCGCCGTCGCGGCGGCACATCGTGGCGAGCGCGGTGTTGAGCTCCTGCAGCGGCGCGGGGCGGGGTGCGAGGGTGACGCGGGCGAAGTCCGCCGGTGTGAAGTGGATGCGCAGCACGGGCACCGCCCCCCTTCTCCCGCTGTCGGCAAGCTTTGAGCCCTCAACCTAAACGATCGCCCGGCGGCGGGGCGCGGCCCGAGCATGGGCCGCATGACCCGTGACCTCACCGTGAGCCGGCGCACCGTCACCCGCTCCGCGCTGCTGGCCTCCGCCGCCCTCCTGCTGCCCGCCGCCGGCGCCCGTCGTGCCCGGGCGGCCGACCGGTTCTCCGGCCGGGACGGCGACCGGGCCGCTTCGCCGCAGGGCCTCATCCTGGACTTGCCCGCGCCGAGCGGCCCGCACCCGGTGGGCTGCCACACCGCCTACCTCGCCGACACCTCCCGGCCCGACCCGCTGGAGCCCGAACTGCCCGTGCGGGAGCTGATGGTGACGGTCCTCTACCCGGCCCGCCCCTCCTCCGGTGCCACCGCCTCCTCCGGTGCCGTCGCGCCGCAGCTGCCGCCGCTGGCCGCCGACTGGTTCGGCCGGATCGCCCCGCGCACCCCGCTGCACCTGCCCGCCGAGGGCGTCGACTGGGCCGCCACCGCCACCCACTCCCGCCCGGGCGCGCCGGTGCTGCCGGGCCGGCGGCCGGTGCTGGTGTACAGCCCCGGCGGCGGCGACCCGCGGGGCCTGGGCACCTGCCTGGCCGAGGACCTGGCCTCCCACGGCGCGGTCGTCGTCCTGGTCGACCACCCGGGCGACGCGCTCGCGGTGGAGTTCCCGTCCCCCACCGCCTTCCGCGCCGACCTCGTGCGCGCCACCGTCCTGCGCGGCGACCCCCGCGACCAGCCGGCGCTGTGGCGCACCGTCATCGACGCCCGCACCGCCGACCTGCGCTTCGTCCTGGAGCGCCTCCACCACCCGGGCGGCCTGCCGCTGCCGCCTGCCCTGGCGGATGCCCTCGACCTCGGCCGCCTCGCCGTGTACGGGCACTCGGCCGGCGCCAGCGCCGCCACCGCGGCCTTCCACGAGGACCGGCGCGTGCGCGCCGCCGTCAACCTGGAGGGCTACCTGGACTACCCGCCCGCCGCCCCGGGCGCCGCCCCCGAACCGCTGCCGGTCACCGCCGAGGGCACCGACCGCCCGCTGCTGCTGCTCGGCAGCGAGCACTTCCCCCAGCGCGCCGAACTCGACCGCTCCTGGGACGCCCTGGCCGCCCGCTCCCCCGCGGCGGTGCACCGCGAGCGCATCGCCGGCGCCGCCCACTGGGTGTTCACGGACTACGCCGCGATGCTGCCCCGGCTCGTGCGCGCCGGGCTCCTCGCCCCCGCCGGCCGCGACGCCCTGGTCGGCCCGCTCGCGCCGGCCCGCTCCGTCCCCCTGGTGCGCCGCGCCGTCCGCGGCTTCCTCACCCGCCACCTGCGCGCCGCGCCCGCCCGCTGACCGCCCGCCGGCCGCCCGCCCGGCGCAGGGCGTGGGTCAGCCGGAGGCGGCGCGGTAGGCGGTCACGGCGGCTTCGAGGACGTCCTTCGTGCAGGAGGTCGGCGGGTGTTCGACGACCTCCTGCACCGTGAGGATCACATCGCCCATGCGGACGAAGGCGGTTTGGTTCACCCACGGTTGCGGGTCGTGGGGGAAGGTCGACACGATGCGCAGCAGGAGGCTGTCGTCGGCCCGGGGGTCGGCCGTGGTGACGGTCGCGGTCGCCTGGAGCTGTTCGCCGCCCGGGGGCCTGGGCGGGGGCCTCGGTCAGGCGGTGCGTTCGGTGAGGGTGTGGGCGACGAGGGCGTTGGCGTGGCCGTGGCCGAGGCCGTGCTCGGCCTTGAGCCAGGCGACGAGTTCCATGTGCTTGGTGAGGGGGGAGGCGCGGATGAGGTCCTTCCAGTCCTCGATCGGGCGGCCGTACTTCTTCTCGATGGACGGGAAGTAGGAGGCGGGGCCCTTCACGGGGGCGTTGTTCACGGGGGTCGCGGTCATCGGCGTGGTTCCTCTCGAAGCGGTGCGTTCACGGGTGATGACCGTGGCCGCACCGCCGACTCATCGCCCGACGGGGGTGATCCGCGTCACAGCGCTGCCGCGGCCCGGCGACGGCGGCGGCGTCCGGCGGGCGGGGTGGGGTCGGCGTTCCAGGCGGCGACGGGGTTGCCGAGCCAGCGGGTGGCGCCGGGGACGTTCTCGCCGCGCATGACGAGGGAGGCGGGTCCGACGGTGGTGTTCGCGCCGAGGGAGGAGTCGGGCAGGACGACGGAGTGCGGGCCGGTGGTGGAGCCGGCGCCGAGGTGGACGGGGCCCAGCCGCATGACGCGGTCGTGGAAGAGGTGGGTCTGCAGGACGGTGCCGCGGTTGACGCTGGCGCCGGCTTCGACGGTGACGAGGTCGCTCTCGGGCAGCCAGTGGGTCTCGCACCACACGCCGCGTCCGATGCGGGCGCCGAGGCTGCGCAGCCACACGTTCAGGTAGGGGGTGCCGGTGATGGTGTGGCCGCCGAAGGGCATGGCGAGTTCCTCGACGAAGGTGTCGTAGAGCTCGTTGCGCCACACGAAGGAGGACCACAGGGGGTGTTCGGCGGCGCGGAAGCGTCCGACCAGCAGCCATTTGGCGGCGGTGGTGACGGCGCAGGCGACGACGGCGGCGCCGGTGAGGACGAGTCCGGCGGCGGCGAGGGCGGCGGTGAGCCCGTAGTCGTCGCGCAGTTCCTGCAGGACGGCGAGGACGAGGTCGCCGAGGAGGGCGGCGAGGACGACGGGCAGCAGCCGGCAGGCCTCGACGCCGGCGCGGGCCCACATCAGGCGCCGGGGCGGGTCGTAGGTGCGGGCTTCGCCGCCGGTGTCGGCGACGCGGGGCAGGGCGAAGGCGGGGCGCCCGAGCCAGGAGGAGCCTTCGGGGGCGTGGGCGGGGGTGTCGGACAGGACGCCGACGAGGGAGCCCGCGGGCAGGTGGCGGCCGGGGCCGACGATGCCGGAGTTGCCGACGAAGGAGCGGCGTCCGATGCGGGCGGGGCCGAGGTGCAGCCAGCCGCCGCGCAGTTCGTAGGGGGCGACGAGGGTGTCGTCGGCGAGGAAGGCGCCGTCGTCGACGCGCATCAGGCCGGGCAGGGCGAGCACGGTGGAGGCTTCGACGCGGCGCCCGACGCGCGCGCCCAGCAGGCGCAGCCACACGGGGGTGAACAGGCTTGCGTAGAAGGGGAAGAGGGTGCGCCGGGCGGTGTCGCTGAGGCGGCTGACGGCCCAGGCGCAGAAGGCGACGCGGCCGTCGGCGGGGTGGAAGCCGGGGCGCAGCGGGCGGGAGAGCAGGCGCACGAGCAGGGCCATGAGCGCGGCGTGGCACAGGAGGGTGAGGGCGGCGAGGGGGACGGTGGCGGGCAGGAGTCGGACGAGGGCGTCGGCCAGGGTGCGGTCGGTGTCGATCATCGGGTAGACGATGGCCAGGGCGGGCAGCGCGGAGACGAGCGGGAGGAGGCCGAGGAGGGCGGAGCCGGCGCCGTGGGCGAGGTTCCAGGGGTTCCAGCCGCGGGGGGAGGGCGCGGGTTCGGCGGGCCAGTCGGCGAGGGGTTCGGTGGTGGGGCGGGCCGGGGAGCCGTGCCAGTGCTCGCCGGGCGGGACGGTGGCGGTGACGCAGGAGCCGGGGGCGATCTCGGCGCGGGCGCCGATGCGGGCGCCGGGCATGAGGGTGGCGCGGTGGCCGATGCGGGCGCCTTCGCCGACGTCGATGCGGCCGAGGTGGAGGGTGTCGCCGTCGAGCCACCAGCCGGCGAGGTCGGCTTCGGGTTCGAGGGAGCTGTGGGCGCCGAGGCGGGCGAGGCCGGTGACGGGAGGCAGGGTGTGCAGCCGTACGCCGTCCCCGACGCGGCAGCCCAGCGCCCGGGCGTAGCGCACGGCCCAGGGGGTGCCGGCGAGGGAGGCGGTGCCGAGCATGGCGGTGTAGCGTTCGGCGGCCCACAGCCGTAGGTGGACGTGGCCGCCGCGGGGGTGGCTGCCGGGGTGGATGCCGGCGGTGAGCAGGCGGGCGCCGGCGGCGGCGAGCAGGGTGCGTCCGGGGGCGCTGTACAGGAGGGCGAGGCCGGCGGCGACGGGCCACCAGGAGCTGTGCGGGGCCCAGGGGAGGTGGTTGCCGGTGAGGTTGTCGAGGGTGATGAGGGCGAGGATCCAGCGCAGTCCGGCGAGGGTGAACATGCCGAGGAGCAGGAGGGTCTGCCACAGGGCGGCGCTGCGGGGGGTGCCGGGTACGGTGCGGCCTGTGGGGGTCGGGGCGGTGGCGCTGCGGGGTGTCGCGGTGGGGGGGTCGAGGCTGTCGAGGTGGGCGGCGAGGTCGCTCAGGACGGGGTGGGCGTACAGGTCGGCGACGGAGATCCCGCGGTGGCGGGTGCGCAGTTCGGAGACGAGGCGGGCGGCGGTGAGGCTGGAGCCGCCGAGGGCGAAGAAGTCGTCGTCGGCGGCGGGGGCGGTGCCGAGCAGGCGTTCCCAGTGTCCGGCGAGCAGGCCTGCGGTGCCGTCCGGGGCCTGCGCGGCGGTGGCGGTGGCGGTGGTGGCGAGCGGCCAGGGCAGGGCGTTGCGGTCGACCTTGCCGGAGGTGCGGGTGGGCAGGGAGTCGACGAGGGCGAGGACGGGGACGAGCGGGGCGGGCAGGCGCTCCAGCAGTTGCCGGCGGGCGGCGGCGAGGTCGGGGGCGGTGCCGGGGCGGGCGACGAGGTAGCCGACGAGCAGGTCGGTGCCGGCGGGGGTCTTGCGGACGGCGGCGGCCGCGGCGCGGATGTGGGGCAGGGCCTGCAGGGCGGCGTCGATCTCGCCGAGTTCGATGCGGCGGCCGCCGAGTTTGACCTGGTCGTCGGCGCGGCCGAGGAAGACCAGGCCTTCGGGGTCGTTGCGTACGAGGTCGCCGCTGCGGTAGACGCGCGGGGAGGCGAGGGCGGGGTGGGCGCTGAACTTCTCGGCGTCCTTGGCGGGGTCGAGGTAGCGGGCGGTGCCGACGCCGGTGATGAGCAGTTCGCCGCTCTCGTACCAGGGGACGGGGTTTCCGGTCTGGTCGACGACGGCGATCTCCCAGCCGTCCAGGGGTGTGCCGATGCGCACGGGCGCGCCGGGCAGCAGGCGGGCGGCGGTGGCGACGACGGTGGTCTCGGTGGGGCCGTAGGTGTTCCAGAACTCGCGGGTGCCGGTGGCGAGGCGGTCGACGAGTTCGGCGGGGCAGGCCTCGCCGCCGACGATGATCAGGCGCACGGCGTCGAGGCATTCCTGCGGCCACAGGGCGAGCAGGGTGGGGACGGTGGAGACGGCGGTGATGCGGCGCTGCACGAGCCAGGGGCCGAGGTCGGTGCCGGCTTTGACCAGGGAGCGGGGGGCGGGGACGAGGCAGGCGCCGTGGCGCCAGGCCAGCCACATCTCCTCGCAGGAGGCGTCGAAGGCGACCGACAGGCCCGCCAGGACGCGGTCGCCGGGGCCCAGGGGCCGCTCCTGCAGGAAGAGGCGGGCCTCGGCGTCGACGAAGGCGGCGGCGGATCGGTGGGTGACGGCGACGCCCTTGGGGCGGCCGGTGGTGCCGGAGGTGAAGATGACCCAGGCGTCGTCGGCGGGGGCGGGCCAGGCGGGGCGGCCGCCGGGCCGGGCGGGCCCGGCGTCCAGGGCGCGTGCGGCGCCGATGACGGCGCAGACGGCGGCGTCCTGCCAGATCGTCGCGGCGCGTTCGTCGGGGTCGTCGGCGTCGACGGGGACGTAGGCGGCGCCGCAGCGCAGGACGGCGAGGATCGCGGTGTAGAGGTCGGCGGTGCCGGAGGGGATACGCACGCCGACCCGGTCGCCGGTGCCGATGCCGTGGGCGGCGAGCTGCCCGGCGAGGGCGTCGACCTCCTGGAGCAGGGCGCGGTAGCCCAGCACGGTGTCGCCGGTGTCGAGCGCGGGCGCCTCGGGGTGGGCGTCGGCGGTGGCGGCGATGACGTCGAGCAGGCTGCGGGGGTGGGCGGGCCGGGCCGCCGGCCAGACGGCCGCGGATCCCGGGTGGGGGCGGTGCAGCGTGCCCGGTCCGGCCGTGTCGTGGCGTGCGTCCATGCGGGGTTGTTCCTCGGCTCCGTGGTCCTGGGGGCGCGTGCGGACTTGTGTCGGCGATGACGGGGGGTGAGGGGAGGTGACACTGAGGTCACCGGCGGGCGCGCCCACTCACCATGACTCCGCCGGGAGTCCGCCGGATGCAGCGAAGGTGCAGTCAAAGGAGATTCTCATCATCGATGCCGTGCGGGGCCGACAAGGCATGAATCGAATGTCATTTCGGTGCTCTCCGGGCGCTTTCGCCGGTGCAGCGTAATCGAGAGGGAAGAGCGGTGGACACCATGGCGGGCGGCACCGGGGGCGGGGGCGGCACCGGGGGCGGGGGCGGGGGCGCGCTCGTCTGGTACGTCGCGTACGGCTCGAACCTGCGCGCCGCCCGGCTCACGTGCTACCTGCGCGGCGGACGCCCGGACGGCGGAGCGCACACCTACCCCGGCTGCCGCGACGCGAGCCCCGCGCGCCGGGCGGTGTCCACCGCCCTGCCGGGCACGCTGTACTTCGCCGACCGGTCACTGACCTGGGGCGGCGGCTCCGCCTTCTACGACCCGTCCGTACGCGGCGAAGTGCCCTGCCGCGCCTACCTGTTGACGGCGGGCCAGTTCAGCGACATCGCCGCCCAGGAGATGCGCCGCTCCCCCGGCGCCGACCTCGACCTCGCCCGGGTGATCGCCGACGGGCAGGCCGCCCTCGGCCCGGGCCGCTACGAGACGCTGCTGCACCTCGGCGCGCTGGACGGGCACCCGCTGCTGACCTTCACCGCCCCCTGGGGCGTGAGCGGCGCCGCCCTGAACGCCCCCTCCGCCCCCTACCTGCACACCCTGGCCGCCGGCCTCGCCGAGTCCCACGCCTGGGGCCCCTGGCGCACCGCCGGCTACCTCGCCACCCGCCCCGGCGCCGACGGGCACTGGACCCCCGGCGCGGTGGCGGCCCTGCTCGGCTGAGCCGGGGGCCTCGGGCGGGGCCCGGTGGGCGTCGCGCTCACGGGCCGGCGCCGGGGGGGCCGAGTCCTGCCCGCACCGGTGAGATCGGCCCCGAGACCTCTGACGAGGCGTGGATGAGACCTCTGACACCCCGGCGCCCGAGAGCGCGCGAAGGCGGCCTCGGGTGCCGGGCCTCAGGCGTCGGGGGTCCGGAAGCCGACCAGCCGGGCGACGCCGGGTTCGAGACTCTTCCAGTCCCCCTGGAAGGTCAGCACCGCGGCGCAGGCGTTCGGGAAGCCGCAGTCCTCCATCCGCTCGCGCAGGTCGCCCTCGGCCGCGCCGGCCAGCGCGTCGGCCAGCGCGGGGATGCCCGGGTTGTGGGCGACCACGACCAGGTCCTGGACGTCGTCGGACACCTCGTCCAGGACCGCGGTCAGCTGCCCGGGGCTCGCCTCGAACAGCCGGTCCTCGAAGACGGTCCTCGGCTGCGCCGGCAGCTCGGCGGCCGCGAGCTGCCAGGTCTGCCGGGCCCGCAGGGCCGTGGAGACGAGCGCGAGGTCGGGGACCAGGCCGGCGGCGGCCAGCCACCGGCCGAGCAGCGGGGCCTGCTCGCGTCCCTGCGCGGACAGCGGGCGCTCGTGGTCCTCCCCGTCGGACTGCTCGGCCTTGGCGTGGCGGACCAGGACGATCCGGCGCGGCATCTCCTCGGACACGGACTTCTCCCTCTCCCCCGCACGGGCCCTGCCCGCACGGACGCGACGCGACGCGAGGATCGTGACAGGCCCGTGGCCGCAACCGCCGCGCGCCGACCGCCCGTCGACCGGGATGCACCGCCAGGTTCACTCACCCGGCCGTACGCCCCCGGGCCGGTCGGGGCTCAGTGGAGGAGCGACTCCGGCCCCAGCCGCCCCCACACCACGAACGCGGCCGGCAGGACGTAGACCGCGTCCACCGCGACGAGCCCGTACTCCTCGCGCCGCAGCCGCACCACCCCCGCCCCGGCCATCAGCAGCACCAGCCCGAGGGCCGCCAGCGCGACGAGCACCGGCACGGTGTCGAGCACGGCGGGCAGGACCAGCCCCGCCGCCGCCGGCACCTCCAGCGCGCCGATGCCCTTCACCCCGCCCGCGCCGATGCGTTGACCAGGGCGATGGCGGACGCGGCACACCGGGCTCAGAGGTGGTGCTCGCCGACCTCGTAGCCGCCGCCGGGCTGGCGGATCATCACATTGCCCCGGTTGAAGGCGTTGATGATCGCGATCACGCCCACCAGCGCCGCGAGCTGCTCCTCGTCGTAGTGCTTCGCCGCGTCCTCCCACGCCTCGTCGCCGACCCCGCCCGCCGCGTCGGCGATGCGGGTGCCCTGCTCGGCCAGCTCCAGGGCGGCCCGCTCGGCGTCGGTGAACACGGTGGTCTCCCGCCAGGCGGCGACCAGGCCGAGGCGCACCGGGTCCTCCCCGGCGTGCAGGGCCTCCTTGACGTGCATGTCGATGCAGGCGCCGCAGCCGTTGATCTGGCTGGCGCGCAGGCGCACCAACTCCTGGGTGGCGTACGGCAGGACCGACTCCGGGACGGCCTGGCTCGCGGCGATGAGGTGCTTGAAGACCTTGCCCAGGACGGGGCTGGCGAAGGGGTTCAGGCGCGGTTCCACGGTGTGCTCCTCGGTACGTCGTCCGTTGCTGCCCTCTGAGACAGGGCGGCCCGGGCGCCTGTGACAGGTCCGGGTGTGACGTGCGCCACGGAGCAGGAAGTCGGACCGGCCGACGTCCCGTTCCCCGCGGCCGGTGGAGGCGCTTGCGTCCTCGCCGGGCGCCGGTGCACGATCGGCCCGTGTTCGAGTTGCTGCCCGGAGTCGGGGTCGCCCTTCCCGGCGGCACGGGCACCCTGCGCTTCGGGTCGGACGGGCGGACGGCGGCCGAGGTCCTGGCGGGGCTCGGTCGTGTGCGGCAGCCGCCGCAGGCCCCCTGGATCCGCACCGTCCGCTGGGGCGACGTCGAGGTGACCGCCCGCGCGGAGCGGGCGGGCCCGGCCGTGGCCGGGCCCGGCGAACTGCCGCTGCGTTCCGTCGTGCTGAGTCGCGGCGGTTCGGCGTCGGGCGTGCCGGGTGGCACGCCCGTCGTCCTCGCAGACGTCGACCTGTTCGGCTACCCGGCTGCCGACGTGGTGGAGGCCCTCGGCGACGACCGCCCCGCGCAGCTGGAGATCCGACCCGCCGACGGGCGCGGCTACCTGACGAGCGTCGCCCTGCACGCCACCGCGCCGACCACGTCGAGCGGCCGCCGTGCCCGGGCTGCGGCCGAGGCGGCCGAGGTCGAGCGCGCCTGGCCGAACTGGAGCCGCTGTGGACCACGGAACGCGACCGGTGGCAGTTGCTGGAGGCCGGCGGCGGTCACCTGCCCTGCCACCGCAACGATCCGCAGACCGTCCTGATGATCTGCGACGAAGCCGTCGCCCGACGGGTCACCGCCGCGATGCTCGCGGCCGGCGTGGAGGTCGTCCCGGAGCGGCCCTGAGGCGCTGCGGCACCCTCGGGCGGCCCGCGTGAGGCGCGTGCCCCGAGCGCCGGGGGCGCCGGGGGCGCCGGGAAGGGTCGGCGTGTCAGCCGGCGGGGGTGCCGACCTGGTCGCGTTCGAGCGCGGACCGCAGGGTCGACAGCGCCCGTGCGACCGCGGACAGCGAGGGATCGTCGAGGGTGTCTGCGAGCAGCTCGGTGAGGCCCCCGGTGAACGTCCGTTCCGCCTCCTCGACGAGCCGCGCGCCGTCGTCGGTCAGGGCCAGCAGGCAGGAGCGGCGGTCCGCCGGGTTCGGCCGGCGCACGGCCCACCCCTGCTTCTCCAGGCGGTCGATGCCTTTGCTGGTCGCCCCGACGCCGATGGCGAACTCGGCGGCGAGGTCCGCCACCCGGCACCCGGGGTGGTCGCGCAGGTAGGCGAGGAACTCGTACTGCGAGGTGACGATCCCGTGCCGGGCGCGGAGCCGGTCGCCGAGGGCGTTGTACAGGCGCGTCTCGCACCGGACCAGGTCGGCGAACAGCCCGGAGGGATCGGCCGCGGTACGGTCACCGCCCAATGTATATTCCACGGCATATAGTGTACGGGAAGCTACTTGTGGCGGGAGTGTGCCCATGAGCAGGGAACAGCGCATCCGGGTCGACGGCATCCTTCGGCAGCCCGGCCCCGACGGACCCCGGTCGGTCGAGCAGATCCGGGCCGGGTTCAGGGAGTTGATGGCCCGGATGATCGTGCCCCACGGCGCCATCCGCACCGCGCCTACGACGCTCGGCACCCGGCCCGCCCTGCGCGTCGAACCGACGCCCGCACCGGGCCCCGGGGCGGGCGAGGGCCCGGGCGGCGGGACGATCCTGTACTTCCACGGCGGCGGCTGGGTCTTCGGCTCCCCCGAGACCGCCCTCTCACTGACCGGCAACCTCGTGGCCAGGACCGGCCTCCCGGCGTACTCGCTCGACTACCGGCTCGCCCCCGAACACCCCTTCCCGGCCGCGATCGAGGACACCTTGAGCGCCTACCGCGCCCTCCTCGACCGGGGCGAGGACCCCTCGGCCATCGCCTTCGCCGGGGACTCCGCCGGCGGCGGCCTCGCCGTCACCACCTGTCTCGCGGCCCGGGACGCCGGCCTGCCGCTGCCCGCCGCCGTCCTGGCCTTCTCCCCGGGCACCGACGCGACCCGCAGCGGCGAGAGCATGGACACCAAGGAGGGCATCGACCCGGTCTTCACCCGCGCGGCCCTCGAACACACCGGCGCCATGTACCTCGCCGGAGCCGACCCGCACCAGCCGCTGCTCAGCCCGGCCGTCCACGCCGACCTGACCGGCTTGCCCCCGATGCTGATCCAGGTCGGCGCCAACGAGGTGCTGCTGGACGACTCCACCCGCCTGGCCGCGCGGGCGAGCGCGGCGGGCGTGGACGTCATCCTCGACGTCACCGCCGACGTGCCGCACGTGTTCCAGTCGTTCGCCGGCGTCCTCGACGAGGCGGACGAGGCACTGGACCGTGCCGCCCTCTTCCTGCACCAGCGGATCCGCGCCGGGCGCGCCGCCCGGATGTCGGTCGGGTAGCCCCGAAGCCGAGTCGGGTCCCGGTCGGCGCGTCGCCCGCGCAGGAGGACCGGCGGGCACCGGCCGTCCTGGGCCCCGGGCGGCGCGGGCCGCCCGGGGCCCAGGACGGGGCCGGCGACGGGGGTTCAGGCGCGGTTCCACGGTGTGCTCCTCGGTACGTTGTCCGTTGCCGCCCTCCAGGACAGGGCGGCCCGGACGCCTGCGACGGGCCCGGATGTGACGTGCGCCGCCCCGGGGCCGGGGGGCGCCGGAGGGAGGGGGTCCCATGGCGGAGTCGGCGGCTGCGACGCAATCGGCGACTGTGGCGGAGGCCGCGGGGTACCGGCCGCTGCTGTTCTCCATCGCGTACGGGATGACGGGCTCGGTCGGCGACGCCGAGGACCTCGTCCAGGACGCCTTCCTCGGCCTGACCCGCGCCGTCCGGGCCGGCACCGCGATCACCGACCCGAAGGCGTACCTGACCACCGCGGTCACCCGACTGGGCATCAACCACCTCACGTCGGCCCGGGTGCGGCGCGAGTCCTACGTCGGGCAGTGGCTGCCCGAGCCGCTCGTCGCCTTCACCGGCGGTGCCGCTCGCCCCGGCGGCCCCGGCGACCCGGCCGGGCACGCGGAGGCGGCCGACGCGCTGTCGATGGCCTTCCTGCTGATGCTGGAGTCCCTCTCCCCCGCCGAGCGGGCGGTGTTCCTGCTGCGCGAGGCCTTCGGGTACGGCTACCCAAAGGTCGCGCAGATGACCGGCAAGTCCGAGGCGAACTGCCGTCAGATCTTCGCCCGGGCCCGCAAGCACCTGGCACCGGCGGCCCCGGACACCGCCGCGCCGGCCCCGCAGCGGCGCGCGCAGGGCGACGAACTCGCCCGCCGCTTCTTCGCCGCCGCCGAGGGCGGCGACCTGGACGCCCTGCTGGACCTGCTCGCGCCCGACGTCGTCTTCCACGGCGACGGCGGCGGCAAGGCCCGCGCCGTCGGCACGTCCGTCACCGGCCTGCAGCGCGTCGCCCGGCTGCTGCTGTTCGGCTTCGGGCGCAACCGCACCCGCGGCATCACCGCGCGCCCCGCCCTCGTCAACGGCCGCCCCGGCGCCGTCCTGTACGACGCCGAGGAGCGCGTCACCGGCGTCCTCGAGCTCGACATCGCCGACGGCGGGATCCGCGCGCTGCACTCGGTGTCCAACCCCGACAAGCTCGCCCACCTCGGACCGGTCTCCGACCTCGGCCTGCTGCCGCGGAAGTAGTGCCGGAGCGGGAAGTCGCACCGGCCGACTTCCCACTCCCAGGGTCCGTCGGCCCGCAGGCCCACCGGTCCTCGGCACCGAGGACTAGGCCCAGCGCCCGATGGCACGTTCTCCCATGATCCCTAGGCTCGTTGCCGTCCGTGATCACGGGCACGGGCGCCGGTCCACCGCCGGGCCCCTCACCCCGCAGGAGGTACCCCGATGCCGGCCGACGCCGCAGCCCACATCCGCATGGCCCGCCCCTCGCGCGACCTCGGGGCGGCGGAGCGCTTCTGGACCTCGGGCCTCGGCCTCGACGTCCTGTACCGGCACGCGGCGGACGGGACCCCGGGGGTGCACTCCCTGCTCATGGTCGGCTGGCGCGACGCCCCTTGGCACCTGGAACTCGTCCACGATCCCGCCGCCCCCGTGCAGCCGCAGCCGACCCCCGAGGACCTGCTGGTCCTCTACCTCGGCGAACCGGTGCCCGACTCCCTGGTGGAACGGCTGGAGCGGCACGGCGGGACGCGCGTGCCGGCCCACAACCCGTACTGGGACACCTGGGGCGTCACCCTCCGGGACCCGGACGGCTACCTGCTGGTCCTGTCCACCCGCGCCTGGTCCCACACCTAGGACAACGCCCGGGACTTCGCCCGGCACGTCGTCAACGCGCCGATCACAGCCCCTCGTCGAGGTCCACTTTTGGTACGGGCCCTAGCCCGGCCGAGCGCCGGTGTTCCTCCGCCCGGGTAGCGGGACGCCGCGCCCTCCGGCGGCGGGCGGGACCGTTCGGGTACGCATCGGATGCGACGCAGGGACCCGCCCTCCGTCAGCGAGAGCCGCAACCCGATCCATCAGGAGACCACGCATGGCCCGCATCACGCCCCTCACCCTGACCGCCCTCGCCGTCGTCGGCCTGCTGGCCGGCAGCACCGTGGCAGCCGTCGCCGACGACAAGCCCGTCGCGAAGCCGACCGTCACCGTCCCCAACGACCCCACCGCCGCTGACGCTTCGATGCTGGCCGCGCACAACCAGATCTTCGGCGACTGGGTCGTCGTGCACCCGGGCAACAACGGGTACGCGAGCGTCAGCTGTCCGTCGGGCCAGGTACCCACCGGCGGCGGCGGACAGACCAGCGCGTTCAAGATCTTCGTCACCGACTCCTACCCGAGCGGCAGCGCCTGGGTCTTCCGCGGCACCAACACCAACACCGTGGACGAGTCCATCCGCGCCACCGCCGTCTGCACCACCCCCTGACCCGAGCGGCTCGAGCGCCCCGGGACCGCACCTCCGGTCCCGGGGCGCTTCGCCGCACCCGGCCGGTCACGCCGCAGGGCGGCGGTACTCCTCGGCGAGCAGCCCGAGCACGACCTGGTCCGCGAACCGCCCGCACGCCCACGCCGAACGGCGCAGGGTGCCCTCGACGGTGAAGCCGGCCCGGATGGCGGCCCTGACCATCGGCGCGTTGTCCGCGAGCGTCTCCAACTGCAGCCGCTGCAGGCCGAGCACCACGAAGCCGTACCGGCACAGCACCCGCAGCACGCCCGCCGCGAGCCCGCGCCCGCGCAGGGCCGGGCGCAGCGCGAGGCCGAGGTGGGCGCTGCGGTTGTGGGCGTCGATGCCCCACAGCAGGGCCTCGCCGGCCGGCTCCCCCGAGGCGATCTCGACCACGGAGAAACACGCGGCCTCCTCGGACGGCCCCGCGACGGCGTACGGCGACCGGGCGGAGCCCGGCGGCAGCGGGCGCCAGGGCCGGGAGTCGGCCCGCGCGCGGGTTGCGACGTCGTCGTACAGCTCGGCCTCCAGCACGGGGAGGTCGGTGCCGTGCCGGGCTCTGAGGGTGATGCCGTCGCCTTGTAGCATGTCACATTTCGATCGTCGGGCGCCGGCGCCCGGCCACCGGTTTTCACGAGGGGGTACCGGCCGGTTCGGGGAAGCCGTCCGACTCGCGTCGACGGACTGGCGCGACCTCCTGGCAGCGGCCGAACTGGCCGACGAGGACTGGCCGGAGCGGCTGGATGCCGAACTCGGCCCTGAGCGCCCCCCTCGCGCCTGACAACGGCGGACGGGGCCGCCCGGCACGTGCGCCGGGCGGCCCCGTCCGCCGTTGCCAGGTGGCGCGTTGACCGTGCAGGAGGACCGGCGGGGAGCGGTTGGCGAGGGCCTCGGCGACGCGCGCGGCCGGGGAGGGGGCCATACGGTTCGGCAGGTCGTGGGCGGGGACGAAGCCGCGAGCGCGCTGCTCCTGCTGGTCGGCGCCCCGGACCCGGCGGCGGCGATCGTCGGGACCGTCCGCCGGGACCGGCGCCTCGCCGGGGTCCTGATCGGCGCCCCGGCGGGGCAGCCGGAGTTCGCCCAGTGGGCGCAGCCGCTGGGCGACGGCGGATCGGCGATCCCGTTCCTGCGCTACCTGCCCGAGCGCCTCGCCCCGCTCGGCGCCCGGGTCGAGGCGGCCCTGCGCGAGCGGTTGGGCGCAGCGCCGTCCTTCGTGGCCTTCGAGGGCTACGACACCGTCGCCGTCCTGGCCGAGGTTCTGCGGTCGGCCGGTGCGGAGCGGGTGCGCATCGCCGGGGCGTGGGCGGGTGTGGACGTCGAGGGCACCCGGGGGCGGATCCGGGTTCTCCCGGGCGCCGGGCGGCGGCGGTGTGTGGCAGTGGGGGTGGCCGCCGGTGCAGGTCGTCGACCGGGATCCGGCGGCGCCCGGGCGCTTGCGGGTGCTCCACTCGGGGTGAGGGTTCCGCGCGGGAAGTCGGCGGGTCCGACTTCCCGCGCGTGCCCGGTCGGGTCTACCAGGCGGTGCGCGGGTCCTGACGCTCGGTGGTGTACCCGTCCGGGGCGGGGTACTCCTCGTGCCACAGCAGGCCGGGGCTGGGCGGGTACTCCTCGGTGGGGGGTGCCGGTGGGTGGAGGCGCCGGTGTCCGGGCAGGGGCACCTCGCGCAGTTCGCCGTCGCGCAGCATCCACAGCCCGTAGCAGTCGTCCTCCTCGTCGTGGAGGAGCACCTGCACGCTCGCCGGGTGCGGCCACGCCAGCGACTCCAGGTGGCGCAGCAGGCCGGTGCGCGTGTGCATCCGGTGGAACTCGACGACCCATCCTTCGGCGAACAGGCCGAGCGGCCGGAAGCAGCCGTCCCAGGTGCGTGAGTCGTCGTGCCGGGTCAGCGGTTCCATCACGTCGTCCGCGTACTTGGCCAGGACGATCACCTGCGCGATTCTGCTCATGGGGCAGTATCGGCGCGGCCCGGGGGCGGGCGGCAAGCGGTTTGATGGCCGCCGGGGTTGCGGTCGCCTGACATCACCCGCCGGGACACCGACGGCCGCCCACTCCGCCGTGGGTGGCCGTCGTGCTTTCCCCCGGTACGGTCGCGCGCGATTTCGCGCGGGTGGGGTTGGATGGACCCGGTTCCATGCAACGAGGAGGAGATCAGATGACCGCGCGTGAGATTGTTCTCGTCGCGGTCGGGCCGGGTGCCACGCCGGCCGGTGCTGTTGCCGCGTGCGGGCTCGAGCCTGTGGAGGCGAGGGCTGAGAACCTGTCCGGTCTCGTGCAACTGCTGCTCGGCAACCGCGTCGAGAGCGCCTACGTGAGCGGATTCAACGGGCAGTCGGCAGACGTGATCGTCCGCAGCAACGGATCCCTCGTCCCGCATGCACCCGGGCTGAACGACGCGCGGCACGCTTTCGGCTGCGGGCGGGCCTAGTAGTAGCCCTTCGTGCCGTCGAGGAGTTCGCGGACGAGGTCGGCGTGTCCGGCGTGGCGGCCGGTCTCCTCGATGAGGTGGACGAGCATCCAGCGGAGGTTGGCGCCGGCGGAGTGGAAGCCGGTGTGGCGGCCGGTGTCGTCGAGGGAGGCCGCGGCGAGGATCTCGTTGCTGCGGGCGCACTGGGCCTCGTACTCGGCGAGGAGTTCGGCCAGGGGGCGGCCGCCGGTGTCCCAGTCGGCGTCCTTGGTCGACTCGTCGAAGGCGGGGTTCTGCTTCTCGTCGCCGCCGAGGAACAGCACCTCCAGCCACAGGTGCTCGGTCCAGCGCATGTGGGAGAGGAGGCCGGCCATCGTCATCGCGGGTGAGGTGGGGATGGGCGAGCGGTGGGCGTCCTCGTCGCCCAGTCCTTTGCACTTCCAGCGCAGGATCTGCCGTTGCAGGTCCAACCAGCCGATGAGCGTGGTGCGTTCGTCCGCTTGGAGCGGGGGGCGTTGCAGTTCCGATGCCATGGTGGCGCAGGCTACCGGGGCGGTCGGCAGGGGGCATCCGAATTTGCGCTGCGCCGGCGCAGCCGTGATGGTCCGAACCACCTTGGCCTCAACCCCGCTTGAGGTCCTAGCCTCGCGGTCGTGACGACGGCGAGCACCCCGCACAACGGCACCGCCACGCTCGACCAGCGGCCCCTCGCGCTGGCCGTCTGGGCCGCCACCGAGGCGATCCTGCGGCACTCGCAGGCCGCCCCGGCACGCGTCGACACGACCCAGCCCCAGTGGTGGGCGCTCGACAACATCGTCCGGGCCGAGCACGGCCTCACCAGGCAGGAGATCGGCCCCGTGGCCGTGCCCTACGGCATGGACACCCGGGTGATCGTCCACGCCGCCGACTCCCTCGTGCACCGGGGCCGGCACCGCCTCGGCGCGGACGGCCGGCTGACGCTCACGGAACAGGGCCGCCGAGGCCTGGCGACGGCGAAGGAGCACATGGACCGGGCGCGCGCGGAGTTCCTCGGCGACATCACGGAAGAGGAGTACGCGACTGCGCTCGGCGTGCTTCGGCGCATTGCCGACAACGTCCTCGCCCGGGGGCTGTTGTGACGGTGCCGGTCGCAGCCGTCCGGGGCGGACAGGGTCGACGGCGACCGAGCGGTGCCCCCGGAGGCCGAGTTCGGCCTGCGGCGGCGCGAAGGCGAAGGGGTCGCAGAAGGCCCCGTGGACCAGGACGAAGGTCCGGTTGCGTCGGTTGCATCCGCACAAACCTGATGATCATCACGGCCGGCCGGCAATGATCACCGGGGGCCGGCCCGCGGATCGGGCTTGACCTTGACGCTGCGTCAGGGTTGGAGGCTGCTCGCATGACGAACGAGACCACCTCCTCCCAGGCCCCGCTCACCGCTCCCCTCGGGGGCTTCCGGGAGGTCGACGGCCGCCGCCTGTACGTCCACCGCAGCGGCGACGGCGGGCCGGCCGTCGTCTTCCTGCCGGGCGCCAGCGCGATCGGCCTCGACTACTACGGCATCCAGCAGCACGTCGCACACTTCGCCACCGCCGTGGTGTACGACCGCGCCGGCACCGGCTACAGCGACGAGGCCGCGCTGGCGCGCACCGCCGCCGAGGTCGCCGCCGAACTGCGCGAACTGCTGCGCGCCGAGGGCGTGGCCGGCCCGTACGTGCTGGTGCCGCACTCCCTGGGCGGCGCCTACGCGCACCGCTTCGCGCAGCTGTACCCCGAGGACGTCGCCGGACTGGTGTGGCTGGACGCCTTCCACCGCGACTGGGACGACTTCGTGCCGGCCGAGGCGAGCCTGGCGGCGAGCGTGGCGATGTCGCCCACCGAGGAGCAGCTGCGCCAGGCGCTGCCGATGATCCGGCAGATGTGCGAGGAGCTGCTGGTGGACTACCCGCAGGACGTGCGGGAGGCGGTGACCGAGTACCACGTGAGCGAGCGGTGGATCCGCGTCGGCATCGCCGAACGCGCTTCGATGCCCGCCCTGGCCGAGGAGTTGAAGGCGGGGGCGGACCTGCCGGACGTGCCGGTGATCGCGCTGACCCCGCTGGGCGTCGACCCCGGGCAGCAGGCGCTGATGTCCGAGCAGACGCTGCAGGCGATGCACGACGGCAAGTCGGGCCTGGACGCGGCGATGGCGGGCGCGGTGACCCGCGGCGAGCAGCGGATCCTGCCCGACACCGGGCACAGCCAGCTGTGCTTCGAGCGGGCGGACGCGGTGGTGCAGGCGATCCGGGACGTCGTGGACTGGGCCCGGCGCGACTGAGGGCACACCCCTGCCCCGCGTCGGCCGTCATCCCCATGCAGGGTCGGCCAGGCGGCGGTACCACCAGCACTCGGTACGCCATCCGCGCCGGCCGGCGAACGGGTCGGGCCGGGCGCGGCGGCGCAGCCCGGCGTCCAGGGGCCCTACCAGGCAGGCGCGGTACGCCATCCGCGCCGGCCGGCGAACGGGTCGGGCAGGGCGCGGCG